>JASMLW010000335.1 GCA_030748485.1 Pirellulaceae bacterium
GCCAATCGCCAGCACGTGACCGCCGTGCTTGCCCGACTCGTGATCGTGATCGTGATCATGACCTGCCTGCGCCCCACCGCCACTCGGCTGCGGCGTCGCATCGCCCGAGCATCCAGTCCAGACGAGACAACCGACCATCACCAATCCGTAAGCCATCTGTTGACCGAGACGCATGCGAAGGTACTCCTTAGCGGCAGCGTGAAAAAACGGGGTGGATAAGCAGGGTGGATATGTGAGGAACTCGAATCGAAACCAGTACGCGGCCGGCGGCCAAGCTGATCGTCGTCCAGGCGACGATTGGTCATTTCGTTCTCAACAGATCGACCTCGCCGGTCTCGGTGGCGTAGAAGACGCGGACGTCAATCTTGCCTTGCTCGTTGACAGCGTCGTAGAGCGTGTTGAGTTTGTCGACTTTCACCTTGGCCGCATTGGCGTTCGTGCTGAGCTGGTTGGCCAGATTTTTTTGTTGCTCGAAGATCGCCTTCTGACCTCGTTCTTTTGGCGGCTGGGCGTTGGCAAACCGCGCGACCTGGATGGACGCCGTTTGCACAGCCGTGTTGACGAAATCGTTCAGCTTCTTCTTCGACACCTTGTTGAGCAATTCCGGTTTCTGCTCCTTCGTCATCTGCACGAACGGCTTGACGCTCACATCCAACGTGCGCCGCATCGAAATGTCCACTTTCAGCAAAATCGTCTGGTCTTCCGGTTTTTCGCCGAGCCGAATCCACTGAGTGCCCTTGGAAGCTTTGACCGCTTGCTCAGGTTCCTTGGTGAACTTCGGGAAGGGCTTCTGCAAGTTGGCCACCTCAACTCGAATCTTGTCCGGGTCGGGCGGGTAGGGGAATTCGAATTTCGCCTTGACTCCTGTCTTGTCGAGACTCAACAACATCGAGTCCGCCTCGACTAACTTCCGTAGCGCGATCGATTTCGTGTTGGGTCCGACGCTGACGTTGAGCTGGCAGTTGCACAGATGAGCGGCCGTTTCGTCTTTTCCCGCGTCCGGAGTCCATTGAAAAACGAGTTGGTCGTTCTTGAGCGCGAGTTTCGCGACGACCGGTTCGCCTTGCAGATCGGGAGCGTTCAGGACGGTGAATTCCCAGTCGCGCTCAGCTAACCCGCCGTCCGCGTTGCGGAGCTTGAACTCGACTTTGCCGCGGGCGGCGCCCTGTCCGCCACTGAGACGAATGAAAGCCAAGTCCTTCTCCGGCACAACCAGCTTGCCCAACGGCTTGGGAGCGAACGCCCCAGCGAGTGGTTTGCCCTCATCGTCGAACAACGGGGGCAGGTCAACTTTGGCTGCGAGCGTTTGGAGCGGATCGGCCGGCGGTTTCGGCGCAGGCGGTTTCGGCGCGGGCTTTTGCTCCGGCTTATCCGGGCCCGTGTTCATCGGTGTCTTGGGATCGGGTGTCTTGGGATCGGGAGACTCGCCTTCTCCCGGCTTGGGCACATCGCCCGTCGCCGTCCCGCCGCCGTTGCCGCCGTCATTGCCGCCATTGGCGGAGGCGTCACCCGGCTCGGCTTGATCGGTTGTCGCCTCGCTCCCGGTAGCGGAATCGGCGGCCTTGTCGTCGACGCCGGCGGGATCAATTGGAGGGTCGCTGATCTCCGGGTCGCTGATTTCCGGGTCGCTGATTTCCACATCGCCGCCGTCGGGATCCACGGCGGGAGCGGCCTCTGGGGTGGGGCCGGATTGCGCTACTTGTCCCTCGTCTCCACCGCGGAGAAAGAAGAACAGGCCGATGGCGACGCCGAGCATCAGCACGACGCCACCGCCGCCGGCAGCCAGAATCAGCACCATTTTTTTGTTGGATCCGCCTGCGGAGGCCTTGGTTGCGGGCGTCGGCTGTTCGGCGGTGGGCTCTGGTGCGGTTGGCTTGGCCGCCGGCTTTTTGGCGGGCTGGCCGCCTGTCGATTTCTTCTTTCGCTTTTTCGTCTTGATCGAAAAACCGTCTGTCGGCAGCTGTTCTTGGGGTCCCGATTCGGCGGGCGGCGCGGCGACATCGTCCTGGTCAACCAGCTCGTCGCTCTCGGTCGTTTCGAATTGAGGAGCGGCGCTCACCGGCTCGACTTCAGCAGTCTCCTCGTCCAGTTCCTCGTCCAGTTCCTCGTCCAGATTCCCGATCGCCACATCTTCCGTGGCCGCGCTGGCTGCGGTGGTCGTATCCGCCGTCGCCACGGCGGGCGCTTTGGCGGCGACTCGTTTTACAGCGGAGCCGTTATCGCTGGCCGACGTCTCAGGTGCGGCAGGCGCCGGATCCGCCTTGTCGGCCAATGCGGCCACGATATCGGCGGCCTGCTGGTGACGTTCGTCCGGGGAGAGCGACATCAGGCGACGACAAATCTCAACCAGCAGGGCGGGGGCGTCAGCGCGCAATTCAGCGATGCTGGGCGGGGTTGCAAATGACTCGTCTTGAGAGTCCGGGTAGGGGGCCGTCCCGGTCAAGCACGCGTACATGACGGCTCCGAGCGAGAACAGGTCCGCTCTCTGGTCGACCGCCGCTCCGCGAATCTGTTCGGGCGCGTGGTAGCGGGGTCCGATCTCCGCGTCCGGCTCGGACTCCATCCCCACCAAACCGCCGGCTCCCAAGTCGAGCAGTTTTAGCTGTCCGCTGCCGTCAACGACGATGTTGGACGGTTTCAGATCGAGGTGAGCAACGCCCGAGTCGTGCAAATGAGTCAGCCCGTCAGCCGCTTGCAGGATGATCTTCCGAATCGCAGCGAAGTCGAGCGGGCCCCGGTCATCGATAATCTTCTGGAGACTTTGGCCCTCGACGTATTCGGCGACGATGAAGCACAGGTCGTCCTCGACCCCGACATCAAACACATGAGCCAGATTGCGGTGGTCGATGGCGGCCGCCTTCTTCGCTTCACCCAAAAATCGCTTCACGGCCGCGGGGTTTTGAGTAAAGCGTCGGGCCAGCACCTTGAGCGCCACGCGGCGGCCCATCTGCCCGTGCTCAGCCAAAAAGACGCGTCCCAACTCGCCTCGGCCCAACTGATCACGCAACTTGTACTTGCCGATCTTGAAGCCGGTGAAGCCCGCCAGCAACTGCCCCGCCTGCCAGCGAGTCAGCAGATTGTGCTTAACCAAATGGCGGGCCAGCACTTTGGGGTCAGCTGTCTGGGCCGCCCCTTTGCTGACGACAGCAAGCTGCTGTTCATCGAGCAAGTCGCACTTCTTAATCACCTCGACCAATTGCTGCGAGGTCGCCACGCCGGCAAGCTTGCCCATTTTGAGCCTTTCCGAACGGAATTTTCTAGAGACACCCGCCTCGATTGTGGCAATACATCGGCGCATTCGCAAGCGTTTTTTCGACTTACGGCGATCCAGGCAGCCGGAAAGTGCGCCCGCACACGGCCGCCCTGTGGCAACCGGGCGGCGCGGAAGCCTATGAGCCAACCGAGCATGCCGCCTGGACGCTGAATCGTCGTGCTCACCAGAGTGGTTTGTCGCGTCTTGGCAAACTGGGTAGACGGCGTTGACGCCTGGGGTCTTCTTTCTGGAAAGGCAGGAGTTTTTGACAGAGGCTGCCGATTAACTGGAGTGTTCCGGCAAGTCGGAAAGTATTGGTTCTGCGCTTTCTGCCGGGCCGATACGAGTTTGCAAGTAGAGTTTAACGCCTTTGCAGGTGTTGCCGATTCTACGGGCTGTGCGACACGCTCAGCCGCAGTGATGTCCGTCCAGGCGGTTGTCCCAATGCCGCGGAGATGATGTGATGAGAATCCAATGGGTGTGGCTGCTTTTGCCAATCCTGATGACGGTGTTCGCTCCCGTGGGGCGAGCGCAGACTCCCAGTCGGTACGCCCCGGGCGGCTCGCCTCCCAACGCTCAAACGCAACCGGCCCCGCCGGCGCCAACCGCTCCCGGCCCGGCCGTGAGCCCAACGATTCAAACCGCGCCGCCCCGAATCGGTCAGCCCGGTCCCGGCGGACAACCAGGTTTTGCGGGACAACCAGGTTTTGCGGGACAACTCGGCCAGCCTGGTGGCCATCGGTTCGGACCTCAAACGGGCCCAACGGGGCCTCCGCCCATTCCCACAGCTCAACAACGTCCCCTGGCGTTCGCCCAATCCACGATCCCGACCGGCCCCCAAGCTCCGGCAGGTCAGCAACATCACGGCCACAGCCATGGCCCCCCTCCTCAGATGGGCGGTGGACTGAGTCAAGCTAGTTACGCCAACATGTTCCCGGCCAGCGCCTATGCCGGACAACCTCCGATGGGCGCTCCGATGGGTGGCATGGGCATGCCCATGGGTCAACCGATGCCTTACATGACCGGTCCCAACGGGGCTCCGATGGGCCCGGCGGGCGGCATCCACCAAGCGTCTTATTACGCCGGCGCCGGCGGCGAAGCTCCCAAGGGCTGTGCATCTTGCAACGGTTTTGGCTGCGACAACTGCATGGGTGACCGAGGGTTTGATGAGGGAATGGGCTTCCTGCGGCGAATGATCGGCCCCTATCCGGGAGGCGGCTGGTGCGCCCCCCGCTGGTTCGACTTCCACGCAGAAGGGGTCGCCCTCTCCCGCGAAGACGTTTCGCGAACGGTCAACTTCATGTCCGACGCCCCCGCCGGCATGGCTCCCCCCGTCATCGTTCTCAGCACCGACCAAATGGAATTCGACGAAGAGTACGGCTTCCGAGCTTCGGCGGCCTTCCAGTTCCTGCCCGGCGGCGCCTTCGAAGTCAGCTACCTCGGCCAACTCAACTGGCAGGACACGGTCTCGGTCGTTCCTCCCGAACCGTTGATCGATCCCGACAGTCTGTACTCCGCTTTCAGCAACTACGGCACCAATCCGCCCCCGATGCCTCCCGACCGGGGCGGCTTCACCGACACGGACTCCGCCGAATGGGCCGACATCAACTACTCGTCCAGCATCGACACGATCGAGGTCAACTACCGCAAGCGGTTCATCCTGCCGAACTGCCGCTTCCAAGGCTCGTGGATCATGGGCGTTCGGTATTTCAAGTTGGATGAGCAGTTCCTGCACCGCATCGTGGTCAACTACACCGGCGGCGGCGGACCCGTGACTGGATTCATGAACTACGGCGTGGCCACGTCGAACAGCATGACCGGCTTCCAGGTCGGCGGCGACGGCTGGGCCACCTTGATCCCCGGCGTGCGAATGGGCGGCGACGTCAAAATCGGCCTCTTCGGCAATAACTCGTCCCAGCACACCACCATCAACGCCCTGACGCTGCCCGGTACGATCACCGAGACGTTCGGCACGCAAGGCGTCTCGTTTATCGCCGAGGGCAACGCCACGCTGCTTTGGAAGATCAACCAGAACTGGACGTTCCGCGCCGGTTACATGGGCCTGTTCGCCGACGGGGTCGCTCTGGCGCCGGAGAACGTGAACTTCACGCCGCCGTTTGGCGGCGGCGCCGCCCGCACTCCCTTCGTCAACAACAACGGGGACGTCTTCGTTCACGGCGGCACGGCCGGCCTCGAATGGATGTGGTAAGCGCCACGCTCTACCTCAATCGACCAAAACAGCCCCGCAAACGCGGGGCTTTTTTTGTGCGCCCGCTGGAACTTAAGGAACTTTTTCCATCCGCCAAGCGTCGGATGTGAGGCGAAATGTCAACGTTTGAGGTGGGAAGGCAACCTGAAGTTGCAATTTTGTTGACACCCTTCGGCCCCCACTTATAATCGAAACTTGAAAACTATCTATTTTCGCCAAACTTCTCACATTAACATCCACTGGGGTGAGAGCTACGGCGCAGCGATGCGCGAGTCGGTGGGCTGCTAAGCGCGTTCATTTGTGGGACGCTAAACAGTTCTCGACAAGCAAGTTGCGCATATTGGTGGACTTATGTTGACGTGTGAGTAGACTGGCGAAGAGGCCATCTTTGCCAAGCCTTTTGACAGCGACCCGCAGAAGAGGTCACCTCTCGTGAAATCGCGAAAAGCCCAATCGTTACGCAAATCACTTCGCAAAAGCCGTGCCCGTCGCGACCTCGCCCAGCGACGCGGCCAACTCGAACGGCTCGAAACCCGCCTCCTGTTGGCGGCCGACCTGCCCAGTTTTGGCAGCGACCAGTTCATGGCCGACTTCGTGCCAGAAAACACCCACATCCTTGAGGGCTATGGCGATCAACTGAGTTTACCGTCCTCAAACGCCCCCGAAGATATCGCGCGGAACTATTTAGAGACCCACGCTGGGGAGTATGGGCTGGAACGAAACGACATCGAGTTTAGGGTCTCGTCGTCAACCATCAGTTCCGTCAGTAGTCACAGGTACGTCTACTTGCAGCAGACGTTCAACGGTCTTGACATTATTGGCGCTGTGGCGAATTTCAGTCTCCAATCCAATGGTCAAATCGTCAGCGGGGCAACGAGTTTTGTGCCGTTGCCGGCGACGGCGGACACCGTTCCGGCGATCGATCCGGCGGGCGCGGTCGATATCTTGGCCGACACGCTCAACATCGCCCATGCAAACAACCCCGCCCCAATTGGCGGTTCGACGGGGCTTGACCAAGCGACAGGTGTTTCATTTGACGGCAATCGAGGCGGAAGCGTCCCAACGCGACTAGTCTATGTTCCGACCGCGGACGGCCGACTCGAACTTGGCTGGGATATGCAAGTCATCCCCGAAGATCGAATCGCTCAATACCAAGCGGTGGTCAGTGAAGATGGAACACGAGTCCTTCGCATAGAGGACCAGGCTTGGGCGGCTTCCTATAACGTGTTCGCCTTACCTATCTCCGATCCTGACAACGGCGTCCAAACGCTGGTTGTGGATCCTGAAGATCCGATCGCCTCACCATTCGGATGGCATGACACGAATGCACAGCCTGGAGCCGAATTCACCGACACGCGCGGCAACAATGTACATGCTCAAGAAGACCTCGACGATGATGACCTTCTCGGCCAGCGGCCCAACGGGGGCGCTTCACTCATCTTCAACGATGTGCACGACCCCACGCTGAACGTGTCAGACCCGCAGAACATCGATGCCGCCACGACTCAGGGTTTCTACACGGTCAACCGCGTACACGATGTACTGTTCCATCATGGTTTCGACGAAATCGCCGGAAACTTCCAGGGAACCAACTACAGCAGTCAAGGTCAAGGTGGCGACCCCATCGTCCTTGATTCGATTGACCTGGGGGCTCAGGACAACGCGTTCTTTTTCCCCTCCGTCGAGGGTATTCCAGCTCGAATCGCGATGGGTGAGACGACAATCACGTCTCCCATGCACGGCACTGTTTACGACAGCGCGATCGTCGCACACGAGTATGGTCATGGTCTGGTCAGTCGCTTAGTCGGCGGACCGGCCAACATCGCATCGGTACCTGGACAAGAACAACCTGGCGGTTTGAACGAGGGATGGAGTGATTGGCTTGGACTCGTCTTTACGCAGGATCCAAGTCATGATCGCAACACGCCTCGCCCGTTGGGTGAGTATTCCTTCCCATCGTTGGCGCTCGGCAATCCACTCCCCGATCAAGGAAGTCGCTCCGGCGTCTACAGCGTCGATTTGGCGGTTGGAAGCCAGACCATCCTGACCAACTACGCGACGACTGGCTTGGACGTCCACTTTACTGGGGAAGTTTGGGCGTCTGCGTTGTGGGACGCGCATTGGTTCATGATCGAGCGATACGGTTTTGACGCTGATCTCGCGCAGGGAGTCGGCGGCAACACAGCCATGATGGAAT
>JASMLW010000336.1 GCA_030748485.1 Pirellulaceae bacterium
GAATCTCCTCGAGCAAGCTCCCCACGTTGGCGACGAACTCAGCTCGCGGCGTGGCGGATTTCTCCATCGTGTCGCGACGGCTGAGAAACACGCCGTCGTTGGCGATGTCACGAGGTCCGATCTCCGCTTTCAGAGGCACTCCCTTCTTGACGTGCTGCCACGCTTTCTCGCCGCCGCGCAGATCTCGGTCGTCGACGATCACGCGCACAGGCGCCCCGTCGTACGTCTGCTGCTCAAGTTCTCGGCGCAGGGAGTCGCAGTATTCGAGCACCTGAGGTCGTTCTTCGTCTTTGCGGTAGATCGGCAGCAGCACGACATGCTTGGGAGCCAAGCGCGGCGGCAGAACCAGCCCGTCATCGTCGCCGTGCGTCATGATCAATGCGCCGACCAGCCGGGTGGAAACACCCCAAGACGTTGTCCACGCGTAGACTTCCTCGCCGTTCTGATCACTGAATTTAATCTCTTGCGCGCGGGCGAAGTTTTGGCCGAGGAAATGGGATGTGCCCGCCTGCAGCGCCTTGCGGTCCTGCATCATCGCCTCGATCGACAGCGTGTTCACGGCTCCCGGGAAGCGCTCGCAAGCGGGTTTCTCTCCGCAGATCACCGGCATCGCCATGTACTCTTCGGCGAACTTCGCGTAGACACCGAGCATCTGGTCGGTTTCGGCGACCGCTTCCGCCTCGGTGGCGTGTACGGTGTGCCCTTCCTGCCAGAGAAACTCCGCCGTGCGGAGAAACATTCTCGTCCGCATCTCCCACCGCACAACATTGGCCCATTGGTTTAGCAGGATCGGCAAGTCGCGATACGATTGGACCCAGCGAGCGAAGGTCGAGCCGATGATCGTCTCACTGGTGGGACGGACAATGAGCGGCTCCTCCAGCTTTCCGGCGGGCACGAGTCCGCCTTCCGGACCGGGCTCGAGTCGATGGTGAGTCACCACCGCGCACTCTTTGGCGAATCCCTCGACGTGCTCAGCTTCCTTCTCCAAAAAACTCATCGGAATGAACAACGGAAAGTAGGCGTTCTCGTGGCCCGTGTCCTTGAACATGCCGTCCAGCACCCGCTGCATATTCTCCCAAATCGCGTAGCCCCACGGCTTGATCACCATGCAGCCGCGAACATCCGAGTTCTCCGCCAGATCCGCGGATTTGATCACTTGCTGGTACCACTCGGGGTAGTCGTCGGCGCGAGAGGGTTGAATTGCGTTCTTTTTCGCCATGGCGGCCTCAGTCATCCTCCGACGAGTTCATCAATATTGGAATGCAGAACGGAGCGATTGGTCTGTGTGGGGGTTCGCTCGACTACCGCTGAGCCTCATTTAACGCGGCGCTGCGGAATGCGACAAGCCCGACTACAACAGGCGGCGAGCGGCGCCCGGAATTCCGCGGCGACGGGACGCGACGGGGACGCGGCGGGCTCCGCAGCAGGTGAGGCCACCCGTTGTCGGTTTCGGCGGCTGTACATAGAATCACCGCCTTGCACCTGCCGCGGGCGCAGATTTCGAGTTGTCCCCCTCCCCTACCCGTCTCAGGAAGCCACCCCCACTATGTCGCGTCGTTTCGTCAATCAGCTCGGCGAAGGTGAGCAGATCGACCAGATCTTCTTGGCGTCCGAGAAGCAGCTGCGCAGCAATCGGAATGGCAACCTCTATTTGCAGGTCCGTTTGGCCGATCGCACAGGATCGCTCACGGGAATGCTCTGGAACGCGAACGAGAAACTGTACAACAGTTTCGAGAACGGAGACTACCTGCGGATCGTCGGAGCTACGCAGGTGTACAACGGCGGACTGCAAGTCATTCTGAACCGCGTGGAAAAAGGCGCGGCGGACCAGGTCGACGAAGCCGACTTCGTCACGCTCAACGACCGAGTCGTCGACGAACTCGCCGCGCGGATGGCCGAGATGCTGCGTTCGGTTCGCGACGTCCACCTCCGCAACCTGGCCGAGTGCTTTCTCATCGATGAGTCATTCATGGCGGCGTTTTCAAGAGCGCCGGCGGGAGTGAAACACCACCACGCCTACCACGGCGGACTATTGCAACACGTCGTCGACCTGATGGAGTTGAGCTTGGTGGTCGCTCCCCGCTACCCTCAAATCGACGCCGACCTGCTGCTGATGGGAGCGTTTCTTCACGACGTCGGCAAGATCGAAGAACTGACGTTTGAACGCGACCTCGGATACTCGGACGCCGGCCAATTGATCGGGCACCTCGTAATCGGCGTTTCGATCCTGGATAAGAAGGTCGCCGAGGCGGAGAGTCTCGCGGAAGAGACCTTTCCCGAGGAAACCAAACTGCGCTTGCAGCACATGATCCTCAGCCACAACGGGCTACTCGAGCACGGCAGCCCCAAAGTGCCGATGACGATGGAGGCGTTGACCCTCCATTTACTCGACACGCTCGACGCCAAGGTTCACGCGTTTCATCGCCTGATTCAAGAGGACTCAAACACCCAGAGCGCATGGACGACGTACTTTCCGGCGCTGCAACGAAAGATATTCAAAGGCAGTTCACCGCCAGACGCCGGCTAGTTCTTTGCTGGACCTAGTTCTTTGCTGGACGCCGTGCGAACCCATTTGCCGGGGCGCTGTCTTAACACCAAACAGAAACCTGGAGAGGCGCTGATTTCTATGGCGCCGAATCTCCCCGGCCGGTCCGTTCGCCAGCGATCTCGCTGAGCTAGAGTGGACCGACGCCTCAGAATCTCTCACGGCCCCCGATCGACGTCGTCGACGTTGGCGTCGCGAGTGGCTCGCCCTCGCCCCATGGGCGCGGATAGGCGCAATTGGGCCGGCCCGATACAGTTACCCCTATGGAAGAAATGCACAAAGAAGAAGTTACGGAACCCGCCCAGACGACAGACGACCTCGAACAACTAGTCCTCCAGCTCGTCAATTCACCGAATTACCATCCGGCAAAGCCCAAGGTCATCGCCAAAAAGCTGAAACTGGCCACCCCTGAGCGAAGTCGCTTGCGGAGAACGATCAAGGACCTGGTCCGCCAAGGAGCAATCCGTTTCGGCGCCAAACACATCGTCTATCCAATCCACTCCGCCTCGCAAGAGCGGGCGAACTCGAACGAATTGACCGGCGTGTTCCAGCGAGCGCTCGCCGGTTACGGGTTCGTCCGGCCTGCCGGCGGCAAACGCAGCGACGATATCTTCATTCCGTTGCACAAGACGCTGGACGCCGCCAACGGCGATCGCGTCCGCATCGAGCTAGGGCGCAAACAACGCGACGGCAAACGCAGTGGCGCGATCGTCGAAATTGTCGACCGCGGGTCGCGACAGTTTGTCGGAGTCATCATGTCCGAGGGACAGAATCACTTTGTCCAAGTCGACGGCACGGCATTCTCCGAGCCGATTCCCGTCGGCGACGCCGGAGCTAAAGGAGCTCGTTCCGGTGACAAGGTGGTCGTCGAATTGGCCGTCTACCCGTCCGCTCGCGCGCCCGGTGAAGGGGTGATCACCGAGGTGCTCGGCAAGCGTGGAGCTCCGGGCGTGGACACCATGTCGGTGATTCGCGAATACGAATTGCCAGAGGTCTTCCCAGAAGCCGTCCTGGAGGAGGCGCGCGAGCAGGCTCGCCTGTTTGAAGATCCTGATTTCTCGGACCGACGAGACCTGACCGAACTGCCGACGCTGACAATCGATCCGGTTGACGCGCGTGACTTCGACGACGCGATCTCGTTGGAGCGATTGGAGAATGGTCACTGGCGACTGGGAGTCCACATCGCGGACGTGTCGCATTTCGTGCGACGCGGCACGCAGCTGGACCGGGAAGCCCGCGATCGCGCGACCAGCGTCTATTTGCCTGACCGGGTCATCCCCATGTTGCCCGAATTGATCTCCAATCACCTGGCCAGCCTGCAACCTGATCGCATCCGCTGCGCCAAGTCCGCGTTCCTGGAATACGATGAATCGGGTGTTCGAGTCGACACTCAATATTGCTCATCGATCATTCGCAGCGATCGGCGTTTCACCTACGAAGAGGTGGATCAGTTTCTGGGCGATCGCAAGGCTTGGCGAGACAAACTGTCGCCGGCCGTTTTCGAGTTGCTGGAGCGGATGTTCGAACTGGCGATGAAACTGAGGCGGCGGCGGATGGACAACGGCTCGATCGAGCTCACGTTGCCCGAGATCAAACTGGAGTTTGACGGCCAAGGTGAAGTGAAGGGCGCGCACCAGGTCGAGCACACGGAAAGTCACCAGATCATTGAGGAGTTCATGCTTGCGGCGAACGAGGCGGTCGCCGAATTGCTGACCGAACGCGAACTGAATGTGCTGCGACGCGTGCACGAGAGCCCCGAACCTCGCAAGCTGCGGCAGCTGACCAAGTTCGTCAAAGAACTGGGGATCCAGTGCGAGAGCTTGGAGAGCCGGCACGAAATCCGCCGCGTTGTGGCGGAAGTTGCGACCAGGCCAGAGCGGTACGCGGTGAACTACGCCGTCCTCCGCAGCATGCAAAAGGCTTGCTACAGTCCCGCTGAAGAAGGCCACTACGCTCTCAATATCAAAAACTACGCCCACTTCACTTCGCCGATTCGCCGCTACCCCGATCTCATCATCCACCGCATGCTGGCCGATCTGGAGCGCGATGTGCGTCCGGACGACAACATCGACAAACTGCGCGTCGATGGCGATCATTGTTCGCAGCGCGAACAGCGAGCCGAATCCGCCGAGCGCGATCTGACCCGCATCAAACTGCTCGGCTTCCTCAGCAAACGGATCGGCAAGTCGTTCGAGGCGGTGATCACGGGGGTCGAAGAGTATGGACTGTTCGTCCAGGGACTCAAGTTGCCGGCGGAGGGCCTGATTCACGTCGATACGCTCGGCGACGACGACTTCTCCTTCGATCGTCAGACCCACACACTATCGGGACGGCGGAAGAACAGTCAGTATCGTCTCGGCGATGTTGTCAAAGTTGAGGTGGCCCGCGTTGACCTCGATCGCCGCGAACTGGACTTCCGCATGATCGGCACGATCAAATCGGCTCCGCGTGGGGCGTCGAAGTCGAGTTCGCGGGGCGGCCGTCGCGGCAAGCAGGAGTCCCGCGGCTCGTCCAACCGGCCCCGCGGCAAGAAGAAGAAACACCGCTGAGCCGGCGTGCTCGCGCGTCTTGCGGAGAGCTCGAGCTGGCGTCGCCGCGGCCGTCTCGAATCCGAATGGCGCCCCAGTTTCGGTAGTGGCCATCTCCCGCGAATGGCCCTACAATGCCTCGACCGCGCAGTTGTGCGGTTTGTTCTTTTGCAAATGCACGCGTCACGATCCCGTTTCCGGCGGGAATGCGCACCCGTACACCCCAACGCACACACGGACGATGAGCGAACCGGCCCGCACGGCTCTCTACTCCTGGCACACCGATCAGCAAGCGCGGATGGTCGACTTCGCCGGGTGGCTGATGCCCATCCAGTACACGTCGATCGTGGACGAGCACGTGGCGACGCGGGAACGAGTGACGTTGTTCGACGTATCGCACATGGGCCGGCTGCGTTTTGACGGCGCGGCGGCGGCGCGATTCCTGGACCGCATCTTGACTCGGCCCGTGCTATCGCTGAAGGAAGGCCAGATACGGTACTCGCTGGTCTGCAACGAGAGCGGCGGCGTGCTGGACGACGTGTTGATATATCGTGTCGGCGGCGACGATCCGCACTACATGCTGGTCGTGAACGCCAGCAATCGACTCAAGATTCTCGACTGGATTCAGACTCATCGCGGCGACGACCAGATCGGCTTGTCGGATCTGACTCCCGACACGGTGATGATCGCCGTGCAAGGCCCGTTGGCGATCGCGGCGGCCGCGGATCTGCTGTCGCACGACGTCGCCTCCATGAAGTATTACACGATCGCCGGGACAACCGTGAAGTCGGCGGACCGCAAGTGTCATGGTCTTGTCAGTCGAACCGGCTATACGGGAGAGGATGGCTGCGAGTTAGTGGTGGCGGCCGCGGACGGCCGGGCCGTTTGGGAGGCCCTCATGGCGCAGGGCGCGGAACAGATTTCGGCCGCCGGACTAGGGGCCCGCGACACGCTTCGACTGGAGGCCGGCATGCCTCTCTACGGCCACGAGTTAGATGAGCGAACGACGCCGCTCGAAGCCGGCTTGGACTTCGCCGTGCGACTGACGGACGACCGCGATTTCATCGGCCAGCCCGCGCTCGAGACCGCCCGAGAAAACGGCCCCACCCGCGCTCGCATCGGCTTGGCCATGGAAGGCAAACGCGTTCCCCGCGAGGGATTTCCCGTCTGTCGTCAAGGCGAACAGGTCGGTGTCGTGACAAGTGGCACGTTTTCGCCCACGCTACAGCAACCAATCGCCATGGCGTATGTCGAGACCGGGGCGGCGCAGCACGCGTCCTACGACGTCGATATCCGCGGCAAACTCGCGCCCGCCGACGCGGCGGCGCTCCCCTTTTACAAGCGACCCAAATGACGGATCCGACAAACTTGACCAACCGCAGCGAGTCCGGCGGAATCGCCGGCGACAGTCAAGATAATCAAGCCAATCAAAGCGCATAGAGGAAGATCGTGGACCCGGAAAAACTACTATTCGCCGAAACACACGAATGGACCCACATCGATGACGGCGCTGGCGGCAAAGTCGCCACGGTCGGCATCAGCGCCTTCGCGGTGGAGCAATTGACGGACATCGTTTATCTCGAACTGCCGGCGGTCGGAGCTGAGTTCAACTCAGGCGACGAGGTGGGTCAAATCGAATCGGTGAAAGCCGTCAGTCCGCTCTACGCGCCGGTGAACGGCAAGGTCATTGAAGTCAATGAATCTTTGCCCGAATCGCTCGACTCACTCTCAGCTGATCCGTACGGACAGGCTTGGATCTACAAACTGTCGGTCTCCGATGAATCGGCGCTGGCGTCTCTGATGAATTATCCGGCCTACCAGCGCCAGTGCGGCGAAGCATCGTAAACGGAAAACTCTCATGCCCTATTTGTTTAACACGGCTGAAGAAGTGCGGGAAATGCTGGCGGCCATCGGGGTCGACTCGGTGGATGATCTGTTCGACGTCATCCCGGCGGATCTGCAACTTCAACGAACGCTGGACATTCCCCCCGGCATGAGTGAGTTGGAGTTGACTCAACACATGCGGCAATTGGCGGCGAAGAACTTGCACGCCGGCTCGGCAGCCTGCTTCTTGGGTGGCGGAAGCTACGACCATTTCGTGCCGAGCGTTGTCGACGCGATCGCCGCGCGAGGCGAATTCTACACTTCGTACACGCCGTACCAGCCCGAGGTCAGCCAGGGCAATCTGCAGGCGATGTTTGAGTATCAAACGATGATCTGCCAATTGACCGGCATGGATGTTTCCAACGCCAGTTTGTACGACGGCGGCAGCGCGACGATTGAAGCTGTGATGATGGCGGTCGGCGCCACGCGGCGCCGAAAAGTAGTCGTTCCCGCCAGCCTGAATCCCGAATACCGTGAGATCATGGCGACCTATCTCGTCAATCTCAATGTGGAAATAGTCACTGTCGGCGGCGAGTCGGGCGCTGTCGCGCTCGCCGAATTGGAAGAGCTAATCGATGGCGAGACAGCGTGTGTCGTGCTGCAGCACCCCAACTTCTTCGGTTGCTACGAGGATGTGGCTGGAGCGGTCGAACTGGCGCACCGCAACGGCGCATTGATGGTGCAGGTTTTCGACCCGATCAGCCTGGGCTTGTTGAAAAACCCAGGTGAATTGGGGGTCGACATCGCGGTCGCCGAAGGCCAAAGCCTGGGCACGCCCATGCTGTACGGCGGGCCGTACTTGGGCGTCATGGCGTGCCGGGAGAAATTCATGCGGCGTCTGCCGGGACGGATCGCCGGCCAGACGATCGATCGCCGCGAACGCCGCTGCTGGGTGCTGACTCTGCAAACTCGCGAGCAGCACATCGTGCGTGAAAAAGCGACCAGCAACATTTGCACAAACCAGGGCCTGTTCGCCCTGCGAGCGGCCGTTTACCTGGCGACCGTCGGACCTCAGGGGCTGCGGGAAATCGCCAGTCTCTGCGTGCAAAAAACCGAGTACGCGCGCCGGCAACTAACGGCCGATCGATTTGATATCGCCTTCGATCGCCCAACGTTCAAGGAGTTTGTGGTCCGCGACCAGTGCGGCCAGGTCCCCGAGCTTCTCCGGCGCCTCCGCAACCACAACATCCTCGGCGGAGTCGATCTCGGCCGCGGGTCGCCCGAGTTTGAGAACTGCTTCCTGGTGGCGGTCACCGAGAAGCGCAGCCGACAAGAAATCGACCAGTGGGCAGCCTGCCTGCAGGGAGCCCCTTGCGAGTCCGCCATCCATGCGTAATTCCAAATCGACTCAATTGTTGTTCGAATTGTCCGCTCCCGGCCGACGCGGCCTCCGCGCACCCGCTTCTGATGTGCCCACCGGTCCGGCTGAGTCGCTGGTGCCGGCCGAACACCTGGCCGCCTCGCCGCCGCCGCTGCCCGAGTTGGCCGAGCCCGAGGTGGTCCGTCACTTCACCAACCTGTCGACCTACAACATGTCGGTCGACACGCATTTCTATCCGCTCGGCTCGTGCACCATGAAGTACAACCCGAAACGGAATGAGCGGTTGGCCGGGTTCGCGGGGTTCGCCGATCTTCATCCGCACCAGCATGACGACACCGTGCAAGGGCTGCTCGAGTTGTTGTACGAGCTGCAGTCCATGTTGGGCGAGATCGCCGGATTGCCGGCCGTTTCCCTGCAACCGGCCGCCGGCGCGCACGGCGAGTTGACTGCGTTGATGGTCGCCGCCAGCCATTTTCGCGAGTTGGGCGAACCGCGCACCAAAGTGCTCACGCCCGACAGCTCGCATGGGACGAACCCCGCCAGCGCCGCGATGGCCGGTTTTCAGACGATCACGGTGAAGAGCCAGGCGAACGGCTGCGTCGATCTCGACGATCTCAAGTCGAAGCTCGATACCGATGTGGCGGTCTTCATGATCACCAATCCCAACACGCTCGGGCTCTTTGATCGGCAGGTCGGGCAGATCGCCGACCGCGTCCATGAACACGGCGGACTGATCTACTTGGACGGCGCGAATATGAACGCCATTCTCGGTCGCGCTCGTCCAGGCGACTTCGGCGCGGACATGATGCACTTCAATCCACACAAGACCTTTAGCGGTCCCCACGGCGGGGGTGGGCCCGGAGCCGGGCCGATCTGCGTCACCGAAAAACTGGCTCCCTATCTCCCCAGCCCCATCGTGGCTCGAACTGGCGATCAGTACCGTCTGGCGAAGACCGAGAAATCTATCGGCCGCGTGCGCAGCTTCTTTGGCAACGTCGGTGTGCTAGTGCGGGCGTATTGCTACATCCGCACCCATGGTCCCGACGGCCTCCGCCGCGTCGCCGAAAACGCTGTGCTCAACGCCAACTACCTGCTCAGCCGAGTTAAGCATATTCTTCCAGTGCCACACGGCGATCGCTGCATGCACGAGTTCGTCGCGACTGCGGAGCAACTGGAAAAAGACAAGGGGCTGAAACAGCCGGCGATGAATATCGCCAAGCGGTTGCTCGACTACGGTTTTCACGCGCCGACCGTCTACTTTCCACTTACCGTCCGCGAGGCGATGATGATCGAGCCGACGGAAACGGAAAGCAAAGCAACTTTGGACGCCTTCGCCGAGACGCTGTTTCGCATCACGGACGAAAGCGAAGATCTGCTGTCTGACGCTCCTCACACAACCTCCATCAGTCGGCCCAATGAAGTGCAAGCCGCGCGGAAGCCGACCACCAAATGGACGCCCGGTTAATCATCGACGAACCGGCTGCGGGCGCGCACAACATGGCCGTCGACGAATGGCTGCTGCACGACGCCGGTCGTTCCAATTGCATCTGGCTGCGGCTCTATCAATGGAACACCCCGACACTCACACTCGGGTACTTTCAATCGTGGGCGGACCGCGCGCTGCATCCCGCCAGCTCTCAACTCGACACCACCCGCCGCGCATCCGGCGGCGGAGCGATCGTGCACGACCGCGAGCTGACCTACAGCGTCGCGATCCCCACCGCCCGAGCGCCCAGCGCCGGCGAACTCTACGATCAAGTCCACCAATCTCTTGTGCGAGCGTTTGCTGAGTGCGGAGTCGACGCGCGACTCTGCGACACGCCCGACCAGTCACCCTCTCCCGCATTCCTGTGCTTCGCGCGGCGAGCGACCGGAGACATCCTCTGCGATCGACACAAGATCGTCGGAAGCGCTCAACGACGACGACGACTGGCGGTCTTGCAGCACGGCAGCATCCTGCTCCAACGGTCCGACGTCACGCCCCAGTTGTCGGGAATAGCTGAGGCCGCGGGGATCTCGATCGAACGCGACTCATTGGAGGGAGTTTGGCTGCCCATCTTGGGGCAAGTGATGGGGTGGAAAGTGCGGGAAGCCGCAATCCCCGCCCCCGCGATCCCCTGGATCAACGCCTGTGAAATGGAAAGATTCCGCAACCCAGAATGGCTGGAACGGCGCTAATCCCCACCACAGAGGTAACTTAGACACTTGGGCGTGATCGCAAAAAAGGGCCGTTTACCAGCTTGTCAAGCGGTCCAGTTCGTGTCGTTCATGCCAAGAGAGTTTGGTAGTGCGATGTGAAAACATCGAAAGTACACCCCAGGGGTGTATTGCATTCCTTTACTCGCTCACTACCATCGCAGGCAAAAGGACCTTTTTATCCTCGTGATAATGCGTTGGGGGTACAGACAGCCGGCCTGTTTGTAACAGTGCGTCACATCACTTATGTCGTTCGACCGATGGCGGTTCTGCTGTCGTTGGTGCCAGGGGAAGAGATCTGACATGCAAGTCAAGCTCAAGGTCCTCAAGGGATCTAACGAGGGAAAAGAGGTCAAGATACCAGGTCCGTCCTTTGTGATTGGGCGTGGAGAAGACTGTCATCTTCGCCCCAAAAGTGACGCGATCAGCCGGCGGCATTGTGAGATTCAGATTAGCGACAACACGGTGCTCGTGCGCGACTTGGGCAGCAAAAACGGCACCTATATCAATGAAGACCAGATTCAAGACGAGCGCGAGCTGAAGATTGGCAACGTCTTGCGTGTCGGCCGTTTGGAATTTGAGGTGATCATTGAACACGTCCTCGGCGGAGCTAAGAAGCCGAAGGTAGCCGACGTCAAGGACGCTGCCGTCCGCAGCACAAACCCGAACGATTCGCACTTTGATGACGACGATATCAGCGGTTGGCTGGAAACCAACGTCAGCGATAGCCGGTCTCATCGAGTCGCAGATCCGCCCACCAAGCAATACGAGTTGGATGAAACCGACCGGATGGCGTTGGATGAGACATCGGTCAAGCCGCAAGCGGAGGTTGAGAGCACGAACGATGCGGAAGCGGATGACGAGGATCCGCCGGAAGTGTCTGAATCGACAAGCGACACGGGGAAGAAGAAGCCCGGCAAATTGCCTCTGCTGAAGTCGTCGCCGACAACAGAGAACTCGCGACAAGCAGCGGCCGATATGCTGAAGAAATTCTTCAATCGAACCTAGCTCCCCACCCCGTCGCCTCCTGCCGTTGGTCCAGCGTTTTGCTGACCGTTCTTGGTTGTCGCCCAATCGCTGAGACCAAGTTCCGGCAGTTTCTCAAAAACAGACCCAAGTTTGCCAAGAACCTCGCAGCAAATCGGAATACAGATTAGCGCGCCGGTCGTGAAACCGACCGTGCGGACTGCGGGTAAACCCTTTCAATCCCGGGAGGCCAGTGGCGCTTGACTGACGACTTGCGAATCCTGATTCGGCGCTGCATCGCCGGCGATCAAGACGCGATGCAAGACCTCGTCGCCCGATATCGCGGCCGCATTTACGGTGTGTGCTATCGGATGCTGGGGCAACAACAGGATGCCGAAGACGCGACGCAGGAGACGTTTGTCCGAGTGCTGAAGAGCCTTCATCAGTGGGACCCCAACCGCGATTTTGAGCCGTGGCTGTTAGCAATCGCTGGAAATCGGTGCCGAACAGCGATTTCCAATCGACAACGCCGCCCCACTCACCAGGCAATTGGGGAGCCGTTGGTCGATCGGACGCCCGATCTGCTAGCGGCCAACCAACTGGCGGAAGAGGTTCAACTGGGACTGGAGCAGCTGCGGCCGGAGTACCGTGAGGCGTTCGTGCTG
>JASMLW010000337.1 GCA_030748485.1 Pirellulaceae bacterium
TGGGGCTGCGTCTCGCGAATCGGCATCGTCTCGGGCGCGCCGTAAGTGGCCGTCGTGCTGGAGAAGACAATCCGGCTCACTCCGACCGTCCGCATCGCCTCCAGCAGATGGAAAGTCCCCACGACATTGTTGCCGTAGTAAAGACTCGGATTCACTACCGACTCACCCACCAAAGCGGAAGCGGCGAAGTGCATCACGGCTTCGATTTTCAGCGACCGCAGCGACTCGATCAAACGGCCCTCGTCGTGCAGTTTACCGACCAGCAATCGGTTGGCGGGCGCCGCTTGACGGTGGCCGGTGGAGAGGTCGTCGTACACCCACACGTCATGGCCGGCGCGCTCGAGCCACCGGGCCGTATGCGAGCCGATGTACCCCGCGCCGCCAACGACCAATACGTTCATCGATGTCGCCAATGTGTCGTGTTTCAGTGGACGCGGCCAATCCGCTCATAGGGAACTTGGCTGCGTTTCCCAATTCGCGCAACCCGTCCCAGGCGGTTTGCCCTGCAGTCACCCGACTTCGTCAGCCGAAGATGATGACGGTTAGCCAGATTATGCACGCTCGCCCGTTTTTCCAAACCCCGATGGGGCGAGTCGGGCGGAATCGTCGAGCACAAATTCAGAATTTGGAATGCGACGACTGAAATGGCCAAACGTCCAGCCAAGCCGAAGAAGCCCGTTGGCGGAGCCGCCCTCAGGTGGGCCAACGCGTTCGTCGACTACCTGCGAACCGAGTGCCATCTCGCCGAGAACACGGTCAGCGCCTATGAACGCGACGTGCGGCGGTTTCGCCACTGGCTGGCGGGACGCAAGATCCCCCAGCTGACGATCGCGGAATTGTCCGACTTCGTCGCTCACCTGCACCAGCGGGAACTGGCTCCCAGTTCGATCGCACGGCACATCGTGACGGTCAGGATGTTCTTCCGCTACTTGCAGCTGGAAGGAGTGCTGAAAGACAATCTGGCCGAATTGCTCGGCAGCCAGAAGCTTTGGGAGCGAGTTCCCGAAGTGCTCTCGCCCGACTCGATCGAGCGGTTCCTCCACGCGCCGAACAAGTACGACCCGTTTCCGCTGCGAGATCGCGCGTTGTTGGAACTGCTCTATGCGACCGGCTGCCGAGCATCGGAAATCTCAAATCTCCGCGTTATTGACTTGCATCTGGCGGAGGGGTTTTGCAAGTGCCACGGCAAAGGCAACAAGCAACGGCTCGCGCCGCTGGGCGTCCCCGCCAGGGAAGCGGTGGAGGCGTATTTCGCGACGGAGCGGTCACGCCTGGCCAGCGTCAGTTCGTCGCCGCCCGAGTGGGTGTTGCTGTCCCGCGGAGGACGCCGTTTGCGACGCGAGGCGATCTGGGTCCTGGTGAAGAAGTACGCGGCCCGCGCGGGATTGCCCGAGACCATTAGCCCGCATACCTTGCGGCACAGCTTCGCCACTCACCTGCTCGCCGGCGGAGCCGACCTGCGACAAGTCCAAGAAATGCTCGGCCACGCCAGCATTGCCACCACACAGATTTACACGCACGTCGACCCCAGCCGGCTCCTGAAGGTGCACCAGCAGTTCCATCCTCGCGCGTAGCGCCCGGTGGTGAATAAAACCGCCCGGCCTCAGCGAAGCAACGGTGGTTCGTTGACCACAGGAGGAGGGACCGATGAGACTCTCGACCGTGAAGACCGAGCGCATCGAGCGCGCTGAGATGACGCCGATGATCGACATCGTCTTTCAACTGCTGATCTTCTTCATCATGACGTTTAAGATCGTCTCGCAAGAAGGCGACTTCATGGTCAAGATGCCGCTCAACGGCAGCGCGATCGGCGACGCACCCCCGATCGTGCTGCGACTCGAAGGAGCCGGAGAACTAACCCGCATCTCGATGGGAGATCGGGAGTTCAGCGACATCAATCAAGTACACCAGTGGGTCGTCGGTCATCTGGGCGACGAACACGGGCCCGCCGCAAGCCACTCCGATGTCGCGGTGGAGATCGACTGCGACTACAACCTCCGCTACGAGCACGTCATCGCCGCGATCACCGCCGTCACCGGTTACATCGACGAGGACGAGTCCGTCGTCGAACTGATCGACAACATTCGCTTGTCGCCGACGCGCATTCCAGAAGGTAATGGACTGAGGTAGTGGACTTCGCCAGAAGTCCCCAGAATGAACGAGAGGGAAGAATGAAGAAGAGGGAATTCTGGCGAATCCCACTACGTTGCGAGGGAAGATGAAGGAATTCTGGCGAATCCCACTACGTGAGAGAGACGAGAGGGAATTCTCGACTTGGCCGTTTTCTACGGATCCCGTTGCGGAGCGAACTTGATCTTCTCGACCAACTTGACCACGTTGTCATTCGGGTCGACGTAACCGCTGACGGCGGTGACGGCGGCGATGACGTGCTCGTAGCGGAGGTTGTAGTCGCAGTCGAGTTCCACTTCGGCCGTCTCTTGGCGCGGCGAGGGGCCGGTGTCGTCGCCGATGTAGTTGACGATCCACAAGTGAACGCCGTTGATATCCGTTCCGTAGGAGCGTTCACCGAGCACGATATTGGCCAGGTTTCCGGCCGCATCGGCGTGCAACCGCAACGTCATCGGGGGCAACGTATCGTCGGCGGCTCCGCTGGAGGCCTGCAGGGGCATCTTGATGTTGAAGTCGCCCTCTTGCGAGACGATCTTAAACGTCATGATGAAGAAGATCAGCAGCTGAAAGACGATGTCGATCATCGGCGTCATCTGCAGTTCGATCTTTTCGCCTTCGCCGTCGGTGTTCCGAATCTTCATGTCAGTTTCCCACATCCTCTTTAGCGCGCAGGGCGAACCGATCGAAGCGGTTTTCCTGACATATTTGGATCACCTCCTGCACTCGTCCCGTCTTGGTCCCTCTGTGGGCTCGAATGATGACCGTCGCGTCGCTGGGCTGTTTTCCCTGCGTCGCCAAGACGCTTGTTTCCTTCAAGAGCAGCGACTTGAGGCCCAGTAGCTGAACGTCATGGCCGCCCAGAATGATTGTCCCCTCTTTCGTCACGTGCAACGTAATGGGGAAGTCGAGCGGTTGTTCGGGCGGTTTGGCCAGCGTGCTATCGGGTAGCTGAATCCGTTGATCCTGCTCCGACTGCGTGAAGTTGATGAGGACCATAAAGAAGGCGATCAACTGAAACGTCATGTCGATCATCGGCGTCAGATCGCCTTCATGGATCCCGCCTCTGGGGCGGCGAATTCGCATCCCGTCGCCTCCTTACTTTTTCTGCGGTCCGACACCCTCAAACCGGCTCATCAAGCTTTCGCTGAGAATGCCGACCTCGAGGACCAAACGGGCAACGCGATTCTTGAGAATGTTGTAAGCGGCGATGGCCGGGATAGCGATCGCCAAGCCGACGAGCGTGGTGAAGAGAGCTGTCGAAATACCCGTCGCCAAATCGGCCGCCTTGGGGGTGGCTCCGCTGATGGCGATCACCTGGAACGACTTGATCATCCCGTGGACCGTGCCGAACAACCCGATCATCGGGCTGATCGTGCCGATCAGGGCCATATAGCTGAGCCGGTGCTCGAGCTTCATGTTCTCCTCTTCGCCCACCTCTTGCATCGCTTCGATCGCTTGTTGGTAGCCAGCGGTCAGCTTCGCCAAGCCGGCGGCCAGCACTTGGCCCAGGAACGACTCATCCGCTTTCGCCATCTCCCAGGCTTCCTGGTAACGTTTTTCGTCGAGATGCGCTTCGAAGCCTTCAACCAAGCCCGTCGGGCAGACGTTCTCGCGCCGCGCGGTCAACAGGTTCATGACAAACAGCGCGACCAGCGTGAACGAGAGACCCAAGAAGATCGCCATGTAGCCGATGCCCAAGGCGTCGTACATCCAGCGCAACACGCTTTTTTTCGCTTGAACCGGCTCGGCGTTGCCGCCGCCCGCCGCTCCGCCGGCCGCACCACCATCGCCGGCGGCATCCTGCGCCACCGCTGGTGTCGCTGGGGCGAAAGTGGTCGCCGTAAACGCGGCGAGGCCCGCCGTGAACAGGACGAGCGCAAAAACAACAGACAGCGAAGGGCGCCTGACAACTGGTTGCCGCATCTCAATTCTCCAACATCGTATGGGCTGAGAAACCGAGGCAATCACTGAGTGGAAGCACTGAGTGGAAGTGGGGAGGCCCCGGAGATCTATTCCGAACGGAAACGGGTAAACGCGTATTGTAACCGGCGTGACGCCCTCGTGTAGCCTAATGGGTGGATTCCTGGTCAGGCAAATCCCGACGGCGTCTCGCGTCGGACGTGTGACTCAATTCTGGCTCGCCCAGCGAGTTCCAGCGTAACGTTGTTGCAGAAGATTTCGCGCTGCAACGGCGCGATCCGATTTGTCGGCCTTCGCCCACAACTCCCCCAAGTTGAACAGCGCTTCGGCGTGCGCATCGGGATTCTGAAAAAACAACACGTCCGTGTGGAGAAAGGCGAGCAACGCGTCCTTGTCTCGGCCGGCCTTGACGTGGCAGCGGCCCATCGCATTGTAAGCGCGGCCGAAGAGTTCAGCGTCCTGGGGATCATTCTTGGCGATGATCTGCTCCACCGCAGCGACCCCCTCGCTCGGGGAGCCCTGTTCGGCTTGACAGACGGCCTTACCCAGTTGAGCAAACAGTTTTTGGCGATTGGCGGCGGGCGTATCGATGCTGGCTCCGATCACTTGCTCAAATTGCTTTTGCGCGTCGGGATATTTTCCTTGCGCGACGAGCGTGTTGGCGACGAGCACGACGGCCCGCATCTTGAAGTCGGGCCAGGGAGCTTTGGCCAGCTCGTTGTAGAATTTCTCGGCGTTGTCATAGCGCTTGGTGGCCAGCGCCAAGTCGCCGACCAGTTCGTTGGCGGCGTAGGCGTGATGGCTCCGCGGAGCGGCTTTGAGGAACTCCAGCAACAGGCGAATCGCTTCGTTCTTGTCACCGCCGCCGGCCAGCGCAAGTTTCGAAGTGCAATAGGCAATGTAGTACTCCACATCTTGCTTGATCAATTCCCGGTTCAGCCCGGCCACATCGATCTTTTTTAGATCGGCCAACGCATCTTCAATCTGGCCCTGCAGCGCGCGGTCACGAGCCGTCCGCAACTCGGCCGGGTCACCGCCAAAGGTGACTTTGCGGATCTGGTTGACGGCGACCTTCGCCGAGCCGATGGTGACTTCGTCGGGTGTGACGTTTGTCACCGTGCCTCGTTCGGGAGCGCCTCGCACGCCAAAAACCTGGTCGGGCAATTGCGCCTGAAGTGTCGCCGTCGCGGATAGCAGGAGCGTGAACGCGGTGAGCGCGATCCAGCGTTGCATGTGATTGATCTCCTTGTCGTGTTGTCGCGGCAACGGGAGTTGCGCAAGTCCTGATGTGGTGAATCAGTCTGATGTGGTGAATCCGTTCCCGATGGCGGTGACTAGCCGCCGAGTCCTTCTTGCTTTTTGAGTCCGCTGGGAGTTTTGCCCTGAGCTCGCTGAATCTGTTTCAACAATTCGTCATATCGCGGTCGCCACTTCTCGCCGCCCAGATTCGGATAGAGGTCGGCTGTCGTCGTGATGTCGCGGGCCGCCGAATCCATCAAAACGGCTTTGTCTTTCTTGCTGCCGGCGGCTTTCGCCGACTCAAAGCGGCACTTGGCGATGTTGTACCTCGCCTCGTGGAAGGTGTCGCGAAATTCCTTTCGCTGGGCGGTTAGCTGGGAGATTTTCCCCCAGCCCCAGATGACGTTCTTGTTGGTCGACTTGTCGGGCTGTGATCCCCGCATGGCGCGATTGAGCAATTTGCCCTTGTTCGTGGCGGTCTTCTCTTTGGTCGCCCACATCTGATATGTCCGAGCCGCCTCGACCTGAACGTTCAGCGTCATCGCTTTTTCTGCGAGGATTTCCGTGAACAGTGTCTCGGCGTCGTTGAATTTCCCCAATTCTCGGCTCGTCATCGCCATCCGCAGACGGACTTGCGTGAGCAGCGGTCCGGCAGCCAACCCCTTGTCGATGATCTTTTGGTAGTTGTCGGACGCCTTCTCAAAGTACTTCTTCGACTCGGCCGAAACGGCTCCCCCTTGAGCGAACCCGCGCCCCAGACTGTAGAACGTCTCCGCCACCCAGTTGAGTACATTGAATTCGGTGGCTTCGCGGCCGACCTGTTCGAGAAATGCCTCGAAGCCTTGCGACAGCTTCTTTTTCGCGTCTTGATCGGGGGCCAACAGCACCATCCGCTCGAGGTCCCGAGCCAACGCGATATAGATTCCGACGAGGCGTTTTTGCCCGTCGGCGCTGGCGCCGACTTGAGCTTTGAGTAATTCCATCGTCGACTTGGCTTGGGCGATGACCTGTTCCGAATCGGACGCGGTCGGCAGGGCGGCAATGTATCCGCGGAGAGCCGTCTTCAAGGTCTCCTCCGCGTAGCCCACTCCTTTGGTCGCCGCGTGACCCGATTTGACCAGCGCCAGGGGACCAATCTTTTCATTCTCGAGCATGGCGACGGCTTGGTCGGCTTGACCGTTGTCGAGATACGCTTGAGCCAGGGACAACGTCGCCAGCGCCTTGGTGAGATCGACGGGATCGTCCTGTGTTCGCTGGATGGCGCTGGCCAGTACGGTCTGGGCGCTGGCGAGCAATTTCTCGGCGGCCGATCGCAGCGTCTTCAAGTTCGGATCGTCCGAGTTTCCAGTGCGTTCCAACTCGCGGATTTCGGAGGAGGTTTTGAGGTATTTCCGCCAGATCGCGCGGCCGGTCATCAATTCGGACTCACCTCGCTTGGGCGAGTCCTCGGGGATGCGGGTCAGGTAGAGTTGCGCTTTTTCCAGGTCGCCAGCGTTGATCGTAAAGGGAATCAACGTACTCAACGCGTCGGATCCCTCGGGTTGATCGGGCCACTTGTTCGCCATGAACTCGGCCAGCTTCACGACGCGGCGAGTTTCGAAGTCGGCCGCACTGCCGGCGGCCTTGGCCGTTTTGTGCATATTCAAGTAGGCCGCCAAGGCGATCCGGGCTCCTTGTCTGGCTCCCGAACTGTCCGGGTAGCGGGAGGCGACAAACTCGCCCATCAAGGCGGCGTCGAGCAACTCGCCGCGCGTGAAATACAAGTAGGCCAGGAAATAACGGACAGCGTTGATGTCGGCCAGTTCGGTGTCCGAGTCGGCCAGTTGCAAGGCAATGCGGAACATGTCGAACGCTTCGACGCGCGCCTCGACCAATGTCTTTCTCGCTTCGTCGAGTTGTTGCTGCAATTCCTTCTTGACGGTCTCGTCGTCCTCCGTCTGCAGCCGTCCCGGCACAGTTTGCACAATCAGCCCGGCGGTTTGAATGGAGTCGAGCGCCTCTTTACCGCGAGTTTTGGCTTCGAGGAAATTGCGCGGATCGGGCCGGTCTTTGGTGTTGGCCGACTCGCCGCCCCGCAACTCGAGCAAGAACTCGCGAGCCGGTTTCTGAAACTCGCCCGGGATTCGCGACACCAACGTGGCGAGCTTTCGCGCCTCGGTTATCGAACGGCTGGCGTCGCGGGGATTCTCCGCGCGGTCGGCGTCCGCTTTGATCTTGTAGGCGCGGGCCACTTTGAGTCGAAGGCCGAGCCAATCGGGGTCGCGATTATCGGCTGCGCGGGACTTGCCGACCCACTCCGATCCGCGCAACACGGCCTCAGCGTATTTGTTCTGCGCCGGATCCAGCCAAGCGTCCATCGCCAGCAAGAGCGTGCGAGTCTTGAGCACGCGGAACTGGTCGGGGCTATCCGGATTCTCCAACAACTCCGCGTAGTAACTGAGCGCGTCGGTCAGCTTGCCGAGCTTTTGGTCGCAGCGACCCTGGTACATTCGCGCGTAAAGCCCCGCCAGTCGAGTGCGATACTTTTCGTAGATCGTCTCGTAGACGTCGGCCGCGCGCCCGAGCGCCTCCTTCGCCTCGGCGCTCCCTTCGGGGTGCGTGTCGGCCGTTTCCTCGAGCACCAGTCCTTTGAGGATTTGAGCCTGCAGGTAGTCTTGGCGAAGTTGAGTCTGCCGCTCCTTCTCTTTCTTTTCCGTCTTCGGATCGTAGACCTTCTTCATTCGCGAGAGGGCGTCTTTCAGCTCGTTCTCGCGAGTGGCGAACAGCTTATAAGCCTGGTTGTAGAGTTCCCGCGCCTCGCTCAGCAGACTGGCCTTTTGGTCGCCCGACTTCTTCGCGGCGCGGACTTTGCCGCGCGCTCGCTCGACGATCACCGTGCCGAGATAGTTCTTCGCCGAGTCGGAAAGCGGGTGGGTCGCGCGGCGGCGAATGAACTCGTTGATGCTCTCGTAAGCCTCTTGCAACTGCTTCTCGCGAATGGCCTCATCGCGTTGCAGTGACGCGGCGTCGATCAGGGTGACGCCTTTTTCATATTGGATGATCTCGCGAAACTCGAC
>JASMLW010000338.1 GCA_030748485.1 Pirellulaceae bacterium
CGTGGGAGCAGTGATCGCCGGCCAGTCGGCCCATTGGATGATGCACGCCGGGCAGTGGGTGATCGTCCGTCGCCAACTTGGCAAAGAAGCGATGTTCTAAACCGCCGCCGGCGACGATGGCTACGACAAATTGCCGGTCTCAATCGTCCAGATGGTCGCTTGGCGGATCAAGGCGTTGCTGTCCTTGAGCCCGAGTTTGGTCTTCACGTTCTCTCGGTAGTTCTCGACGGTCTTGGGACTGAGCTGGAGGTGTTCGGCGACTTCTCTGGTCGAGCACCCTTGACCGATGAGCCGGAACACTTCCAATTCCCGGTCGCTCAATCGATCGATCGGCGATTCCGAGATCTGTTCGGGGCCGCCGCGAGCCAAGTGGAGAATGCGGTCGGCGACTCCGTCGCTCAAATACATATTGCCGGCGAGCACTTGGCGGATCGCGTTGATAACGTCGCGAGTCGCCTGCTGCTTGCTGATGTAGCCCATCGCGCCGGCGCGGACCGAGCGTTCGGCGTACAGGTTGTCGTCGTACATCGACATGCCGAGCATACGAATCCCGCCGCCGTGCAGGCGGATTCGTTTCATCAAGTCGATGCCGCTGCCGCTCTTTAGCGCGATATCGATGATGACGACATCCGGTTCCTGTTCGATCACCAGCTTCATCGCCTCGTCGACGTCTTCCGCTTCGCCGCAGATGCGCATGTCTTGCTGGCCGCCGATCCGCATGCCGAGGCCGTCGCGGACGACTGGGTGGTCGTCGACGATCAGGACGCGGGCGACTCCGGCGGGCGAATTCAAGGCTGACTCAGACACGGCGTTCTCCCACCAACACGCAACGAACGAGAGTACCCGTTCCTCGCTCTGATTCAATTTCCAGTTTCGCTTGTATCAGACTGGCCCGGTGCCGCATGATCCCCAGCCCCATCCCATCTTCGGCGGTGACTTGCGGCATGCCGACGCCATCGTCGCGGATAACCAATCGCACGTCGCCTTCGGTTCGCGACAACTCAATTCGAATGTTCTCGGCGCGAGCGTGTTTCGTTGCGTTGGCCACCGCTTCTTTGGCGATCAGGAATAGCTGAGTTGCGGTGGTGTTGTCGTCGATGCCAACCTTGTCCGCGCAGTCAAAACGGCAAGGCACGGCGTGTTGGTTCGAAGTGGTCGCGGCGAGATCCGACAGCGCCGCCATCAACCCCTCCGCATCCAGTTCGACCGGCATCAGACCCTGCGCGAACCGTCGCACTTGGGTCAGCGAGCGCTGGACACCTTCCTCCATCTTGCGAGCGATGAGGGTGGCTTCCATAGCGGCCGGGGATTCGCTGCTCTCCAACTCAGCCAGCTTCTCCAGCAGGCTCTGAGCCATGAAGCCCAAGCCGGTTAATTCCTGACTCGTCGAATCGTGCAAATCCCGCCCGATGCGCTGCCGCTCTTTCGTGGTCACGTCGTGAACCACGTGTTCCGATTCGGCCAGTTTGAGTTGCGTGACATCGTTGAAGACATTGATGGCGCCGATCAAGTCGCCTTGGTCGTCGTAGAGAGGGTCGATGTTGACGACGACGTCGATGCGGCCGCCGGAAAGCTCCATTGTCAGCTCTTGATTGCGAATCGTGACGCCGTCCCGCAGCGCGATCGCCATCGGCGATTGATCGTGAGGCAATTCGACATGTTCGTGGGTCCACAGCCGCTGCGATCCGCAGAACCGCTGAGTGTCGTCGTTCAGCTTCGGCGCTCCTCCCCAGCGCTGCTCCGCCTGGTCGTTGTAGAACGTGATCCGGCCCTCGGCGTCGCATGTGTACATGGCCGTCGGCAAGAGGTTGACGAGTTGCCGGTAACGACGTTCGCTCTCCTGGAGCGTGTGCGTAACCGACGCGTCGACGAAGTAGAGGGACAAGCCGGCGGCGGAAGGGAACAGGCGGCAGTTGTACCAGCGGTTGTGCGGCGCGTAGAACTCCTCGACTTCCGTCGGCTTCTGTTCCCGCATGGACCGGTGCATCTCTTTGTAGAATTTCGTCTCGTGCAACCCCGGGAAAACATCCCAGATGCACTCCCCCAACAATTCGTTCGCCGACTTCGCCAACATGTCTTCGGCCGCGCGATTGACGAACGTGTACCGCCACTGTCGGTCAAACGACACAAACGCGTCGCGGATGCTCTGCAGCATCGTCGTCATCTGCTGGTGCCGATGCCGCAGCGCCTCCTGCGTCTGCTGCAGGCCGGTCACGTCGCTGTATGTGACGACAACGCCATCCAACTCGTCTTCGGCCGCAAAGTAGGGGAGAATCCGGCGGATGTACCAGCAGGTCGCCGCCTTCGCAGATTCGCTCGATCGATCATCGCCGCCGTTGGCCGCGGAATCCAACGCGCAGACTTCGCGTTCCACGGGCGCTAACGTCTCGATGACAGCTCGGGCGTCCGCCAGCAGCGCCGGATCGTCGACTCGAGACGAAAGCTCGACCATCGGCCGGCCCACGTCGCCGGGACCCAGATCGAGAAGGTGCGCCGCTTCCGTTGTGAAATGCCGCATGCAAAACCGCACGTCCAAGAATAGTGCGGCCACTCCAGCGCTCATCAAGAGATTGCTGACGTGCTCGTCAGACGTAGCCTCTTCGACGACGTGGGGTGAGTCGTCACCCGATTTGGCTGACACAGTTTCCTCTCTTGTTCCGGGGCCCACTAACCGAACTCATCTCGGCAGCGGCAAGAGGCGCAGTTTACCAGACCAACAGACGCCCTCAAATCGAAGTCCTCAAATCGAAGCACGGCCGATTTGGCATTGAGGGCGGACAATCGTAGAAGCCGGTGGTAGCACGCCTGGGGCCGCCCGCCACGTTCGCAGAGGGGGGAAATTCCCCCGCCGTACGGAGACAGCCCAACGGGAGGAGGATCTGCTGATGTCCACAAAAAAACCCGCATCAGTTGGGGCAGGTAACTGACGCGGGCGCCCGATCCATAAGGATCGAGATAGGATCTTTTTAGCGCATGTTTTGGAGGATGTCCATAAGGGGCAACACAGCTTATTGCACAGGGAGCATCCCCCACGATCACCGCCGCACGTTCTCATTTTCGACGATCGCAAAGGCGCGAACGGGAAACGTGCCGAACGCTCTGACCTTCACAGGTACTGCGGAAAAACGGCTCCCCAGATCGGGAATTGATGAGAGATTCGTGAGATGCTCGACGATCGGAATCTCGGCGGCAAGCAGCGTCGAGTGCACCGGGCGCAGTCCGTCTTCCGTGTCGTCGATATTGGTTCCCGTGTTGGCGACCATTTCGATTTTGCCGATGTGAAATTCGGTATTCTCGCCGTAGTATTGTCGCGAGTCACGGCGGCTCAGGTAATCGCAGATCACCGGCGCGGGCAGCCCCTTGTAGGTGATCAGCCCATCCTCCACTGTATGACTCAAATCCACGAGTGTCGCAGTGGAAGTCGCAGTGGAAGTCGCAGTGGAGTTGGAGTCGTTGATCATCGTCGCGGCTCCTCATTCGAATGGGTAACTCTCGGCTCAGACTAGCGGCTCAGGTTAGCGGCTCAGTCTATTCGACGGACTGGCTGTGCAGAAACGAGCGCCGCGCAAATGCGCCACGGGCGGACAACTTGTCAGTGCGGTCCAGCCGTTGTGGCGAGTGCTCGAGAGAAAGCGCATACTCTCGGCATTCGAACCCCCGACCTCTATTGCGGCGTGGGCGCTATGAACTTTCAATCGACCATGGCTTTGTTAGCCTTTTTCTCGACGGTTCTCTCGCTTGGGGAAACCGGCTGGACGGCTGAAAGCCGACCCAATGTCGTCATACTGTTTACGGACGACCAGGGAACACTGGACGCCAATTGTTTTGGATCGACGGATCTCAAGACTCCGCATATCGATCGCCTGGCGGCGACAGGCGTGCGCTTCACGCAAGCGTATGCGCATACTGTCTGTTGCCCATCGCGAGCGGCGTTGCTGACGGGCCGTCACCCGCAGCGCAGCGGCGTCCACTTTTGGACACAGGGTGATATCGACGCCGCGACCGGCATCAATATGGCGCTGGAGGAATTGACGCTTGCCGAGTCGCTGCGGTCGGCGGGTTACCGCACCGCCTTGTTCGGTAAATGGCATCTCGGAGCCCACCGCGACTACGGTCCCAGGAAGCAGGGGTTCGACGAATTCTTCGGCATTCGCGACGGGTTCATCGACAACTACAACCACTTCTTTCTACACCGGAATGGATTCCACGATCTGTTTGACGGAACCAAGCGAGTCCAGGCGGACGGCGAGTACTTCCCAGCGATGATGGTCGATCGATCGCTGAAGTTCATTGGCGAGAACCGCGATCGCCCGTTCTTTCTTTACGTTCCTTTCAACATTCCCCACTACCCCGAGCAAGCACTAGAACGCTTCGCGGAAACGTACGCCAGCGTCTCCGATCCGGCTCGTCGCTCCTACGCAAAGATGATCAGTACGACCGACTATTACATCGGGCGAATCATCGATCGGCTCGAATCACTCAAGCTGCGCGAGAACACGATCGTGATTTACATGAGCGACAACGGCCACTCGGAGGAGACGACGTACCGGATTAAGGGCGACAAACACAGGAGCGGATTGCCGGAGGGGCACTTCTACGGAGCCAGCGGCGGCGGCAACACGGGCAAGTGGATCGGCCGCAAGGGGAACTTTTTCGAAGGCGGCGTCCGCGTTCCCGCAGTCGTCAGCTTCCCGTCAACGCTGCCTCAAGGAGTTGTCCGCGATCAGATCGTCACCGCCATGGATTGGTGCCCGACGGTGCTCGAGCTGTGCAATGTGGAGCGTCCCGACGACGCCCCTCCGCTCGACGGATTCTCGTTGACTCCGTTGATCAAGTCGCCCGCCGCCAAATCACAGTACAACGGTGTGTTGCATTTTCAGTGGGGACGCCAATGGGCCGTTCGCGAGGGTGACTGGAAGTTGATCGGGGCCGAGAATCGCGAGCGCGTGACGTTGCATTCGCTGGCCGACGCTCAACCCGAAACGGTCAATCACGCCGCCAAGCAGCCAGACGTCGTGAAGCGGCTTAAGAAACTGCACGATGAATGGGCGGTCGACGTCGCGCGACGCTGAATGCAATCCATGTCAGCTGAACTCAACACGCTCCGAGATGTTTGCGGCAAGTGCATTTGGCAGCCCAAGTGGCTGCTGACGCCCAGCCAACGGACGGGCGCGCAGTGGGTCGAGTTGGTCGTTCGCGGTGGACAACCGGCGCTCAACCTGCGGCCGGCGACACCGCTGAGGCTGGCGCTGGATTTGATCGGCGGAGATCTCGCTGCAGAGGGTCTCGAGTTCGCCGGTCGGCCCGCCGGACGGATAATCGTGGACACGCTTTGGCGCGATCTGCCGGCGGACGGATATTTTGGCAAGCTCGCACCCACGCCCAATCTCACGGCAATCGTCTACGACGCGTTGCGGTCGTTGCGGTCGGCCGGCTGCCGCGCCGAGCAACTCGGCCACATTGAATTGGAGAGCGACGCCAAGGCGGCCGACATGGTCTCGCTGCTCGCCGCTTACAATTCATTCCTGCACGACAACAAACTGTTTGATGAAGCGGATGCGTTGCGACGGGCAATCGCCTTCTTGAAAAGAGATTTGTTCGCGCTCGAGCCGGACACGATCGTCCTCATCTGCCGCGACGTGAATTGGTCTGAGTTGGAGGAGCAATTGATTGCCGCCATCCCGCTCAGCCGACGCCGCGCGATCGAACACCCGTTACAGCGGCTGCCGGACGGCGGCCCGGCGGCGGCTCAGTCCGCGGCGGTTCGCTGCGAGTTCTTCCGCGCGGTTGGCGAGAGCAACGAGGTCCGCGAGGTCTTCCGCCGATGCCTCTCCGAGGGGATTTCGCTGGACGATGTGGAGGTCATCCATTCTCACGCCGAAACCTACGTGTCGCTGCTGTACGAGATTGGACGGAGATATTTTTCCGACCCCGACCGCCCCGAAGGAGCGCCGATCACATTCGCCGACGGCGTGCCCGCGGCGTTTAGTCGCCCGGGCCGCGCCCTGGCGTTCTGGTTGCAGTGGATTCAGGAGGGGTATCCGCAACGATTGTTGGTGGACGCGATCGGCTCGGGCCTTCTTGAGACAGGAGACAGCAGTACGCAGCTGGGAAGTTTGGTGCGCATCCTCCGGCCGCTCGCCATCGGCGGTGGGGCGGGCAACTATCTACCGAAGATCGATGAGCAGATCTCCGCCTTGCGATCCGCCGCGGAACCGAACGACTCGGAAGGCGACGCTCAATCCTACGTCGACCGCCGGATTCAAGGACTGCAAACGCTGCGCAGATTGGTCGCCGCGCTGATTTCACTGTCCTCTGAATTCGTCGAGCTCAATGGCGCAGCGGCGCTGGGAGTCGCCGAGCAGTTTCTGGCCAAGCGTGCGCGAGCCGTCAACGAACTCGATCGCTACGCGGGCGAGTCGATGATCGAGCAGCTTCAAGATCGGCGCAGCTGGCTCAGCCGGCTCAAACTTCGTTGCCCGGTCGCCGGCTGGCTGCGGTCACTGCCGGCGCAAACGCGGGTGATGGGAAGCGGGCCGCGGCCCGGTCACCTCCACGTCGCGCCGATCAGTTCCGGTGGCAACAGTGGCCGGCAACACACCTTTGTCGTCGGATTGGACGACCGGCGTTTTCCCGGTGTTGTCAGCCAGGATCCGATTCTGCTGGACGCCGAGCGACGACGGCTGTCGTCCGCACTGCCGACAAGCGGTGACCGACTGACCCGCCGACTGGCCGATTTGACCGAAACGATGTCGCGTCTCACCGGCCGTCTGACCATATCGTGGACCTGTCACGATGTGGGTGACGACCGCGAGGTTTTCGCGAGTTCCGTCGCGCTCGACACGTTTCGCAAATCGAGTGGCGAGTCGGGCGGGGAGCTTGTCGATCTGGACGCCGCCGCCGGGCCGCCCGTTTCTTTCGCGCCCGACGCCGCCGAAAAGGCGCTCGACGAGTCGGAGTGGTGGCTTTGGCGATTGAGCCAAGCGGACGCCGCGCACACCGATCAGTTGGCGATCGTCGAAGACCGGTACTCGCATTTGGTCCGCGGCCGAGCAGCCGAGCGACAACGGTTGTCCGAATTTGGACCTTTTAGCGGACACGTTCCGCGGGCCGGTGAAGAACTAAATCCGTTCTCGCCGTCGGCTCCCGTGCTGTCCGCCAGCCTTCTCGAGACGGCCGGGCGTTGCCCTTTAGCGTTTTTCTTTCGCCGAGCGCTTGGTCTCTATCCACTGGACGAGTGGGAGCCGGACCCCGATCGCTGGCTGGACGCCGCTCAAACCGGGTTGCTGCTGCACGAAGTGTTTCGGCGGTTTCTGTCCGAGATCTCTGAACAAGAGTTGCGGCCGCAGTTCGAACGAGACCATCAGCGGTTGGCCGACATCCTGCGTTCGGCTGTCGACGACTGGCGAAAGATGGCGCCGCCGTCAAACGAATACTCCTACCGAACCCAGTACTGGCAGCTCATTCGCATAGCTCGCATCTTTCTCGACGCCGAAGAGGAGTATTGCCGCTCCAGCCAGCCGCAATACTTTGAAGTCGCCGTCGGCATGGACAACTCCGTTGCCGGACCGTTGGACGATCCAGCGCCGGCTGTCGTGTCGTTGCCGAGCGGCGGGTCGATTCGCGTTCGCGGTCAAGTTGATCGCGTCGACATCGACGATGATGGAGCATACTCCGTCTGGGACTACAAGATCGGCAGCGGTTTTGGATACGAAGCGGCGAATCCGTTTCGGCAAGGCCGCCGCGTGCAGAGCGTGCTGTATATGTCGATGGTCGAATCGCTCCTCGCCGCGCAGGTCGACTCGGAAGCTCGCGTCGGCCGATTTGGATACTTCTTCCCCAGCTTGCGGGCGGGCGGCAAGCGGATGTCGTGGACGGCCGACGAATTGCGGCCGGGGAGGGCGGTTCTCGAATCGCTCTGCTCAGCAATCGCCGCCGGCGCATTCATTGCCTCCGACGAAAAGAAAGATTGCGCGTTCTGCGACTACGCAGCGATCTGCCGAGACACCCTCCGGGCGACCGACGCCAGCCGCCGGCAATTGTCCCAGCCAGACACGGGTCCTCTCTTACACATCCAACAACTACGCCCGCGGTAGCGCGACGCGCCGCAATGAGATCGAATGCCGTATCAACCTGACGACCAACACGAACGCGACAAGATTGCCTCCGACTTGGATCGCAACTTGCTGGTCGAGGCCGCAGCCGGGACGGGCAAGACCACCTGCCTGATCTCGCGGATGGTGAGTTTGTTGCGGCGCGACAAGTGTTCCATCGGGACGCTGGCCGCGGTGACGTTCACTAGAAAAGCGGCGGCCGAGTTGCGAAGTCGGTTTCAGTTGGCGCTGGAGCGTGCGGTCGAGTGCTCGGCGGGTGACGAGCGCGACCGCTTGAACGATGCGCTGGCTCACATCGAGCGATGCTTCGTCGGTACGATCCACTCGTTTTGCGCGCGGCTGCTCCGCGAACGCCCGGTCGAAGCGGGTGTCGATGTCGGCTTTGTCGAGCTGGATGAGGAATTCGATAAGCAGCTGCGGCGGCACGCGTGGAGTGAACACGTCGCCGCGTTGATCGCCGGCGACGATCCGCTCCTTCCCGAGCTCGAGCAACTCGGCTTGAGAATCAACGCGACGACTCGCCGCTCGAATAGCATCGTCTCGGACCTGGACGAACTGGGGCTCGAGCCAGCCGAACTGGGGCCGGCGTTCATTCAATTCGCCGAGTACCCCGACGTCGACGATTGGCCGTCGGATGCGCCTTCGCTACCCGACTTGGAGCCGGCGCGGGTGCAGCTGATCGAATACATCGACCATATGAGGTCGCTCGAGCTGCCGGCCGATCCAGGCAATGACGAGTTGATGCCAAAGTACAAACTGCTCGGTCGAATAAGCCGACAAGTCGACCTCGATCAACCCGCGCAGTTGATGGAGCTATTGGAATATTTCGAAGGGTCATTCAAGATCGTGCAAAAGAACTGGCCCGGCGCGAAGGAGCAAGCGCTGGCGGAGAAAGCTCGCTGGCTGGAGTTTGCGGACAACGTCGCCAAACCGCTGCTGCTCACCTGGCGGCAAATCCGTTACGAAGCGGTGATCCGCATATTGCGGCCGGCGCGGGAAGTCTACGACCGGCTGCGGCGCGAGCGCAATGGGCTCAACTTTCAAGATCTGCTCATGCGTTCCGCGGACTTGCTGCGAGCGAACGCGGCCGTTCGCAACTACTTTAGCAAACGGTTTACGCATCTCTTGGTGGATGAGTTTCAGGATACGGATCCGATTCAAGCGGAAGTCATGCTGCTGCTGACGGCGTCGGATTGCGCGGAGAACAATTGGGCGAACTGCCGACCGCGTCCCGGATCGCTGTTTGTCGTTGGCGATCCGAAGCAGAGCATCTACCGATTCCGGCGGGCCGACATTCTGACCTATGCGAAGGTGCGCTCGATCATCGAATCGGCCGGCGGCGCGGTCGTTCCGCTGGCTGCGAACTTTCGTAGCCGGCGACCGGTTGTGGACTGGGTCAACTCCACTTTCAGCAACATCTTTCCCGCGGACAACACGGACCACAGTCCGGCCGATCGACCGTTGGCCCACGGACCCGAACTTCAAGCCGGCGACGATCGAGCGCGAATCGAAAAGCTGATCGCACCGGGCTCATTGAGAACATATGACGCCGTAGCGGAGCACGAAGCCGATACCATCGCGCGAACGATCTGCCAGATGGTCCGCGAACGTTGGCTGGTCGAGCGATCGCAGCGGGAGCTCGATCACGGCGTTCCCGCCTACGCGCAGCCGGGGGACTTTCTGCTCATCGCGCGAGCGAAGACGAGGTTGACGATCTATGCGCGAAAGTTGCAGCAGTACGGTGTGCCCTCTTTAGTCACCGGCGGATCTCTGCTCAACCAAGTTCCCGAACTTGAGTTGTTGCAGGTCTGCGTGGCGGCGGCCGACCGGACGGATGATCCGATCGCGCTGGTGGCGGCGTTGCGGAGCGAGTTGTTTGGCGTGGCGGACACAACGCTCTACGAGTTTCGTCGCCGCGGCGGTAGGTTTTCTCTCTACGCGCCGATGCCTGACGGACTGCCGGACGACGACGCCCAGCAGCTGGCCGCGGCGTTCGAACAGTTACAGACGTACGCTCGGTGGCTACGGAGAATCCCCGCGTCCGCGGCGGTTGAACGCATCGCCGGCGACCTCGGGCTGGTCGCTCGCGCGTGCGCGGCGAAGCAAGGGCAAGCGAACGCGGGCAGCCTCTTGAAGGCGATCGAATTGCTCCGGCGCGCCGACGGCCCGCTGACGATCGGCGACCTGACAGCCGCCATCGAACGACTTGTAAGCCAAGACGAAAAGCACGACGGGATCAGCGTGCGGCCACCGGCCACCTCGCCGGCCCGCGTCATGAATCTGCATCAATGCAAAGGACTTGAGTCTCCGTTCGTTTTTCTCATCGATCCGTCGCGCCGGAAGTCGACGTTCGACATCGACATGCACATCGATCGATCGACTGAGCGAGCCCGCGGTTACTTGGCGGTTTACGGGCCACGGAGGCGGAAGTACGGACGGCGGCCGCTGTTGGCGCAGCCGGCGAACTGGGACGAATTCGCGGAACGCGAGCAGCGCTTTCTCGACGCCGAGGAGAGCCGGTTGCTCTACGTCGCAACGACGCGGGCGGCTGAACGGCTCGTCGTCTCGCAGCGGTCTGGTGACGCCAACGAAAAAACCAATCCGTGGAAAGAGCTGGCCGGTGACTTGGAAACCGTCGCTGAAATGGCGGAGCCGGACGATGTTCCGGCCGCTGGACCCGCGCCGCCGGTGGTCGTCGATCCGGAGACGTGGGGGCGAGCTGCGAATGAGATTGAGGACCGCTGGAATCGCTCAGCGGCGGCTTCCTACAACGTGCGGGCGATCAAGGCAACAGCTCTTTCGGACGGACCCAAGCCGCGCGGATCGGAACGCGGCGGAGCCGAATGGGGTGAGGTGATGCACAGTTTGCTCGAAGCAGCCATGAAAAACCCGGCCGCCAACCTGCCGGCGCTGGCGGCCGCCTCGCTGGAAACGGTGGACCTGCCCTTGACGTTGACCGACGTCGCGGTAGATACGGTCCGCCGCGTGCTCCAGTCCGAAATCTGGCGACGCGCTTGCCGTTCGCCGCGCTGCTTTACCGAAGTTCCCTTGGCGCTGCCTGTCGCGGTCGCCGATGAGCCGGTTGGCGCACCGACCATCGCGCGGGGTGTGATCGACCTGGTCTTTCGCGAAGATTCGGGTTGGATCATTGTCGATTACAAGTCCGAACGAGTGGACGCCAGACAGATTCCCGACCTCGTCTCTTTTTACCAACCCCAAGTCGACGCCTACGCGGACGCTTGGCGCACCATCGTC
>JASMLW010000339.1 GCA_030748485.1 Pirellulaceae bacterium
GTCCAGGCGCGAATTTCCCAACCCATGTTTTGGCCGAAGGCCAAATTGACCGTAGCCTGGGGCAACGCCCCAGGAACGCATGTCCAATTCAATCCGGGCGCGAATTTCACACCCATGTTTTGGCCGAAGGCCAAATTGACCGTAGCCTGGGGCAACGCCCCAGGAACGCATGTCCAATTCGATCGGGCGCGAATTTGACGACCCATGTTTTGGCCGAACATGTCGGCATGCGTTCCGAGGTGTTGAGAACCCGTAGCGCTGCGATCCCTCGCTTGCGCTTCGGGCTGGTGTAGGCGGGCGTAGACCGGTTGGCGTCGGGGCGTTAGCTCGGCATGGTCACAGCGACGCGGAGCGGGCGATGTCGATGGGCGAAGTCGAACGCCTCTTGCGCCTGGCTGAGTGGAAAGGTCTTCTCCACCAAAGACCGAAACCGCTCGCCGTTGTCGCCACTGGCGAAAAACTCGACCGCCGCGACCAGATCGCCGGGCGCATAGTTGTGGACGCCTTCGATCCTCAACAGTCGTCTCACGACGGATTCCGGATCGAACGAGATCGGTTCGATGGGCGAGACGGCGCCGACGAGGATGACGGCGGCTCCACAGGCGGCGATGTCGATCGACGCTAGAACGGCGTCTCGCGCGCCGGAGAGTTCGAGGACTACGTCGGCTCCGGCGGGTCGTTCGTCGTTCGCCGCCAAAGACTGGTGGTCGGCGATAGTTTCGGGAGGAGTGGCGTCGGCGGCTCCGAAATCGACAGCGAGTGCGCGTCGCCGCGGATCGGTGTCGACGGCGATGACGGTCGCGCCGGTCGCCGCGGCCATGGCGATCGCGCAGAGCCCCAGAACTCCGGCTCCGAACACGACGACGCGGCGGTCGGCCAAATCGCCGGCTCTTCGCAGCGCGGCGGCGGCCGTGGCTCCCGCGCAGTTAGCCATGCTGGCCACCGCGTCCGGCACGCCATCGGGAACTCCGACCGCAAAACTCCCCTTCCTCAGCAAGCAGTGAGTCGCCAGTCCGCCGGCGAGCGGCGCTTCGTCGATCGATTGGTGTCCGTACTTGAAAAGGCGTCGGCACTTTTGAGGGATGCCGGTGCGGCAGGGAATACAGGTTCCGCAGGAGACGCATACGGACCAGGTGACTCGCTCGCCGGCGACGATGTCGCGCGCCCGCGACTCGACAACTCGTCCCACGATTTCGTGGCCGAGCACGGTTGGCCCGTGAGCCGGTCGACGGCCGGATTGCGTGTGCAGATCGCTCCCACACAGCGTGCAACAGAGCACCTCGACCAGCGCCTGGCCGTCGTCGAGCGGACCGATCGATTCGTCGCGGCGAACCAACGGCGTCGCCGGAGAATGGAACACCATGCTCTGCGCTCGAATTGCGCTCATCCCTTCTCCTGCGCCGCCACCGCCACCGTCGTTTCGTCCAGCCGGCGGCTGAAGTACCACCAGCCGATCAGCATAGCGACCAGCGAGAGGCCGGTGATAGTCAGTGTGATCCCGACAAAGAACTCGAGAAATCCATCGTCTCGCTTGTCGCCGAAGTTGTGGTAGAGCATGACGCCGATGTAGCCGAGATACCCGGTCGCGTCGGCCAGGTAGATCAAGAATCCAACATTGCCCTTCGCCCGCGACGTCGCAATCAAACGCTCGAAAACCGTCGTGTGGAAGGCGACGTAGGGCGCGTACAAACCGAGCCCGACGAGCACCATGAAGGCGAAGCCGTCCAGCCAGCCTTGCCGCCAACCGGCGATTGCGAATCCGACCAATGCGAATCCGCCGATGACCGTCAGGAACGAGACCTGGAGAGCTCGCCGGTTGTCGCGAATCCAAATCGCCGCGCCGTTGATGGCGACGACGGCGCACATGATCAGCGTTTCGGATTTCGTGAAGATAACAGGTCGCTCGGCCTGGCCGAGATCGCGCCAGATCTCAACGCCGAAATCGCTGCGGATGCTGCGGAGCACGGTGAGCAGGATGTAGGTGGCGACCAGCATCGCCAGACCCAGTCCGTACGTCTGTAAGAAACGAAGCCGGTCGGCGCGCGACATGGGTGGCCGCTCGGAGCGCCTGGCGACGTCTTCCTCGTCGGGTGGCGGAATCTGATTCAAAAACCAGACGGCGATCAGCAGCGGCGGAAAAAACAACAGCCCCGTCAGAAACGGCATCCAAAACTCGGGCACGCCTTGCAGCACGAGCGTGCGGCCGACAGTTTGCACGAAGCCCGACGAGACAATGAAGCTCGCGCACAAGCCGGCGGCCAACGCTTCGGTCAGTTGCCGCCCTTCCAGATATCCGTAGACCAGCCCGAAGACCAGCCCCAGCGGCAACCCATTGAAAAACAGAAAGGCCATGTTCCACGGGGCCGGCGTGATCGCGAACAACAACAACGCCAACTCGGCCACGACGATCAAGGCGACAATCATCCGCGCCCGACGGTGACCGGGCATCTCGGAGATCGTCTTGATGCCGATGAACTTCGAGAGCGTGTAGCCCAACGTTTGCGAGATAACCAGGATGGTCTTGTAGCCGACACCCCAATAAATCATCTCGTCGTAGGTCGCCGCGCTGAATGGCTTGCGGAAGCCGTACATGCAGAAGTACGTCGTGAAGGCGGCGGCGATGCAGAAGGCGGTGAAGACCGCCGGCGGAGCCCTTTTCAGGTATTCTTTCAGCATGTCGTCCAGCGGGGGAGAGACGGAGCGCACCACCGTAGGACGGTGACTCAGCTCAGTCAAGTAGTTCCTGCCCGGGCGGGACTTCGCGACGATGTCGCGACCATGGACGTTCTCTTTTGCTTCAGCGCCACGGTTTGATCGGTTTGATCCGGCGTGGAGATCGCCGCAGGTAGCGGGCCGGGGGATACTGCTCCCCTACTGGCCGCCCCGTGTTACGTGATTGTTACGATCGGCGCCTTCTGGTGCGACTACAATGCTCGAAATGCGTTGCATCATCGACGCCGCCCATGTCCAGAGGAGATCGCCATGAGTCGTCTAGTCTTTCGCCGTCCGGTTCTTCTTGTCGTCGCTGCGGCGGCTATGGTTGCGGTGACGGCTCCGTGCTCCGCTCAGCGGGAGACGACGAGCCGCATCGTGGGCGTTTCGATGTTCAAAAATGGCCTGGCGCTGATTGAGCGCGAAGTCCGCCCGGACGGTCCGGGCAACTACCGCGTGACGGATATCCCCACGCCTGTCCACGGTACGTTCTGGTTCGTCGGCGGCGCGGACGTTTCGGCTCGCATCGTCATGCAGGACGTCAAGGTCGCGCCCAAGCTGGGTGAGATCAACCTTCAGCGCGACTTGGCCGGGCGGAGCATCACCGTCTTTCTTCGCGACGTGCCGGCTCCGATCACCGGGCGGGTGCGTAAGTTCGCCGATCCCGACACCGACACGGCTCCCGCCGTCCCCAATCGTTATGTAAGCCCTAGCGGGGGCGGAGGCAGCAGCAACTATCTGGTACTGGACACGCCCAACGGCGAGTCGTTCATCGATCGATCGACGATCGCTCACATCAGTGCGCAAGGCGCCACCGAAACGGTCACTCGCCGAAAACCCGTGCTCGTGATGAACATCCCCGATGGCGAGAACGCGCGGGCGCCGATTCGCGTACGTTACTTGGCGATGGGAATCTCGTGGGCGCCCAGTTACCTGGTCGAACTGCTCGACGACAAGAAACTGCGGCTCCGCCAGAAGGCGATCGTCCGCAATGAACTCGGCCCGATCGCCAATGCCGAGCTAAAACTGATCTCAGGTTTCCCGCACATTCGTTTTCGGCACGTGACCTCGCCGCTTTCGCCGACGACATCGTGGAATCAGTTCTTCGCGCAAATCAACAGTCGCGCTCAACAGCAGAGCAGCTTCGCCAGCAACTCGCTTTCACAACAGATGGTGATGCCCGTCAGCCGCGGCGCGTTGCCGATCGATCTGGGGGCCGCCGCCGCCGGCGAGGGAGTCGATCTGCACTACGAGTCGATCGGCCGCCAGTCGCTCGGCAAAGGTGAGTCGCTGGCGACGCCGGTCGCCTCGGGGCTGGCCGATTACAAGAGAATTGTCGAGTGGATCGTTCCCGACAAACGCGACGCCAACGGGCGGCGAGTCAATCAATATCAGCGGAATCGGAACAGTGGCGAGTACGAGGACGATCCGTGGGACGCGCTCCAATTCCGCAACCCGCTCGACATGCCCATGACGACCGGCCCGGCGACCATCATGCGGGGAGAACGATTCAACGGCCAAACGGCCAGCTATTGGGTGAGCCGCGGTGAGCAGACGACGCTGCGAGTGACCAAGTCGCTCAGTATTCGCACGCTGGCCGGCGAGAACGAAAAGCAAGGCAAGCGCGAGTTGGTCTACATCGGCGGCAACGACTTTCAACGCGTGCCGGTTGAAGGACAACTCATGGTCAGCAATCACCGCAACGAGGTCGTCGACATGGTGATCCGCCGACGGTTCTCGGGTGCGCTGATTCGAGCCGACGCCAATCCGCAACTGACGCTCCGCGAGGAAGGTGTCTATTCGGTGAACCGCCGCAACGAACTGATCTGGACGATCCAATTGAAACCGGGTGAACAGCGCGAACTGAAGTACGAGTACAGCGTGTTGGTCGACCGCTAGATGGCGGACGGCCGGCGCAGTCCGAGAAACTCGGCGATCAAGCCGCGATCAAGACGCGATCAAGCCACCCGGAGTCGGGCGGGTGGATCGCGGTAGCCGGCGAGAGTCCGGGCGAGTGGGAATTGGTCGAGCGCTGCTCGTCGACCAGCGGCTCCCAACTGCTCGCCCCACGCCGGCCGTTCGAACAACTCTTTCGACAAGCGAGTTCGCTCGACGCCGCGGCCGGGCAGCGAAAGCAGTCCGCTCTCGCGGTGCCGGATCAGTTGGCGGTGGGTGGCTGAGTCCTCGGCGACAACCGGAACGCCGTCCGCCATCGCCTCGAGCATCGCCAAATCGATCTGGTCGCGATGTCCGGCCGGCCAGTAGAGCGAACAGCGAGCGACCACCTGACGCGCGTCCGGTCGCCAGGAGAGAAACCGCGATGAGTCCTTTTGCAGAACGAGGCGAGCGTATCTCTCCAGCATGCGCCACCGCGGGCCGTCGCCGATGACGACGAGAACACAGTCGGCGACGTTTTCAAAGACGCACATCGCCCACAGCAACTCCTTGAGTTGTTTGGAGCTGGTCCAGCGACCGCTGGTCGCCAAATAGAATCGCCCGTCGCGCGGCGGCCGCCAGCCATCGCCGTCGCTCTTCGCCGCCGGATCGACTTCGCGAACGCCCAACGGGCTCGACACAATCCGCGCGTCCGGCGCGCCCGCGCATTCGAGCTCTGAGCGGATCGACTCGCGGCCGACGCACCACCGGTCGACGCGCGGCAACAGGGCTCGCCAGGGCCGCCGAGCAAGTGGTTGAGCCGAGGCGTGCAGCGTCGCGCGGACTTCAGCCCGTTTGGCTTGCGGCGACGCCACCGCGTATCGGGTCGCCTCGGCGCCCCAGGCGTGAATGCGGTCGGGGCGCTCGTCGAATAGCGTTCGATGAATCCGCCATTGGGTGAGCGGATCCCACGAGCTGCGAGCGGCGAGGCAATCGTCCAGCAGGTTCCACGGGTTGGCCTCCCACGGCGACGGCCCGACGCCAAGGGTCCGCACTTCCCAGCCGGCCGCCCGCTCGAGTTCGACGACCTCCCGCGCAATCGCCGGCAAGCTGCCGTAGGTCGTGGGAATGAGATGAAATGACCGCCGCACGCGTTCTCCTCCGTGAGAGTGGTGGCTCCACCGGCGCGCTTTTGCCGGCGCGACGATTGTATCGCACGGCGAATCCGCGGCGTAGAGCATTCGCATTCCATTCGCATTTCCTGCAACCGCGCGACCTCGCACCCGCTAGCACTCGATCTCCCTTTCCAGATGGGCGCGGCGTCGGGTAAGCTCCTCGTACGCATCAGCAGGTTGAGACTCGCAGCTCTCGACCGAAAGCGCGCAGGACCGAAGGGAGTCGGCCGCCGTTGAGTAGAAAACTCACAGACTGGATCGTCTACATCATGGCGCGGATCGCCATTTGCGCGATCCAGGCGCTTCCCATGCGGACGTGCGAGTCGGCCGCGAAACTGGTCGCCTGGCTGGCCACGGACGTGCTGTCGCTGCGCGGCAAGACGACCCTGTCCAACCTCGAGAAGGCGTACCCGGAACTGACGGCGGCGGAGCGTCGCGACATCTGTCGGCGGATGTGGGTGCACCTGGTCGTGATGATCTGCGAGATCGCGCACTTGCCGCGGCGCATGCACCGCACAAACTGGCGGCGGTACATCACGATTCGCGACGAATCGGGGGTGGTCGAATGTCTGCTCGATCCGCGGCCGCGTGTAATGGTGACGGGGCATTTCGGCAACTTTGAGATGGCCGGTTACGTGAGCGGCCTGCTGGGATTTCCCACCTACACGATCGTGCGACCGCTCGACAACGTCTATCTGAACGACTACCTGGCGCGTTTCCGCGGCGCCACGGGCCAGTTCGTCTTGCCGAAGGTGGGCAGCGCGGACGATGTCCAAAGAGTGCTCGACGCGGGCGAGATCATCGCGCTGCTTTGCGATCAGCACGCCGGGCCGAAAGGTTGCTGGGTCGAGTTTTTCGAACAGCCGACGTCGAGTCACAAGGCGGTGGCGTTGTTTCCGTTGTCGACAAGAGCTCCCCTATTGTGCATCTACGGCATGCGGACGGGGGCTCCGATGCACTTCGAGATCGGCAGTCCCGGTTGGCTCGATCCGGATTCCGACGAGGAGGGCGACCACGACGTTCGCTCGGTCACGCGTTGGTATTTTGAACGTCTCGAGGAGACCGTGCGGCGATCTCCAGAGCAGTACTGGTGGGTGCATCGGATCTGGCGTGGCGAGCCGCCCAAGCGAGCGCTCAATCAGCTGCGCAAAGAGCGCGAACGCCGGGCCGCCTGACCGACTCGTTACTCGAGGCAGACCAACTCGCCATTTGTCGTCGTCACGAACAAGCGGCCGCGGGCGGCCGACATGCCGTCCCACACCGGCAGGAACGTCGTCTTCGTCTCGCTGAGGATCTTGCCGTCGGCGATCGAGACGATGAGCAACCGGCCGCCGTCTTTCCCGCGCAGCGCCTGCTCTTGCTTGAGCAGCAACTCTTGAACTTGCGGATCGCCTTCGGTCAACTGCACGAACGTCTTCTCCTCGTCCACGATGTCGGGCGGGCCGAGGACGATCAGCCGATCGCCGGCGAGCAGCATCGCGCGGGCGTAGATGGAGACGTCGGTGTCCCAGTGGTGTTTGACAAACGAGCCGCCGGAGCGCCCCGGCTTGGCGGCGAATCGAAGCGCCTTGCCGACCTTGCCCGGCGCGGCCGTCACGCTTTGCAACTCGCCATGATTGCCGTTGCCCGACTGGTCCTGCGCCTTTCCGTCGTCAAACGAGAAGGCGAGCGCCAGGGGAGCCTCCACCTTGCCGCCCGCGTCGGTAAAGCGAGCTTTGACTTCGGCGGCCGAGAGAGCTCCGTCGTAGACGCGCACTTCGTCGATGACTCCGGTCAGTACGGCGGGGGTTCGATACGATCCGACCGATCCCTTGTCATCGGCTCCGATCTCCATCGCCTGCTTCGGATCGCTGACGATCAAGCTGGGCGTCTGGCGGCTGCCAACCGACTCGCCATTGACGTAGAGTGACATCTTTTTGTCACTGTCGATAACCCCGGTCAGGTGAGCCCAGCGGCCCACGACGCGGTTCTTGCTCTCCACGACGTAGGCGTTGCTCTCGATGCGGAGAACGAAACGCGGTTTACCGCCGCGAATCGCCAAGGCGTAGCCGCTCTGAGGCCCGCCGCGAGCCACCACGACGCCCTCGGGCCGTTCGGCTCGCACCCACGCTTCGACGGTGAGCGGTTTGCCGGTGGGGTCGAGACTGGGGCTGCGAGCGACGCGGACCATCGACCCGGCCGCCCCGCCGACTCCCGGAGCCGGCGCTTCGGGAGCCATTTTGTCCGCGGCGAACAACTGATGTTCGAGGATCGTCGTCCATTTCAGGTATTGCGATTTGCGGCCGTATCCGTAGACGTTCTTCTTGTCGAAGACCATGATCCGGGCTCCGGGGGCGTACTTGCCCGCCTGGTAGTAGCCGTTGTGGCCGCCGGCGAAGTTCTCGCCGAAAACGAAGTACGAGCGATGGAACCAATCGCCGTCCAGGAATCCGGTGGGCGAGAACAGATGGGCCGCCTCGCCGCGCTGTGCTGAGCCTTGTTGAGCCGTGTTTCCGGAGATCGGCCCGATCGCGTGGCGGGCTCCTTCCAGGTCAAAACGCTGCGACCGCATGTAGACGTAGAGGCCGTCGCTGGAAAGGATGTCGGGCAGACCCGCCGGCATCTGCAGCGTTTGAATCTTGCTCTGCAGATTCTCGCCCGTATCCGGATCGCGCTCGTCGATGATCGTCTCTTTCAGCTTCTCGCCGGTGAGCGGGTTGAGCTGCAGCATGCGGAGCCCGCCGTCGAGGAAGTTGGAGCGGCCGGCGACGATGTAGGCGACATCGTTCTGCACGAGCACGCTGCCGTGAACGGGCCAGACCGACTCGAGTTGCTCGAGCGACATCAGCCGCCGGTCCAACGGAGCCGCCCGATAACGCCACGCCAGTTTGCCGTCGTCGGCGCGCACGCAATAGACCCAGCCGTCGGTCGAGCCGAACAGGACGGCTCCGCGATAAATGGTCGGCGGCGAGTCGACGCGGCCGCCCGTCGTGTAACGCCATTTCATCTTGCCGGTCGTCGCGTCGAGCGAAACGACCGAGTGCTTATCGATCTCCGCCACGTAGACGGCGTTGTTGACCGATACGGCCGAACTGATGCGGCCGCCGAGGAAGTTGCGCCATTTGACTTTCGGTTCGGTTGTCAGTTTGGTCTTGGTCGACCCGCTGCGGAGCACATCGCCGCGGTAGGTGGGCCAGTCGTCCAAGCCAGCCGGCGAACTCTTCAATGCGGCGAACGCCGGACCCTTTTCAAAACGGCCCGCCTCGGGAGCCTCGCGGGGCGGCAAGGCTCCGGTCGGAGCCAGCGCGTTGAAGCCGAACAGCTTCGTTTCGGGGTAACAAGCGCAGTTGTGCGGTGGGGCGTAGAGCAACCCGTTGCACGGCATGACGCCGTACAGACAACCGCCGCGGACCCAGTGGTGGATGTCCCACTTCTGTTTGTCGAGGTCGACGAATTCGATTCCTGTGCGCGACGGCATCAGATATTTATCGGTCGCTTTGGCGATATAGCAGCGATGGTGAAACCAATACGTATCGACAGTGGGCGGGAATTCCTTCTTCACTTCGCCCGTGTGCGGGTCGCGGCCGGTGAAGATTCCCGAATCGGCAGTCCGCGTTGTCGGCGCGGACCAGACGAGCCCACCGGCGACGAGCAGATCCTCCGGCGACTGGTATCCACCCCGCGCGTGCGGCGCGGACCAGAGCAGATCTCCCGATTCAATCTGGAACGCTTTCATCGTGCGGTCGCCGCCGGCGAACAACACGACGTCTTGGTAGAGAACTAACTTGGGGCCGAAGTTGAAGGTGACGACGCGGCGGCGATCGGCCGGCTCGGACGCCCACAATTCGTCTCCCGTTCGCAAGTCGACGCAGACAACCTTCTTGCCGTCGTGGAAGACAGCTCGCTTGCCGTCCGACGTCACTGTCAGCGGCGCGACGCCCGACTCGCGCGTCCACAGAGTTTGGCCGGTCTTGGCGTCACAGGCGACGAGCTTCCGATCCTTCTCGTTCCATTTCCACTCTTGCGCCACGCGACCTTGATCGCCGACATTCTTCGCCGGCAAGTAGTTCGCCAACTCGGAGATCCCCTCGTTGGTCATCGCCACGACGACGCCGTTGGCGACGATCAGTTCTTCTGTTCCCTTGGTGCCTTCGTAGGTGGCGACCGTCTCGCCAGTCGCCGCATCGAGCGCCGTCACGGGCGCGTCGATTCCCAGCGTCACGTAGACTCGGTCGTCGATGGCGACCAGGCGGCGCGCCAGTTGAGTCGGCCCGCTCTTGAGCGGCCACAGATGGTGGTGCCACTTGGGGATCTTCCGTTTCCACAGCACCACGCCGTTAAAGGCGTCGCGAGCGATCAATGTCCACCGCGACGGGAGTTGGATCGAGACGCGCGAACCCTCATCCATGATGTAGAACAGCCGGCCTCCCGACGAAACCAACGCGCTCATGCTGGCCATCCGGTCGTGATGCCGCGACCAGCGGGGAGAGCCGATCCATTGAAGGCGCCGCGGCGGACCGACCACATCGTCGTGGGCGACGGCGTTGCCCGACGCGTCGTGTAGGAAGTGAGTCCATTCGTCGATGCTGTCCGACCGCGGCTTGATCGATTTGACCCAGCCGTCAGCCGTCTTGATGTACGCCACACCGTGCGGGCACAACACTCGTTCGATCTCGGCGCGGGAGACTCCCAGATCGGCGCTGGCGACCACCAGATTCACGCTGTTGTCGATGTAGGGCAACTGGTCGCCGACAAGTCGATCGGCCGCCACGACTCCGTAAACTCCCCGCCGCAACAGCTCACCGCGAGTCCTGTTTACCGCGGACGGGTCGCGCGACAGGGCGTGGACATGAAATCGAGGAGTCAGCTGCAACGCGGCGGTCTGACTCCCATCCGTGCACCCCAAGTGGACGACCAAGCCGCCGGCGACTCCGGTCGCTCGGTAGACTGCGGCGGCGAACTCTTCCGCCGTCTCGGCTCCGCGAACTCGCTTTCCACCTCCGCAAAGCAGAGTCAGCGCCGCGACAATCAGCAGAATCGGATGGGTGGTTCGCATCGGTTTTTCCTGGCTTGCTAGAGTGTGCGACGGGCGTGGCTGCGCTGTGCAAACGTGCCGGTCGAATGCCCGCGGTCGCGTGACGACCAGTGGCTACTTCTTCTTCTTGTTCTTGTAGCGGGCGAGGATCGAGTCTTCGCGTTTCTGCGCCGCTTCGTCGAGCGGTTGTGGCGTGACCGGCTTGCGGTCGAGCTTGACGTCGGCCGTCAACGTTCGCCATTTGAAGCCGCGGTACCAGACTGGGTCGCCGTGATCCTGGAGAAACAACTGAGCTCCGCGGGCGTCGAGCTTGGCGCCGCGTATTTTCAATCGCTCGACATCGGAAGCGTACTTCTTGTCCGCGTAATCGAAGTCGATCACCTTGACGCCGTTGAGCCAATGTTGAATCACTGTGCCGCGGCAAATCACGGCTCCGTCATTCCATTCGCCGACGGGGCGGGTCACATCCTTGCTCGGCGCCATGCAGAAGTAGAGGGACGCGGCGCTGGTGCGAGGATTGACGCCGTCGGCGTGCTTCTTGTTGTCCAGAATCTGGTACTCGTATTGCCCGGGTCGGTAGTAGACGCCGCTGTTGCTGCCCGCCGCCACCTTCCATTGAAACCTCAACTCGAAATCGTCGGGGACGCGCTTCGCCACGTAGGTCAGACTGCCGCCGCGGCCGCTGCGCGTCATCGCGCCGTCTTCCACTCGCCAGTTGCCCTTGTGTTTCCAACCCGTCAGAGCTTTGCCGTCGAACAACAGCTCAAAGCCGTCCTTCTTGTCCGTGGCGGACAGCGAGTTGGGATCCTCCCCGCGGCTCGGCGCAGTGATTGACGAAGTGATTATGACGAATAGAGCCAAGGCGAACGCGGTTGGTCGAGGCATGCGATGTCTCCGTGAAAGTGGCGATACTCACAGGATAACACGCCAATTCGTCGACACTAGCCCGCTGCCAACAGCGGTCGTTTACGCCAGCCCGTTTACACCAGCCCGTTTACACCAGCCCGTTTACACCAGCCCGTTGCGCAAGCGAGGGGCGGCGGCTGTATCGATGTCGCGTCGGGTAACGGCGGTCGAAAACCCGTCGAGCTGCGATCCCTCGCCAGCCCGTGAGCGGGGCGCACGATCATGGCGCCACGATTCTCCTGGGGCGTTGCCCCAGGCTACGATGAGAAAGGCCTTCGGCCTTTGTGGGAATTGTGGATGCGTCGTGTTTCGGCGTGATTACGATCATGGCGCCACGATTCTCCTGGGGCGTTGCCCCAGGCTACGATGAGAAAGGCCTTCGGCCTTTGTGGGAATTGTGGATGCGTCGTGTTTCGGCACGGGGAATCGGCCCGTTTTTGGCCGCAGGCCAAATTCACCGTAGCCCGGGGCAACGCCGCTAGCGCGTCGCGCCTGGTGTGCGAAGTGGATCGTTTACACCAGCCCGTTTACACCAGCCCGTTGCGCAAGCGAGGGGCGGCGGCTGTATCGATGTCGCGTCGGGCATCGGCGGTCGAAAACCCGTCACGGGCGATCCCTCGCCAGCCCGTTTACACCAGCCCGTTGCGCAAGCGAGGGGCGGCGGCTGCATCGATGTCGCGTCGGGAATTGGCGGCCGAAAACCCGTCGCGCCGCGATCCCTCGCCCAGCGGGTGAGCGCGTAGGGCCACAAAACAACGCGAGCCGAATCGGGCGATTCGGCTCGCGTTGTTTGAGTCGACAAGTTGTCGCCTAGCCCGTACTTGAATAGATAGTCTTGTGGTAAACGCAGAGGACATCGGGAGTTATCGCGCAATCGAAATGCGCGTGTTCTGGCTACGGTCGGTGTAGCGTGGCTAGAGCGTCGCGCCGAGCAATCGAATGACGTGTTGT
>JASMLW010000340.1 GCA_030748485.1 Pirellulaceae bacterium
CGCCATGATTGGAGACAACGATTCCGTTGAGCCCGATCTTCGCAGCGCGGTGGGCGTCTTCGGGCCGCAGCACGCCTTTGATCAACACGGGCAGGTCGGTCGTGTTGCGGAGCCAGTCAAAGAACTCCCAGGAGAGAGACAACCGCCATGCGCCCATGTTGAACTCAACCAACTCTTCGTAGCTCATCCGGGCGTTCACATTGAAACCGACGTCCTGCAAATGTCTTAGCAACATAGGTTTCGGCAGGGCGAAACGATTGCGGCGGTCGGCGTCTTTCCATTCTCCCAGGTCGACAGTGACGATGATCGCTTTGTAGCCGCTCTTTTCAACTCGCTGCACGAGCGACTTGGCCACCTGGCGGTCTTTGGGCGTATAGAGTTGAAACCACTTGGGACCTTTGCTGGCCGCGGCGATCTCCTCCACGCTGCTGCCGGCGCTGCTGCTGACGCCAAAGATCGTCTGTTCGGCGAGGGCCGCGCGAGCAGCCGCCAACGGCCCGTCGGGGTGATACATTCGTTGAGCGGCGACGGGAGCGAGCAGGATCGGTTGGGCGATCCGCTGGCCGACCACGGTCGTCGACATGTCGACCCGCGACACGCCGTGCATGAGGGGCGGCACGACTTGCAGTCGCTGCAGAGCGGCGACGTTGTCGCGCAATGTGAACTCATCGCCAGAACCGGTGGAAATGTACTCGTACGTCGCTTTGTCGAGAGTGGCCTTCGCCAATTGACGAAGGTCCTCGATGTTGACCGCGTCGACTTGTGCAGGGTCCGCCCGCCCATCGCGATCGTTGTCCGGCTCGACGGCCTCAGCTTGTGAGAAACCGAGTGCGCCGGTGGCGACTGCGAATAGCTGAGCAAATGTTCGGCGGTCCATGAATCTCTCCTGTCGGAGGGCGAAATCGCCCGACGATGCGTTGAGCTAGTTCGACAAATATTCAAGCCGCCGGCTGACGCCGTTGCCCGTCGCCTTGATGTCTTTGGCGGAGACGTCGAATTCGTAGCGATGGGGTCCGTCGCGTAGGAAGACAATAGCGTTCAGCGTGATGGCGGCGGCGACTCCCGATTCTTCCCGCTTGAGCACGTCCAGCAGATGGGGACGTGGATCGATAGCTTTGATCGAGCCGAGAAACTCGGCCGCCCGGACTCGGACGAGCAGTTCGTCGTCCTCAAGTCGCCGTTTGGCGAGTGGAGCCAGTGGCGCTGCGCCGCTTCCAAAGAGAGTGCAGTTCGTCAGCGCCCAGTAACGCACCCAAGGGTTATCGGACTCGAGTGCTTGCTCTAGTTGCTCGCGAACGTCGGCGAATGGCTGGACGCTCAGGTTGGCCACCCGCAGCAACTCGGCGATCTCGTCTGCGTGATCTTTCCCAAAAGCGATCGGGTTCGCCATCGCCTGTTCGGCGAGCACGCTCTCGGGGAACAGGCTGAGATCGGGCAGTTGGCGCATTCTTTTTTCAAGTCGTGCACGGAGGTCGGTGAGGATGTGACGGAACTCAGGATCGGCGGCCAGGTTTTGGACTTCGTGCGGATCCGCCTCGACGTCGAAGAGCAGCTCGGCCGGCTTCGACTCGAAGAACTGTCGCTGCGCCGCGTTCAGTTTGCGGGCGTGAAAGAGCTGTCGCCACTCTTGGAATCCGAGCATTCGATAGCGGTAGTTATTCTGCAGAGCGTCGGGGTAGTAGCCCTGGAAGTTCCGCAGGTACTTGTATTTTCCTTTTCGCAGCGAGCGGCACATCTCGTATTTCTCGTCGAACCGATCGGCGTGACCGAACGCCTCGTCGCGGGCGTCGACTTCACTGGCGTCCACGCCTGCGCCGAGGAACGGCCGACCGTCCAAGTGATTCGGTCGTTCGAGGCCGGCCAGCTTCAAGACGGTGGCTCCAAAGTCGACGAAGCTGACGAATCCCGCCGCCCGCGATCCCAACGGCCGATCGATCAGGCTCCGCCACTTCTTCGGCACGCGGACAACCAAGGGAACGTGGAGCCCGCTCTCGTAGATGTAGCCCTTGCTGCGCGGCAGCACTCCGCCGTGGTCTCCGAAATAGAAAACGAAAGTCTCCTCCAGCAGCCCGTCGGCCTCTAGGTCCGCAACGACCCGACCGATGCGGCGGTCGATTTCCTGCATGCGATCGTGGTAGCGGGCCACCGTATATCGATAGGTCGGAGTGTCGGGGTGGTATGGAAAAACGCTGATCGCTTGGGAGTTGGTAACCGTCTTCTGAGAGTTCATTTGTTGAGTCGAGAAATGCAGAGAGCTCTCATGGGATTGGGCGAACGATTGCATGTGAAAAAACGGCGCGTCGGGATTGGGCCGTTTTCGCCAACTGGCTCGCTGCGACGACTCGTCCCAAACGCCCTTTCCTTCGACCGCGTTGTAATCCTTCTTGCGATTATTCGTCGTGTAGTAGCCGGCCTGTCGCAGGTAGTACGGAAACATTCGCCAACCGGCCGGCAGCTGGGCGATGGAGTATTTGCGATGGAACTGCGTGCCCGCCCGCGGCGCGTACAAACCTGTCATCAGCGTCGTGCGGGCGACAGAGCACACGGGACTGCAGGAGAAGGCGTGATCGAAAGTGATCCCTTGGGCGGCCAGTTTTTGAATCGCCGGCGTCGCGGCTCCCTGCTTGTCAAAGTGTTTCAGATAGTGTTTTGAGTTGTCCTCCGAAAGGAGCCAAACAACATTGGGTCGATCGGCGGCGAGAAGCGTGCGGGCGCACAACAGGGCGAGCAGTGCGAGAGTGGCGGACTTCCAATTCATGAGGCGTCTTCTGAGGAGGTTTCGAAACATTCAAAGGTGGTACTTTCGCAGCGGGTGTGCATATATTGTAGCGTGCGGCGCGGCGCACTGAATCGACAGGTGAAAACGAACAAGGGACATCCATGAATGGGCTGATCGTTGCGTGTGCAATCGCTTTGGTGATCGGAAGCATTATTGGACTTGCCATGCTCGCGGCGCACATGCGCGGAATTCGGCGGCACATCGTCGCTCACATGAGAGGTTCGTGTCGTTTCGCCGAGTCGATCAGCGAGCCGGTTGAACCTTGGCAGCTGATCAACGTGCACATGGCTCTCGAGGCCTTGCGCGACGAGAGCGGCACTTCGTTGCTCACTTACAAGCAAGCGTACTTCAACAACCTCGAGCAACTCATTGCCGGGAATCCAGCTCGCGGCGGTGGTCAGTACGACAGGCTGAGCAGCGGTGTGGGGGAATCGGTGGAACGGCCGACGAACGCCGTCTACTTGTTGAACACCAAGGAGCACCCGTTCATTGCGATGATCCAAGGCGCCAACGCCGAGCCCGAGATGAGTGATTTTGACGAAGGCATGGTCATGCCCGGAACGACATCTCTGCGACTCCAGGTCCTGGCTCGAACTCACGACGCCGCGCGGCAGGCGATCGAGTTGGTCCGTTTGGCGACGCGAAATGAGAACGTCTATCGCGGCAAGACGATCACCGTCTCGGCGCCGGAAGCTGCTGGTGATCGCGTTTCAGTGAGGTTTCATTCGATCCGCGCAGTCGATCGCGACCAGTTGATTTTGCCCGCTGATCGCCTGGACGTGCTCGACCGAAATGTGATCGGCTTCGCTCGCCATAGTGAGACGCTGCGGCGCGCCGGGAGAAGCGTGCGGCGGGGAGTTCTGCTGCACGGCCCACCCGGCGTCGGTAAGACGATGGCCATTTCGTACCTGGTCAACGCGTGTCCGGACCACACCGTCGTGCTGTTGACCGGTCGCAATTTGCGCTACATTCGCGAGTCGATGATGTTCGCCCGCTTGCTGGCCCCGACGATCGTGATTCTGGAGGACGTCGATCTCGTCGCGCGAGAGCGCTCCGACAACCAGCACGGAGTCGTGCTGCACGAATTGCTCGACGAGCTCGATGGCATGGGCGAGAAGACCGACTGCATTACGTTGCTCACCACGAATCGCCCCGACATCTTGGAACCCGCGTTGGCGGGCCGCCCGGGGCGCGTCGACCAGGCCATCGAATTCCCGCTGCCGGATGACGAATGTCGGCGGCGTTTGGTCTTGCTCTACGGAGCCGATACCGACCTGTCCCAAGTCGCGGTCGACGACTGGGTCGAGAAGACCGAGGGAGTCAGCCCGGCGTTCATCAGCGAATGGCTGCGCAAAGCCGTGCTGATCGCCGCCGAGCGCGGTGAAACGACACAGCCGCTGCGGCTGACCGATAACGATTTCGACGAATCGCTCAGGGAACTGGTGCTGTTCGGCGGACAGTTGACCCAATCGTTGCTGGGCTATCGCATGTCGTCGGCCGAGTAGGCGCGCGCTTACGATTTCGCCGGAATCAAACGAACGCGGCGAACGTCCATGACGGCGTTCTTGGCTTTCTTCCGCGGGCGAATCCGCAGTTTAACGATCCCCGGAGTGGCGATCTCGACAGCGCCGATGTTGCGGGGCTTGAAGTTCTGAAAATGGCCGGTGTCTTCGACGATAAACTCGACCGCCTCCTTGCCGACAGAGACGGCCACCTGGCTGCCGCCCTGCCCTTTGCCGCATCCCTGCAGGATCTCAACTTGAAATGAACCAGGTTGTTCAACGAAGACAGTCCATTCGACCCAGTCAGTCTCTCGAGCCCAATAGCCGACCGTGTTCTTGTGAGGTTGCGGCTCATAGCGCAGCAGCTCGCCGTGTGCGACCGCCTGGTGCGCAGGAAGGACGATCACGCCGTCGTCGCCTTGAGAGACGATTCGGGGAATCGTCGGCAGCAACGGCCGACCGACCGTCTCGACAACCAAGTCGATCGACCCATCAGCTCCCTTTGGCAACGAGACCGCCCAAGTCTTGACGCCGGGCTTCACGGCGAGCGGTTTGACCGATTGATCGCCGCGGACGTATGCGACTTTGATCGGGTTGTTCAATCGCGGGATGTCGACACTCTTCTTGCCGGCCGCCTTGTCGACGTGCAGTGAAATCGACTTGTCGTTGAATGAGAGCGAGCCCCAGTCGGTGGCGATCGTCGCGTTGGCCGGCCGCGATGGCTTTTTCAGCTCTCTCGAAAAGAAGGCGTCCAGATCATCGACGATGACATCGAACCAGGGGTGCTGGTTCCAGCAGCCGTGCTTTCCGTACGCATACGTTTGGATAGAGGCGGCGACGCCGACATCGCGCAGTCGCTCGCGGGTCGCCCGATTGCGGCTCGGATTGTCGTACTCGCCGACAACAAAGAACATGGG
>JASMLW010000341.1 GCA_030748485.1 Pirellulaceae bacterium
ATTCGACGGCCTTGGAAGGCAGTATATCGAACAGACGTGGATCTGGCGAAAAAGCGACGCCACGATGCGCGGCCGAAGCGACCAACAATCGCGCCGACTATTGGCCGTTGGAGAGCAACAGCGGCTGTGGGTCTCGGCACGCGCCGGCCGGTCGCTGATGGGCTCCGGGTTTGCCGACGTCCCCCAAGTCCCGAACTCGCATGCCGCCTTCGTCCGTGCGCCCCTTGCGGCCTCGCAACGGCAAGTTGCTGCCCTGCTTCTCTCGATACGAACCGTTGTCGGATGTAAACAACACAAGCGTTTGCTCGTCGAGTCCCAGTTGCTTGACGGCAGCGAGAATTTCGCCGGTCGAGGCGTCTACTTCCTCAACCCAATCGCGTCCATGAAGATGACGATGAAGTTGGGCGACCGCTCCGCTTGCACGGGAGAGCACAAACCCCAACAGAGCGCGGCCACCGCGACACAGAGAATTCGCCACAACATTCGGCGCCTCACACTCGCACAGTCTGTTAAAGAAACTTCAATCGCCTGACGGCCTTGCTCCCGGCATTGTACATCCCCGTGAATCGGGCGGCCGATCGCCGGTCGCCAATCCGCGGTTTTCGTCGTAAGATGGTCCGAATTGGCTTTCGAGAAACTCTCTCTCAGGGACCCACAGCGATGCGATTATTGACAGTACTGCTCTTCGCGGCCGCGAATCTCGTGATTTCCTCCGCGTTCGGACAAGCCCTCAAACTGCAGAAGGGCGATCACATCTGCCTGGTTGGAAACGCGCTCGGCGAGCGGATGCAGCATCACAATTATTGGGAGACGCTTCTCCACCAACGATTCCCCAAACACGAACTGACCGTCCGCAACCTCTGCTTTCCGGGCGACGAACCGGACGAGCGGATCCGGTCGCAGAACTTCGGTTCCCCCGACGCCCACTTGAAGCACAGCAAGGCGTCGGTCGTATTGTTTTTCTTTGGCTTCAATGAGTCGTTCGCCGGCGAAGACGGCTTGAGCGCGTTCGTGGACGAGATGGAGAAGCTGGTCTTGCACACCAAGCAGCAGGACTACAGCGGCGACGGCCCACCGCGGATCGCGCTTGTCTCTCCGATCGCATTTGCGAACACGGGCGACGCCAATCTGCCCGACGGAAAGGCGCACAATGAGCGGCTCAAGCTATACACCGACGCGCTCGGTGGCGTGGCGGAGCGGCAAGAGGTCGGCTTCGTGGACTTGTTTCGTCCCACCAAGAAACTGTTTGAAGATCGTCGTGAGCGGCTCACGCTCAACGGCGCTCACCTCAACGACAGAGGGTATTTTGCGTTGGGCCCGATCTTGATGAACGGCCTGTTCGGCGCAGCTCGGCCCGTGTTCGACAAGAAACTGAACGCCGCGATCGACGACAAGAATTTTCACTGGTGGCACCGTTACCGAGCGGTCAATGGATTCTCGATCTACGGAGCTCGCGGCGAAGCGGGATCCGATGGCACGTACCGCAACCGCGAAGTAATGGAGCGCGAACGGGCGATTCTCGATCAGATGTGCGCCAACCGCGACAAACGAATCTGGGCGATGGCTCAGAAGCAACCCGTCGCTGACGAGATCGACGACAGCAACACGCTGCCGTTCATCACTCCCAAAACAAACGTCGGCGGAGCGGACGACCCGAATCGGAAACGCGGAAAGCTCGGTTCGCTCGACTACTTGACGGCCGCCGAGCAACAGAAGTTGTTCAAGCTGGCTCCGGGATACGAGATCACTCTCGTCGCCTCCGAAGAGAAGTTTCCCGAGCTGGCGAATCCGGTCGCGTTGAACTTCGACAACAAAGGTCGCCTGTGGGTCTCGACGATGCCTTCCTATCCGCATTGGAAACCGAAGACCAAGATGGACGACAAGCTGTTGATCCTCGAAGACCACAACAACGATGGCGTAACAGATGAATGCAAAGTGTTCGCCGGCGGGTTGCACCAACCGACCGGTTTTGAGATCGGCATGGGCGGCGTCTACATCGCTCAGCAGCCGGACATCCTGTTCGCCAAAGACACGGACGGCGATGACGTAGCCGACACGGTCATCCGCCAACTCGTCGGTTTCGATTCCGCCGACTCTCACCACGGCATCGCCGCGTTTGAGTGGGGCCCGGGCGGCGGTTTGTACTTCCAAGAGGGCACGTTCAAGTTCTCGCAGGTCGAAAGTCCCTACGGGCTGACGCGTCTGCACGAAGCGGGCATCTGGCGATACGAGCCGCGTTCGGAGAAGTTTGGCGTGCACAGCTCGATGGCCTTCGCCAATCCGTGGGGGCACGTCTTCGACCGCTGGGGGCAGAATTTCATCGCCGACGCGTCACCGGGCAACAGCTATTGGGCGGCTCCCATCACAGGCAAGATGGACTACCCGCTCAAGCACCCCGGCGGCTCGCAGCACCGCCGCATCGCCAAGCAGACCGGCGGCGATCCCAAGTTCAAGTTCCCCACTTTTTATCCGAAGCGGACGAGGCCTTCGGCCGGCTGCGAGATCGTCTCCAGCGGGCACTTCCCGCCCGCAGTGCAAGGGAATTTCCTGCTCACCAACTGCATCGGCGATCGGTCGATCCTCAACCATGAAGTTCGCGAACACGAGTCGGGCTTCGTCGGCAAAGAAGTGACGCCGATCGTTTCCTGCGCGGACGGCAACTTCCGTCCGATCGACATTCAATTCGCCCCCGACGGTTCGCTGTACATCGTCGATTGGCACAACGCGCTGATCGGTCATCTGCAGCATAACCTTCGCGAGCCGCATCGCGATCACAGCCACGGCCGAGTTTGGCGAGTTACCTACAAAGGTCGGCCGCTGTTGAAGCCCGCCAAGATCGACGGCCAACCGATTCCCGACCTGCTCGAATTGCTCAAAGAGCCCGCAGACAGGACTCGATATCGAGCTCGCCGCGAACTGGCTCAACGCAAGTCGACGGATGTCGTCGCCGCGCTCGGCAAGTGGGTGAGCGGCCTCGATAAGTCGGACAAGCAGTACGAACACAACTTGCTGGAAGCGTTGTGGATGCACCAAACGCATCAGAGTTTTCAGCGCCAGTTGCTCGACAAGCTGCTCGACGCCGAGGACCACCGCGCTCGAGCAGCCGCGACGAGAGCCTTCTCTTTCTGGATGGACCGAGTTGACGAGCCGCTGGTGTTGCTGGAGAAACGCGTCAACGACGAGCATCCCCGGGTGCGGCTCGAGGCGATTCGAGCGATTAGTTATTTGAGCGGCGACGATGCAATCGAAACGGCGCTCGGCGTCCTCGAACACGAAATGGACGACTATCTGCAGTACACGCTCGACGAGGCCATGCGGCAGCTCGAACGCTAGACAAGTTATCGCGAAACGCCGGGCGAACTTCAATTGACCGGCGTTTTCTCATTCCAATCATTGACCTGCTCGAAGCGAGTTGCGAGATGTTTAGAGGTGTTTCATTGCTGTTGGCGCTGTTGTCGATGTTGTCGGCATCGGCGATCTGCGGCGTCGGTTCAAACCGCGCGGCCGGTCAACAGAGCCCGCCGGATTCTGCCGAGCACGAGCATCAGCACGGCGAGAAGAAAGAGCCGGTCAAGCGCCCCAGAGTATTTCTCGACAAGAGCCCTCGAATCGTCTGGTATCAACTCAACCGGCTCGACAACGAACGGCTGCTGCTGGTGGAGCGGA
>JASMLW010000342.1 GCA_030748485.1 Pirellulaceae bacterium
AACCTCCCCCCGAAGTGATACGAAATGTGTGGGGGGCGGGCCACTCTCTGTTGGCCGTCCCACCACAGTGAACTAGGCTGAATGCTGGCAGCGCCGTGCTGTGACGCCCCCTCTTGTCGATTTGCGGCTTCGTGGTAGAAACTAGGCTCCGCGAGCAGGTCGCTCGCCGCCCGCTCGGTCACTTTAGGATTCAGCACGACGATGGCGACTATTCCGCGACGTCTCTTTCTAAAAGGTCTCGGCGTCTCGATCGCGCTTCCCCCGTTTGAGTCCTACGGAGCGAAGCTCAACCAGACGAGCGCACCCGCCCACCGATTCGTTTGCGTGGCCCCAAACTACGGGATGAACCCCGGCGGCTTCTTTCCCGAGCAGACAGGCGCCGCCTACGTCATGCCGCCGCTTCTGAAATCTCTAGAACCGCATCGCCGGGACTTGACCATCTTCACCAACTTGGACCATCCCGACGTCGGCGGCGGCCACGGCTGCTCCAACACATTGCTCAACGCCGTGGAGATGAAGGATGTCCGCCAACACCCGCAGCGTTTGCACTCACTCGACCAACTGCTGGCCGAGCAACTCGGCCAAGCGACCCGTTTTCCCTCGCTCTTGTTGGGTTCGGGTGGAGTCTCCTGGTCGCGCGCGGGCGTGTCTCTGCCGACGGACGCGAGTCCCACTCGCGTTTTCACTCGTCTGTTTGTCAGCGACCAAGCTAAGACCAAACAACGCAAGAAGCGGTTCCTGGACGAGGACGGCAGCATCCTCGACGTCGTGCGACAAGACGCGCGGCGACTGCAAACTCGATTAGCCGGCGCCGATCGAGCCAAGCTCGACCAGTTCTTAACATCCATTCGCGGCGTCGAACGAAAACTCAAACGCCAGTCCGCTTGGATCGACATCGCCAAGCCGAACATCGATGACGAGGTCATTCGCGGCAATGACGATGTGGCCGTCGATTTGGAGTACCCGTACAACACGGCCGTCATGTATGACCTGATCGTGCTCGCCCTGCAGACAAACTCGACCAACGTCATTTGTTACGGCCACCCTGGCGGCAATCGAATGTTCCCCTTTGAGGGAGTCTCGTTGGGATATCACTCACTGACGCACCACGGCAAACGTCCTGATCTGCTCAAGCAACTGAACATCATCGAGTCGTACTACGCGGAGCAGTTTTCCAGATTCATCGGCAAGCTGAAGCAGACTCTCGACGCCGACGGCGTCCCACTACTCGACTCGACCGTCGTGTTATTTGGCAGCGGCATGGGCAACGCCAGCTCTCACTCCAGCCGCAACCTGCCGATCGCGTTAGTCGGCGGCGGCTTCCGCAACGGGGCTCATCATCGGTTCGACCGACATGGACGGGACGGCCGACCTCTCTCCGACTTGTTCGTCACGATCCTGCAACAGCTCGGTGTCGAGCGCGACGAGTTCGCGACGAGCACCGGAAACTTGAACGAGTTGCTGACATGAAGTGGTTTCTCTGCTCAGTTGTGGCACTGCCACTTCTGTTCGCTCTTCCGGCCGCTGGTCTCGCCCAGGATCAGGACGCCGCTGCGTTGGGGACGTTCCTCAATTCCCATTGCATTCGCTGTCACGGTCCCAAGACTCAAAAAGCCGATCGGCGCTTCGACCGGCTGTCGTTTGACGCGGCCAAGAGTCAGGACGAAGCCGAACTGCTCCAGGAGATTCTGGATCAACTCAACCTGGGAGAAATGCCGCCGGAGGATGCGAAGCAGCCATCGGCCGAGCAAACGAAACGCGTTGTCGCCGACCTCACCGCCATGCTCGCCGAGGCTCGCGAAGCGGCGCAGCAGGATGCGGGTAAGGTGGTGATGAGGCGATTGAATCGGTCCGAATACCGCAACACGATTCGCGATCTGTTCGGTCTCAAGATGATCGACTTTGACCCGACGACGACTTTTCCACCAGACGAGTCGACGGCTGGCTTCGACAATGTCGGGGAAGGACTTGTCACCTCCGACTACTTGCTCCGCAACTATCTGGAAGCCGCCCGCCAAGTGGCCGATAAGGCGATCCGGCCCGGGCCCCGCCCCGCGCTGATTCACGAGCGACTGGAAGGAGAAGAGATCGGCGGAGCGCGGCGCGGATTCGGCGGCGAGGCCGCGCGGCTGTTCATCAAGTTTCGCCAACCGCTCGGCTTGACGCGACTCGACAAGCGACGCGGCGTCGCGGCGGACGGCGAGTACGTGATCCGCTTCACAGCCCGCGCTCACCAGCGGAAGTCGAGGTATCGAGACGAGGACCTGCGATACAACTCAGGCGAGCCGATGAAGCTGTCGATCAGTATCGATTCGCGCGAGCTGGGACCGACGGCGCATCGCATCATTGGGGAATACGAGATTCCCGACGACCGAGTTGTCGAAATCGAACATCGGGTTTGGCTGGAACGCGGATTCACATTCCATCTGCATTGGGCCAACGGACCTCATGGCTCGTTCAAGCGGATTATGCGGAAGGTCCTGCCGAAGTACACGAAAGATGCGGTCTACCCGGCTCGCAATCCGCCCGAGATGTACATCGGATCGGGCCCCGAGCTGCACGTTTATTCGGTCGAGCTGGAAGGGCCCGTCTACGACGAATGGCCGCCCGCGGGCTTCGCTCGATTCTTTCCCAACCCGCCGATGAATCCCGGACCCGCGTATTTGGACGCCGCGCTCGCCCGGCTGGGTGAGGAAGCGTTTCGCCGACCGCTGACGGCGGCCGAGATGGAACCCTATCAGCACCTCGCCCAGCGGTACCTCAAGCAGCACAGAGATTTCTGGGGCGCCGCCAAGTTCGGTGTCCGCGCAATCCTGACATCGCCCAACTTCTTGTTCTTGGCTGAGTCCGCACCCGACAAGAATGGCGGCCGAGCGCTGAGCCAACACGAGCTTGCCACGCGGCTCTCGTACTTTCTCTGGAGTTCGATGCCGGACCGCGAGCTGCGCGAGGCAGCCGAGCAAGGGGCGCTGAGTGATCCGCAGGCTGTCCGATCGCAGGTCAAGCGAATGCTCCGAGATCCGAAGTCCGGCTCGATCGCCGACAACTTCGTGAGCCAATGGCTCGGTCTCCGCCAGCTCGGCGAAATGCCACCGGACCCCGAAAAGAACCGCAGCTACTACGAAGACGATTTGGAAAACGCCATGCGAGCCGAGACGCGGTTGTTCTTCCACCACGTCCTCCACGGTAACCGCAGTGTGCTGGAATTCGTCGACTCCGACTATACGTTTCTCAACGCCGCGCTCGCCCGCCACTACGGGATTTCCGGAGTCGTCCACGACGACATGCGCAAGGTGTCGCTGACTGGAGAGCATCACCGCGGTGGGCTGTTGGGGCACGGCAGCATCCTCACCGCCACCTCGAACGGCGTTGAAACTCGTCCCGTCGTGCGCGGAATCTGGATCCTCGAGAATCTGTTCGGAACTCCTCCCAATCCGCCGCCGCCCGACATCGAGCCTCTCGAGCCGGATACGCGTGGCGTCGCCACCATTCGCCAGCTGATGGAGAAACACCGCAATAATCCCACCTGCTTCGAGTGCCATCGGCGGATCGATCCGCTCGGGCTGGCCATGGAGAATTTCGATCACGTCGGCGCGTGGCGGCGGCGATATGGAAAATCGCTGACGATCGACGCGTCGGGCGAGCTGCCCGATGGCACGGCCATCTCGGGACCCGCGGGAATCAAGCAACACCTTCTCCAACGCCCAAACCAGTTCACCCGTTGCCTGACGGAGAAGCTCATGGTCTACGCGCTGGGGAGGAGATTGAGTTTCACTGATCGAGACGACATCGACCAAATCGTCGACGCCATGCCGAAACACGGGTACGGCCTGCGAGAACTAATACAGCAAGTCGTCGCCAGCGACGCCTTCGGCTCAAAGTAATGATTCCTGTCATCCGGCGACACCTCCAACGAAGCGCACAGAAATGACGTTGACCTCGCATCGCTTGGCGTCGGTTTTTCTCAGCGTTCCGCTGGCCTACCTATTGCTGCGCGCAACGTCTTTGGCGGCTGCCGAGTCTTTGGCGGCTGCTGATCGGCCCAACATCATCTTGATCATGGTCGACGACATGGGGCGCGACTGGGTCAGTTGCTACGGAGCGAAACACGCAACTCCGAACATTGATCGCCTGGCCGCCCAGGGAGTCCGTTACGAGACGGCGTGGAGCATGCCGATCTGCACGCCGACTCGCGTCACGCTGCTGACAGGTCAGTACCCGTTCCGGCACGGCTGGACGCGCCACTACGACGTCCCCCGTCGAGGCGGCGGCGGGCTCAATTGGAACCGGTTCACGACATTCGCTCGAGTGCTGCGCGACGCGGGGTACGCAACGGCGATCGGCGGCAAGTGGCAGATCAACGATCTCAGCAAACAGCCCGATGCGTTGAAGCATCACGGCTTCGACGAACACTGCGTCTGGACCGGCGCCGAAGCGGGGCGGCCGACGACGGGCCAGCGGTACTGGGACGGACACATCATGACCAACGGGCGCCGCGAAACGGCGCGCTATGGACCGGACAAGATCAACGATTTTCTCGTCGACTTCGCAACCCGCGAAAGAGAAACACCATTCCTCATCTACTACCCCATGCTGCTGGTGCACGGGCCACACTCGACCACTCCGCTGAACCGGGACGATCCGCCAAAGGAAAAATCGAATCAGTACGCGGGATATGTGACCTACATGGATCGACTCGTCGGCCAGTTGATCGCAGCCGTCGACCGAGCCGGACTGAAAGACAACACGGTCGTGATCTTCACGGGCGACAACGGTTCATCGGCAGCCGGTCAGCTGCTTGGCGAACCCTATCCAAAAGGGAAGGGCGGCCGGGCCGACTGGGGAGTCCACGTCCCTTTCATCGTGCGGGCTCCGTCGCTGTCGCGCGGCGGGCGAGTTTCCCGAGACCTCATCGACTTCACGGATCTCTATGTGACGATGCTCGACATGGCAAGCATGGATGTACCAGCCGGTGCGACGCTCGACGGCGTCTCGTTCGTACCGAGTTTGCGCGGCGGCGACGATCCATTCGAAAAGCGCAACTGGATCTACTCGCAAATCGGCGACTTTCGCATGATCCGCGACTGGCATCACATTCTCGATAGCGCGGGGAACTTTCACGACCTCGACAAGGACCCGCGACAAGAGCGCGAAGTCAGTCCGCTCGACAAAATGGCGCCGGGCCGACGCCAGCGACTGCAAATGATTCTCGACCGCTTCCCGGCGGACGCCGAAGCTCCATTTCCCGAATTCGCGGCCGCGCCGAAACAACGTCGCCAAAAAGAGAAATGACCACCCGTTCGCATGTGGCGCAGCACCGAGCCAGGGCGTAGACTGATCCTATGGAAACGGGAAACAAGCGAGTCTATTTGATGCGTGGCTTGCCCGGCCAACTGCTCGACACGTCCGCACTCACAATTTATTTCCGTCAAGCGACTCCGCGTTTCGCGAATCGCGTCATCAAATGCACCGCCGCCCAGCACCTCGCGCAGTTCAGCTCGCGTCGCGACGCCCTGCAAACGTTGCGCCGCCGTGGCGAGCGGAGCGTCTCCGGGGACCCAGCCGATCGAATCTTGATCACCGATCCGGTCGACAGGCGCCACGTAGATCGCGTCAACGCCCGAATGCCAGATACCCAACTGGCGCGGCTGCAGGATCACCAGGCGCCCGATCTGTTCGAAGTCGGTGTACGGCTCGCTGTACTCACTGCTCCGGATGTAGGTGATGGGCGCGTAGGGGCCGGCTAGTCGGCGAAGCTTGCCCGTCAGAAACAGCTCCATCCCATCGGCGCCTATGTCGCGGAACAGCACGGGCGAAAACTCATCATCGTCAACACGTCGCAACGCAGCGCCCGTGTGGTACCGAAACCGCGACAGATCGTCCGTCGCGCCCCCAGGTGGAGGATGAGTGCACGCCGTTTTATCAAACCCCCACTCCATCGTTACCACTTTCCCCGGCGAGCGCCGAAGTGCTCAGCTTCCTCTTCTTCTTGCAACGCCCTCAAATACGCCATCCGGTCCTCGGCCGACAGTTTCGCGGCCTCCGCTTCAGCCAGCAGCTGAGAATAATCGAGGCGATTGAGAACTACCGCTGACTCCTCCGCTGTTTCGCCGTGAATGGCGATCCCCGCGTTCGCCGCAAAAGCGCGGGCGAACTCCTCCGTTCGAATGACGCTCTGGCACAGCAGATCCATTGTGTGCATGGGCATCCGAGTGGCAAGATCAACCAGCTGTCCGATGAGCGGCGCGAGTGATTGATTCGCGTCGTGAATCGCCGGCAGACAACTGCGAGCGCCGTCATCTCCGAACGCCTCTACCTGGAGAGCAAGGCGGCGCCACGCCTCTTCGTCCAATTCGGCCGTCCAGGATTCGAACGTATCGAGAGCGACGGGCGGAACTCCCGCGTCTCGGCAGAAGTCGGCCAAACGAGCGCGCTCTAACTCGGGCTCGACCACAGCGGACTCGAGAAGTTGGGCCCGTTCGCGGATGCGAAGCTGAACGAACGCAAGCCTCATCGCACGCGGCGGCCGGTTCTTCTTTCGTCGAAATAGCGCCATGTCATCTCTTTTGAGTCGAGGATTCATGCGGGAACAGAGCCATCGCCAAATCCGTGGCCATGCGCGGAAAATCGTCCATCTCCGGCACGTCAATGGTCGTGACGCCTTGCGACCGGTAGTGCGATGTCCATTCGTCAACGGCGCGGTGCTGCATCAACACGAACGGAGCCGACTCGGCCGCGTCAAACAAGAGCGCGTCGCCACGTCTGTTCTCCAGGTAGGAGATGTAGTTGCGATCGAAATCCGTATCGGAAATGACCACGCGTATGGGCTGATCGTTTCCGCACTCAGCGATCGACCTGCGCACGACAGCAAAGGGAAACTGGGTCCCAGATCCGATGTAGTGCATGAGGAAACGGGAGATCTCGGTCTCGGAGCGACACCACTCCCAGTAGAACACGGGCTCGGATGAGTAGACCAGGGCCCGCACCCAACCGTTCGCGCGAATCGCGCCGAGGGTGAGAATCTGCGCTGCGAGCGTCATCGAATTGACACAACACCGCGGGTCCGGCATCGATCCACTGACGTCCAGATAGATCTCGATCCGCGGCTGCCAGAGCGGAACTTCCATCCCTTCGACTTCCGCGATGCAGCTGCGGCGGATGGGCGCGGCTGGTCCAAGCGTGTCGCCTCGGTGAGTCAACGTCGCGCGCCAATCGATGTCTCGCGGCGAATCGCCGGGTTCCCAATCCTCGAGCGTCGTCGGCACAACCGCCTCACCCATTCGTTGCTGAGGGGGAGGTTTGATCAAGTAGTTCTCGGCCTGCTGACGATACCAGCAAGCCATGATCTCTGGGACTTGATGGGCGTCGGCCGATCCAAACCCAGGCAGGCGGGCGATTCGTTCTTCAATCGCGCTGAGATCGTCCAGCCGTTTGGCTTCATCGGGGTCAAACCAGCCTTCGCGAATCGCCCGCTCAATGGCGGCCCGCTCCTGCGCGTTCGGCGACAACGCGTCGGCCCAGTCGTCCGCGTTGGGGTCATCGCAACCGCATGCGTACGGGTCGGCGGCCTGGGGATCGTCGTCGACGATCGGCTGCAGGTAGCGGCACGAAATTGACAAGTAGTAGAGGAACTGCGTGTATACGTTCGGCTCGAGGTTGAACAGCCGCTCCGCCAACACCCGCGCTTCGGCTCGATAGCCGTTGAAGTGCTTCCCGAATTCTTCCGCGGGCCGGCCCATCAGTTCGCCTGGCGTCAATCTCCAAAGCTCCTCATAGATCGCCATGTAGAACAGGAAAGACGGGTCTCGCTTCCACTTTCCAGACGCGTGAAACGCGGGCGTGGCGGTAAACGCCCTGTAGACGGCGATCAGCTGACCGCGGAGGTCGCGTCCCAATCGCTCATTGATCATCAAGTCCGTGAACAGATTGATCAGTGAATAGTCTTTGAACGGCAGCAGCGACCGCTCCAAGAGTCGCAGCCGCGCTTGAACGGCGAGGCTGCCGGGATACTTGACGTGGTGGCCGACTTCATGCGCCAGGATCGCTTCGACCGAGCCCAGCAGTTCCTTTTCAATCAGCGTGTCGAAATTCAAGGAAACTTGCCGAGTCCCCAAGTGGATCTGTGCCACGCTCGCTTGTTCCGAATTGTCGATCGGGTCGCACAGCAACAAGAAATGAGACCAATGCGCGCAGGCTCGCGGCCACGCGTCGGCAACTTCGCGCGCCAGCGTCGCCCGGGGATTCTCAGCGAGATCGTTCATTCCGATGATTCGACTATCCAGATGCGCTGCGAGTCTTCGGCGGTGACGACGACAAATCCCGACGTCAACGCCACGCAGTCTCGCGGTGTTCCGAGTAACGGGACGTCAACCGCGGCAGCGCCGACACGAATACGATTTCCAGCGGCCTCCACCGGCGGCGGATCGTCGGAATACGGATCGACAGTGGGCGGCATGTGCCCGAGGCAACGGCTCTGCCGTGACTTTTGCAGCAGCACGCCGAGGCGGCTCCGCGAGCGGCGGTCAGCGACGGACACGACTCGATTCGCCAGCGGCGTGATTTCGCCCGGCAGAAAGTGCTCATCAAATTCGCTGGGATCGATGACGGTGAAGTCGAGCGAGCCTGTCCACTGAGCATCAGCCGTCGGCGAGAACACGGGGTCAAGCAAGCGAGCGAAAAACTCCTCAAGCGTCGCCAAGTCAGTCATCTCGTCAGCACGAGTCATCAGGTAGGCGTTGATCCAAGCCGGCTGGCGAAGCACGCCCTCGCAGAGATTCCACGCCGTGCTTAACGACTCGGCCCGCTTCCCCGGACTGACCGACGCCAAGCGGCTGGGAATCCAATCACGGAGACAGCTCGCCATGACATTGTTCAAGTCCATTCCGTTGGCTGACTCGACCAAATAACCGTTGCCGATCGCCTCACTCACCAGCCGCAAATAGTCCGCCAACGTATCGTATTGTGCGGCTTGCGGCGTGCGAGCATTCCCCAGCAGTGCGACCCAGAGGTCCTTGGCGGGCCCTTCGCTGATGTCGTCGAATAGCTGCGGATCCCATTGTGCGAACGTCTGCCGCCCGTCGCGCTGCATCTCTTCGACTATTTGGCGAGCCTTTGCATCCATCTCTTTTCTTGACGGCCTTTCTTTGTCCCACAGTTCACGGTCGTTGATTCAGCATGTCGCGATAACGGGAGTACAGTTGTTTCAACCGCAGCAGATCTTCGTAGACCGGCCCATTCAACTCGTGTTTGTTGACGAGCTGTTCGATGGCCTGTTTCACTGCTCCCGTTCGCCGCCGCATTTCACTGGTCGACAGTCCGCCGAATCCGGATTCGGCCTGTCGATGGAGTGCGAGGATCGGCTCGCGAGAGACTTCGTAGGCCGAGTACTGTTGAGTCGCCCGGTCGAAGAGTTGATCGATCCAGGAGACGCGATCGGTCAACAGCACCTTGTTCTCGCCTTTTTGAAAAAAGCCGCTCTGACTGTTCACCTTCAGCTTGTCGAACAGGACCCACGGCGCTAATCGGCGGACCTCTTCGATCGATACGGCCGTGCGGCCGCGAAACCAGGCCAGCGCTCGAGCGTAGTGAATCAGCGACTGGTAGGCGCGCGGTGAAACACCGTTCTCCGATTGCGTGCAGAGATTCTCGTGCTTGTCCAACGGGCAGTCCTCGTTGCAGACGTGCCCGAGCCGCCGTCCCGCCAAAGTGAGCGTGTCCTTGTTCATGAATTCAAGCCTGTCCGACGCCTGCCGGCAAAAGTCGAGCTGGCCAAAGAGAAAGCCCGTCAGGTCGAGGACATCCGCCGGCATCTCGACCGCCCGCACTTCCCGGTTCACCTCGGCCAATTCGCTCGCTGTGAAAACTACATCGTCGGGAATGTACTCCTCGGCGTTGCGGGCCGAGGCGATCCGGCGATCGAGCACGCCCAGGTGCTGCGCGTGAAACGGCGTGCAGCGAACCACGATGTCGATGCGATCTTTCAACGCGTCGATGACGGGAAATGTCCCGCCGCCAAGATCGTCGTTGGCGGTCAGAAACCAAGCGGACTTGCCGGCGTGCACGACCTGTTCGTACATTTCCGCGTATCCCTCGGACATCAGTGAGAGCAGGGCGGATTGCGTCTTGGTGGGAATCCGGTTGTACTCGTCAATGATCTTCACTCGCATCCCGATCCAGTCGCGCCACGAAACGCGAATGTCCTTGGCGTCGTCGGCTCGAATCAGCTCACTGGGTATCGGGGCGCCGAGCAGGTCGGCGATCGTCAACTGAGGATGCCCATGCTGGATCGAGCGCCGCACCTCGTCCAATTCGTGACCCGCCAACAGCGACATCAGCGTCGCCACCGACGTCTTCCCTCGCCCCGGAGCCCCGACAAAAACCATCCGCCTCGAGGTCATCAGCGTGAGCAAGGGAAGCAAGATGAACGAACAGTAACCCTCGCCTTCGTGGACGATCACTTGGTGCTGGCCTCTGATGAGCCGCACGGGTGCGCCGAATTCAAGGTCGATGTGCGACGAAAGAACGGCTGTCTCGACGATCCACTTGTAGGCGCGGCGAAATTTCTCAGCCAACGTCAACGACGCCACCGACCGCATGGCGATCCGCCCGTCGGCCGCGACCGACGCGCGTCCGTTCCGCCACGACTGCACTAACGACTCCGCATCCACGTAGAAACTTCCCGCAAAGATTCGAAACCAGGAGAATAGACGACAATTGGGCCGAGTTTCGCCAAGACGTGCGGCCTGCTGAACGAATTCTACAAAACGACAACCTGAATCCGCTAAGGTTCTCGTCGATCGCCAAAACCTCCGCGAATTCACCTTGACAACTCCGGCGAGTCACACGTCCGTCTTGACCGAAACCAAGCTCGTCCGTAGTGGGAGACCCCGTGCGGCAACATAGGACTCTGCCTTCACTCTCAAAATGGATTCCACCATGGCTTCACGTGGTACGGGCTGTTCGGCGCAAGTCACGATTCGGTTAGAGGTCAATGGCGAGTCCACCAGGTCGGCCGCGTTGGCTCGTCTGTACTGGATGTTCGCGATACCGTTTCTGTCCCGTCAGGCCCAGCGACACTTGTCGTCGAGGTTGATGGTCGCTCGCATGCGCGGGACATTATCATCACGGGCCAAACTGACGGCGAACTATCTTACTTCTAGCAGCCCGTCGTGAATTGACGTGGCGTGGTGGTTGAGGCCTTTTGTCGCGACTTCGTCGCGAAGTCCCGCCCGGCAGGCGGGACCTACCAGCGCGACTTCGTCGCGAAGTCCCGCCCGGCAGGCGGGACCTACAGGAGTTCACGAATCGGTTCGCGGCGGTCGACCAGGTACTGCGGTCGGCCGGCTGGATCGATGATCGTCGTCGTGCGGACGTCGATACCCAGGTTGTGATACAGAGTGGCGAAGACTTCTTGCAAGTGCACGGGTCGATCGACAGCGCGCTCGGCGAACTTGTTCGACTTGCCGATCGCCTGTCCCGTTCTCATGCCGCCGCCGGCCAGCAGGCACATGGCCACTTCGTACCAGTGATCGCGGCCCCCTTTGTTGTTGTTGACTCGAGGCGTTCTGCCGAACTCGCCCCACATCACCACGGTCACGTCCTTGTCCAGGCCCCGATCGTGCAGGTCTTCAAGCAACGCGCTGAGCGATTGATCGAGCCGCGGCAACTGGCCTCGCAGGTGACCAAAATTGTTCGAGTGCGTGTCCCAGCTGCCCCAATTGACGGTGACAACCCGAACACCCGACTCGACCAAACGACGGGCGGTGAGAAACATCTTGCCGTGGTCGCCATAGCGCTCCCGCACCTTGGCGTCTTCTTTGTTCAGGTCGAGAGCATCGGCCACTCGCCCCGACGTGACAACCTGGACAGCTCGCTGTGCGTAGGCGTCCAGCGCTTCCATCTGTCCCGAGTTGTCCACATCCCGCCGAAGCCGATCGAGGCAGGTGAGCAGATCGGTTCGGGATCGCAAGCGATCGGCCGACATGTCGTCTCGCAACCGCAACTCGCCGCCTTGCGGTTTGTAGGGCTTGTAGACGGAGCTCAAGAAACCGGTATAGACACCGTTGTAGCTGACGAACGGCGGCGCCCCCGTTCCGGAATCCCCGAGTAACTTGCCGGCCACACATCCGATCGACGGCCGGCCTCCCAAGGCCTTCAGATTGCCTCGATCAAATCCTGTTTGAGTGGGGTAGTCGCTGTGATCGGCGACTGAGCCGGTGAGCGAGCGGACGACGGCGAACTTGTCCGCCGACTTGGCCAACAACGGTAAGTGCTCGCACACCTCCAGCCCCGGTACGTTCGTCTGGATCGGAACGAACTCGCCCCGGAATTCTGTGGGGGCGCTGGGCTTCAAATCAAACGTGTCTTGGTGCGAGGGACCGCCGGCCAAGTGGATGTTAATCACCGCCTTGTGCGAACTCGTCCCCGCCGCATCGTCCGCCCGCAACAGATCGGCCAACGTGATCCCGCCAACGCCGAGCGCCCCAATGCGCAGGAAATTGCGCCGCGAAACTCCATCGCACAACCGCCCGACCCGTTCACTTGAGTTAATTGCGAGCATCCGACTTCTCCATTCTGGGAAATTCTGACACTGGTAGTTCTAACGCAACACTCTCTAAAATATCAACGGAAATTGATGCGACAGGGGCCTCCGTCGCCTCGAACGGTGCATTTCGGCCGATCATTCCGCACCAACGTCAACCCGCGTTCGAGGGATCCAGTTTTACGTTACGGCCCGCCCGATCTACATTAGTAGTCTCCAGCAAGCCCCACACCCCACGACAGACATGAAGACTCTCGCCCACCTGTCCATCGCGTTGATCGCCGCGACGCTCACCGTCAACGTCGCCGCAGACGACCGTGCGGCCGACTACCTGGAAAAGGTCAAGCCACTCCTCGCAGAACGGTGCGTCGCCTGCCACGGCGCACTCAAGCAGGAGGGCGGGCTGCGGCTGGACGCGGCCACCTTGATTCGTCAGGGCGGAGACAGCGGAGCCGCCTTGATTGTTGGCAAGCCGTCCGCGAGCCTCTTGATAACCAAGACAGCCGCAAGCGATCCTGACGATCGGATGCCGCCCGAAGGCGAAGCGCTCAGCGCGACCCAACTGGGCGTATTGCGGAAGTGGATTGAGGGCGGAGCCGCCTCGCCCGCCGACGAGGTCATTCCCACCAAGCCGCGAGACCATTGGGCGTTCCAACCTCCCGCCCGCCGCAATGCGCCTGCCGCCGCGGCCCCGTGGGCGCGAAATGAGATCGACCGATTCATCGCGGCGAAACACGAACGACACCGAATCGCAGCGGTGGAGTACGCCGACCGAGCCACCTTGTTGCGACGAGTCTATCTCGACTTGATCGGTGTGCCGCCAACTCGCCAGCAGCTCATCGACTTCTTGAATGACGATTCGCCGACCGCCTACGACCGGGTCGTCGACCGTCTATTGGAGAGCCCGCAGTACGGGCAACGTTGGGCGCGGCACTGGATGGACATCTGGCGATACAGCGACCCTTCTGGATACGGCAAGGAGGTCCGAGACGGTCGCCAGCACCTCTGGCGTTGGCGGGACTGGATCATCGACTCGCTCAATGAGGACAAGGGTTACGACCGGATGATCGTCGAGATGTTGGCGGCGGATGAGGCGGCTCCCCGCGACACGGATGCGTTGCGGGCCACCGGGTTTCTCGCCCGCAATTGGTACAAGTTCAATCGCAACGTGTGGATCGACAACATTATCGAGCACTCGTCGAAGGCGTTTCTAGGCGTGACCGCCAACTGCGCTCGCTGCCACGATCACAAATACGACCCGATTTCGCAGCCCGAGTATTACCAGCTTAGAGCCATTTTTGAAGCGCACGACATTCGCGACGATCCACACGGCGAGCCCGGCGGTCTCCTCGTTCGCGCTTACGACGCCCACCCGCAGACCGCCACCTATTTCTTCACACAAGGCGACGAGCGGCGAGTCGACAAGACGCGCGTGCTGCTCCCGCAGTTGCCGTCGCTGTTCGGCGGCGATTTGCAGATTGCCGCAGTCCAATTGCCTGTCGAGTCTTACTATCCCGCGCTGAACCCCGCCCAGCGGAAAGTCGCTCTCGCCGCACAAGAGGCGCGCGTCGCGAAGGCCAACGAGCTGGTTGCTGAGAATACGCGCAAAGTCGAGCAGGCGCGCGCGAAGCTGGCGAGTTTCCTGGCGGCGCCGAACTCGAAGCCCGCCACCAAGCGGACTCCCGACGCCGGCGAAGCCAAAGTTGAAGCCAAAGTTCTCGTCTCGGACGACTTCGCAGAACTTGACAAAAAGCGGTGGTCCGTCGAGGGCGGCGACTGGTCGATCGATAAGGGACGACTGGTCCAAAGCCGTGGCGAGACGATTCAGCATCGGCTCTTGTTGAAAGGCGACCACCCCAAGGATTTTCGCGCCCGCGCGAGTTTGCGGATCACCGGCGGCGAAATGTGGCGGTCGGTCGGGATGGGTTTTGACGGTCGCGGCAAGGCGATGAACGCCGTGTATCTGTCGGCCTTTGCGGGGGGCTCGAAAATTCAGGCCACACTGCAGAACTCCTCCGGCAGCTGGACCTATCCTCAGGCCGGAGCCAAACCTCACCCGCTTGAATTGAATCGGGACTACCAACTGGAATTGCGGGTGCGCGGTCGAACATTAAACGTCCTGCTCGACGACCAACTGCTGGTCGCATTCCTGCTGCCGGCCGATCGGCAGCCGGGGCAATTGTCCATCTGGACGTTCTCCGCGAGCGCTTCATTCGACGAATTCCAGTTGAGCGAGTTGCCGGAGTCGCTGAAGTTGGCGAGTGCCGGACCGTCGCCCCCAGCGGAGCCGATGACGAAAGACGCCTACAAGACAGCGGTGAACGATGCGCTGGCCGCCGCCAAAATCGCCCACCTGCACGCGGAGGCGGCGGTTGCCGTGCGGAATTCTCTGGCGGCGCGACAGCTGGCCGAGGCGGTCAAGCATGGCTTGCAGGAGGGCGACGCAAAAGCATCGGCGCTGGCTGCCGGCCGCGCTGAACGCGACGCTCTGATCGCCACCAGCCGCGAACAAGTCGCCCGCGCCGAACATCAGGTCGCCACGACGGGGCGGAAAATGGGCGGCGGTGATGCAAAGTCGAAGAAGGCGCACGCCGACGCGATTGCCAATCTCGCCAAGAGAAAGAGCGAACTCGCGGCTACTGAAAAGCGCCCCAGCGACGGCGGCGGCGGATACCAGCCGCTGGGCGCGGCTCACCCATCGTCGAGCACGGGTCGAAGATTGGCCTACGCGCGGTGGATCGCCTCTCCTGAAAACCCACTCACAGCCCGCGTGGCCGTCAACCACATTTGGCTGCGGCATTTCGACGAACCGCTGGTCGAACGGACGTTCGACTTCGGTCTCCGCTCGCCCAAGCCACGCCACCTGGCGCTGCTCGACTGGCTCAGCGTGCGGTTTGTCGAAGATGGCTGGAGCATGAAAAAACTGCACAAGCTGATCGTGACGTCGGGAGTTTATCGGCTTGGCAGTTCGCCCCAGTCAGCCACTTCGCAGACCAAAACGTCGGACCCCGACAACCGGCTCTATTGGCGGCAAAACGTTCGGCGCATGGAAGCGGAAGTCGTGCGCGACAGCCTGCTGCACGTGGGGGGCAGCCTGGACATCTCCCCAGGAGGGCCGCCGATTGACCACGGCCAAGGTCAAAAAGTGTTGCGGCGGAGCGTCTATTTCCGACAGGACAAGGAACGTCAGATGGTCTTCCTCAGTCTCTTCGACGGCGCGAAAGTCAGCGAGTGTTACCGGCGGAAGACGACGGTGGCCCCGCAACAGGCGCTGGCGATGTTCAACAGTCCGCTGGCCGCGTCCCAGTCCGGTCGAATCGCAAAGCAACATGACATTCTGGACAACAAGCAGTTCGTGACAGCGGTTTTCGAACAAGTGCTCGGGCGACGGCCAACCGCGACCGAAGCGGCGGACTGCGTGGCGTTTCTAGTCGACTTGCCTGATCGCCAGCGGGCCCGCCGACAACTGGCTCTCGTATTGCTCAATCACAACGACTTTGTGACGATCCGTTAACTGGTCGATAGGGAACTAAGATGTCTCCGCAACATTCACGCCGTCAGTTTGGTTCGTCGCTGGCCTCCGGACTCGGCGGTATTGCTCTGACGTCCTTACTGCGGCGCGAGGGTCTCGCCGACTCGGGCGGTTGGACGCCGCCGGACGGCCGACCTCATTTCGCGCCGCGGGCGAAAAGCGTCATCTGGTTGTTCATGGCGGGTGGCGTCAGCCAGACTGAGACGTTTGATCCGAAACCGGCGTTGACCAAATACGCGGGCAAGACTTTCCCCGAGACTCCCCTGCCAAATCCGCTCGAATCCCCCTTGCTCGAGAATCGTATTGAGTTGGTGAAGGGCGACGCCAACGGCAAGATCTACGACAAGCTCTATCCCTTGCAGGTCGGTCATTCGCGGCGTGGGCAAAGCGGTATCGAGATTTCGGACTGGTGGCCGCACCTGGGTTCCTGTGTCGACGACATGGCGATCGTCCGTTCCATGTGGACTACCGCCAGCAATCACGACGCCCAGCTGCAGTTTCACACCGGCCGTAACCGGTTTGATGGTTTCTTTCCCACCATCGGCGCTTGGGTCCACTACGGCCTCGGTTCATTGAATGACGATCTGCCGCAATTCATCGTGATGGGGAACAAGATCGGCGATTGCTGCGGCGGCAAGGCCACCGAAGGAGCCGACTATCTCGGCCCGCAGCACGACGGCGTGACGTTGTCGGTCGACCCACAAAACCCACTCCCCTTCGCGCGGCCGGTCGGTAAAGTGAACGAAGTTGAGCGAGCCAAAGGGCAGCGATTGCTGCAGCGCTTGAACCGCCTATCAGCTGAACGGTATCCCGAGGACGACGCTCTGACAGCGCGGATCAAGTCCTACGAATTGGCGTTCCGCATGCAGACCGCGGCTCCGGAAGTGGTCGACCTTGCGCAGGAGACCGCGGCGACTCAAAAAATGTACGGAGCCGACAACGGAGCCACCAAGCCGTTTGGTCGGCTCTGCCTGACAGCTCGTCGCCTGGTCGAACGCGGCGTGCGGTTCGTCCAGATCTATCACGGTGGAGGCGGAGCTGGAGCGTGGGACGCCCACAGCAACCTGAAGTCGAATCACAGTGGGAACTGCGGGAAAGTCGACCAGCCAATCGCCGCACTGCTCACAGATCTGAAGCAACGCGGACTGCTCGACGAAACGTTGGTCGTCTGGGCGTCCGAATTTGGCCGCACGCCGGGAGGCCAAGGGTCCAACGGTCGCGGGCATCACAATTTCGGCTTCTCGATTTGGATGGCCGGCGGCGGTATCAAGGGTGGCGTCGTTCACGGCTCCACCGACGATTTCGGCTTTCACGCGGTCGAGGACCGGCACTACGTGACGGATGTCCACGCCACCGTCCTGCACCAACTGGGGCTCGACCCCCGCCGCTTGGAGGTGCCCGGACGGAAACGGCTCGACGTGGACTTCGGTCAGCCGATTCGCGACATCATCGCCTGATCGCACAAGCGGCAGTGTGTTCCACTTACTTCAACGCGGCGATCTGACACCACGATGAGCGCGAATCAAGAGGTGAAGGCACTCCGCTTGTTGGTATTGACGGGCGTCGTCTGGTCGGCGCTGACGGCGGGATCGTCCGCGCAGAACGTCACCGGCTACGGATCGATGGCGGACCCGTTGCTCTTCTTATTGCGCGAGCCGGCAGTTCACGACGACTTGCAGTTGACCGCCGACCAAAGAGCCCGGCTCATCGAGCTCAACGAATCGTTTGACGGATTGCTGCTGGCGTCGCGCAACATGGCGGCGACGGAGTCTCAGGCTCAAGTCAACAAGGTGATGACGGCGACTCGCGAGCAAGTTGGTCGCGTGCTCTCCAGCGCCCAACTCGACCGACTTCAACAAATAAAGCACCGCCTCCGCGGCATCTCGTGCGTGTTGCAACCGACAGCGACTGAGACTTTGCGATTGAGCGCGAAGCAAGAGAGCGAAATCGAGGAGATCGTCAAAGCTACGCAGGAATCCTTGAAAGAGCACCGCAGTTCAACGTTCCAAGGGCAAGCCGCGCATCTGAAAGCGCAGGCGGCGATCAAAGAGGCGAAGCAGGCGGAGCAGAAGCAGATCCTGGCTCTCCTCGACAATCGCCAGAAAGAACGGCTGTACGCGATGGTCGGCCGCTCGTTCGATTCGTCGAAACTCGGTCGAGTCTCATTCAAAGCGCCCGATTTCGCCAAAGGTGATCGGTGGCTTAACTCGCAAGCACTGCAGCTCAGCGATCTCCGTGGAAAAGTGGTGGCTCTACATTTCTATGCCTTTGGCTGAATCAACTGCGTCCGCAATTACCCCTGGTACAGGGGTTGGAATGAGTCGTTTGCGAACGAGGGGTTGGTGATGGTCGGCGTCCACACGCCGGAGACTCAGCAAGAACGAAAGACCGCCAGTGTGATTGCGAAAGCCAAAGAGGCCGAATTCGATTTTCCGATCGTCGTGGACAACGACAAGAAGAACTGGACCGCCTGGGGCAACTCGATGTGGCCCAGCGTCTACTTGATCGACAAGCGCGGCCGCCTGCGTTACTGGTGGTACGGTGAGCTGAATTGGAAAGAGGCCGGCGGCCAGAAGCTGATGGCGAAGAAGATAGAAGAACTGGTCGGGGAAGGGGGAAGGGAATGACTAATGACTAACGACTAATGACTAATGACTAAGGAATGACGAGGGCCGAATGACTAAGGAGGCAGGACGCCGCCACGCACGACCAGGGGCGTTTACGCCCCCCTTCCGCCGCAGGCGGCCATAGGCCCGTGCTTGAGCACGGGTGAACCAGGCGTTCCAGCTGCAACCAACGCTCCATTCTCGCGTCGCCCCGCGCCACCGCGTTCCACCCTCGCGTCGCCCCGCGCCACCGCGTTCCA
>JASMLW010000343.1 GCA_030748485.1 Pirellulaceae bacterium
TATTCTCACTTCTGCCCCCCACCCCCCGTGTTTTTCTGGCTTCTTCCAATACAGAAGCCCCCCTTCACCCCGTGATTTCTGGCCAAGACCACTACGGATGTCCCCCTCCACCACGGGACTTCTGGCGAAGTCCACTACGGAAGACCCTCTTCACCACGGGACTTCTGGCGAAGTCCACTACGGAAGTCCCCCTTCACCACGGGACTTCTGGCGAAGCCCACTACGGAAGACCCTCTTCACCACGGGACTTCTGGCGAAGTCCACTACGGAAGTCCACTACGCTTCGAGTTGTTTGCGGATCGATTTCCGCAACTCCCGCGCGTCGTACTCGTCGCGAACGGGCACTCGCAGCAGCGGCAAGCCGGCCGCCGACAACGCGCTGTTGACAAACCGGTCGCGTTCAACTCGGTCGGGGCGTTCGTGGCTGCGGTCGTCTAGCTCGATCGCCAACCGCGCCTCCATTGTTTCGGGATCGCACAACACGAAGTCGATGTGCTTGGCGAGGATCCGGTTTCGCCAAGCCTGCTGTTTGGGAGCCTGCTGGCGAACGCGAATGAGGTCGGCGATGCGGACCATTGAGCAGATGGTCAGGCCCTTGTTGGCCTCTTGCAGTACGCCGTAGAACTTGAGTTCCGAATGGGTCAGCAGCGAGTCGCGTTTTTCGTAGGGGGGCGGCGGTTCTCGCAACCGCAACAGCGCGACGACACAGATGGCTCCGAGAACTCCCAGCACGCCGAGTATCACGCCGGGGTGCAGCAGCAAGTCGTTCATGTCGGCTATTCCATCGAGGAGCGGGTGTTGATCGTCTCCGGCGCTTGCGACAAGATGGCGACAGTGTTCTCGTCGAGCCTCGAGGTCGTTCGAGCCGCGACCACGGGCGCAGCGGTGCTTCTTCTTTCGTCGGTCATGAACTGTTGTTTCTTGAGTCTCACGTGATCGCCAATCTTCCCACCCTACGAATCGACTCCCTGCACATCGGTTTTCCCGTCGTTCAGGCCGCCCTGTCCGGCTATAGCGATTGGCCGATGCGAGTGATCGCCAAACGGCTCGGCGCCCCCTACACGTTGTGCGAAGTGATGCTCGATCAGTTTTTGGTCGAGGTGAAACGTCGCGCCCGCAATCGCCACTTCCTGTACATTTCGGATGAAGAACACCCGGTGGCGGGGCAATTGATGGGAGCTGAGCCGGAGCAGTTCGCCGCCGGGGCTCTCAGGTTGGTTGAGGCCGGGTTCGACGTTATCGACATCAACTTTGGTTGCCCGGTCAAGAAGGTCTTAGGGCGGTGTCGCGGCGGGTTTCACCTCGGTCAGCCGGCGACGGCGCTCGAAATCGTTCGGCGGACGCGTGACGCCGTTCCGGCTGCGATCCCCGTCACGGTGAAGATGCGCAGCGGCATTGACGATTCGGCCCACAGCCGCGACTGCTTCTATCAGATTCTCGACGGCTCCTTTGACGCGGGCGTGGCGGCGATCGCCGTTCACGGCCGCACGGTGCAACAGAGGTATGTGGGGCCCAGTCGTTGGGAGTTCTTGAGCGAGGTGAAGCGGCACGCTGGTGACCGCACGATCCTCGGCAGCGGTGACCTGTTCAGCGCGCAAGACTGTTTCGACATGATCGAGCAAACGGGCGTCGACGGAGTGACCGTCGCGCGGGGAGCGATCGGCAACCCCTGGATCTTTTCGCAATGCCGCGCTCTGGCCGCCGGCCAACAACCGCCGCCGCCGCCGACCATTCACCAGCAGCGCGACGTACTCCGCGAACACTGGCGGCTGGCCGAGCAACTGTACGGCGAGAGGCGCGTCGGACGGCTGATGCGAAAGTTCGGCGTCAAGTACTCGGCGTCCCATCCATCTCACGCGCAAGTCCGCGGCGACTTGGTGCGCGTTCGCGACGGCGCGGATTGGGAGCGAGTTCTCGAGCGTTGGTACATGCGCGACGGGCCCGGGCAATACCCGCCGCGCTCCGTCCATCTCAACGACTCCGTCCATCTCAACGACAAGGAGTGCTGACGAACGCGAACAGTCACGACCGACAGACTCTTTCGAGTTCAGCGCGAACGTGGGGATCGGTTTCACGTGCGAGTCGGTCGAGCAATGCGTCGCGGCGGTGGTCGGCGCCGATTCGCCCGATTGCCCACGCGGCCGCGCCGCGCACCAGCGGCTCGGTGTCGTCAAGCGCGCGAACAAGCGCTCCCAGCGCGCTGGGCTCCCGCTGGTTTCCCAACACGATGGCGGCGTTCCGCAACAGCCCGCGCCGCTTGGTTCGCCACATCGGCGTCTGGCGAAAACGCTCGCGGAATCTCTCTTCGTCGCACGACAGCAGCTCCAAAAGATCGGCCGAGTACAGATCGTCGCGCGGAGCGAACGAGGGCTCGTCGCTGCGCGGCGCGCGGCGATTCCATGGGCAGACGTCCTGGCAGATGTCGCATCCGAACAGCCAATTCCCCACGCCCTCACGCAATTCGGCGGGAATCGGCCTCCGCAACTCAATCGTCAAGTAACTGACGCAACGCGTCGCATCCAAGACGTACGGTTGCGGAAACGCTTGAGTTGGACAGGCGTCCAAGCACGCCGTGCACGTTCCGCAATGGTCGGTCAAGAACGGCGCATCGGCGGTCAGCTCCAGATCGGTGAGCAGCGCGGCCAAGAAAAACCAACTGCCGCGAGAGGGATTGATCAACAACGTGTTCTTGCCGAGCCAGCCGAGGCCGGCGAGTTGAGCGAACTCCCGCTCGAGCAACGGAGCCGTGTCGACGATGCCGCGAACGGTCGCTTCGCCGTCGACCGCACGAACGAAGCGGACGAGCGATTTCAGCTTGACATGGATCACATCGTGGTAGTCGGCGTCGCCCCAGGCGTACCTCGATATGCGGCCGGTTGTGGACGTCCCCGCGGGAGGCTCGGCCGTTCGGTAGTCCATCGCCAACATGACGAGCGACCGGACGCCCGTCAGCACGGAAGATGGATGCCGATACGCCTCCCGGCGGTCTGGGAGGTAACTCATTTCACCGGCGTAACCGCACGACAACCAGTCGCGGAATCTGTCCCACGAGGGCGTCGTCGTGGCCGGACAGACGCCGACGAGCGAGAATCCCAGCCGGTGAGCTTCCTGCCGAATGGCCTGGGTGGCGGTTTGCACGGACATGGCGAAACTATCAGTTGTCAGGGTGGCGATGCGCAATTAGTGTGGAATGTGTCACAGGTGTGAGGAGGCCAGCCGCGCGCTTTGGCGTGCGCTCCACCCATCCATTCAGCTCCTCGAGGACTTCTGATGAATCGCATTCGCCTCGCTATCGCCGCCTTTGTTGTACTCTCGGGTCTTGCCGTCACTGAAGAGGCGTCCGCCCAGTTTGTCGGGCGGGGAGGCTTCGGACTCTCCTCGTCGGGAGCCTTCTATGGAGGCGGTTGCGGCTCCAGCCTCTACAGCCTCGGGCGTGTTCCGGTTCCTCCGTACTTCGCCATTCACCCGCCAGTCTATTACGGAAACCGCGTGCGAGCATCCTACGGGACGACGCCTTTTGCGCGGCCGGCTTACGACATTCATGTCTTGCCGGGGTACGCGGCCATTCCCCGCTCGGCCGCGCGGCCGCGATCCGCTGGAAAAATCGTCGTGAATCCGCACTACCAAGGGGAGACGGTCGATTCCGCGCCCACCGCTCAGCCAACCCTGAAGGTGATCGTGAATCCCTATTATCGAGCCGACTCGGAACGCGTGGCTCAACGCGAGCAATAGCGGCCGGATGTTCAGTCGGATGTGCGGTCGGATGTTCAGTGGCTGGCGGGACGTTCGCCTGCTCGCGTGCTAGCACGCTTTGAATCGGCGCCTAAACTCGCCTAGCATCGAGCCTATCGACTCGCTACGCTACGCCGCCCGAACTCGTCCAGGCCTTGGGGAAGAAATACTGGACGAATTGCAGGAAAGGAATCCTCTCGATGCGCTGTATCACAATCGTCCTCGCTGTCGCCGCGACGCTGCTGGCGGGTTGTCACGCTCCCAAGCCGAGCATGGACTGGTTGCGTGGCGACGCGAGAATCCAGCCGCCGCCGACCGGCAGCTACGGGACGAGTGACGAGTACTATCAGCCGGGTGGTTCGTCTCGCATCGACTCGCGCCGCGACGATTGGGCGGACAACGACCTGGACGCTCGCAGCAGCCGTAGCGGCAGCGCTCGTTCTCGTCGCTCGGGCGTCGCCTATGACGTCTACGACCCCAGCGGCGAGCGCGATTGGTCCAGTCGCGATGGCAGTCCCGTCACCGGCCGCCGCGACGATCGCGTGAAGCGGACGGGCTACAGCGAGTTGGATGACGACCGCGATTTGCGCGGTCGCAGTTCGCAGGAGCGATCTCGCGATGATCGCCGCCGCGTCTATGAGCGCGAGTACTTAGAAATCGACCGCGATCCGCGTGTCCGCGTGATCGAAGCGTCTCACGATCCGCGATCGGAAGACAGAATCACGGCGGCCGTTTACCGAGACGACGACGAACGTGACCGTTTTCGGTCGACGAGTCGCGTACGGGAGATCTCCGAGTTGCCGCCCAACGGCCGTCGCTCTCGAGTGCCTGTGCTGCGGGTCGGCGAGACTCGTCCCAACTCGGAGGTCGCCACGAGCGACCGCCGCGACGCCGATCCCACGTGGCGTCGACGGTAGCCGGTTCCACAGTCGATCGGTGAGAGGAGAGGCCGGTGCTCACTTCGCGACGACTGACGAGTGCGTCGCGCGGCCTGTCGATGGATCGACGAGCTTTGCGGTGGCGCCGCGCTGTCGCAAAAGTGAACTCGCTCGCCGCCAACATGGCTGACTTCTCCGCCGACGAACTGGCCAGAGAAAGTCGCGGACTCCGGTTTCGCGTTCGCAGCGGCGAGCCGATGCAACGTCTCTTACCAGCGGCGTTCGCTCTGGTCCGCGAGGCGGCGGATCGCGCGCTCGGCATGCGGCACTACGATGTTCAGGTGCTGTCCGGTGCGGCGATTTTCGATCGCTGTGTGGCCGAGATGCAGACGGGAGAAGGCAAGACACTGACAGCGACGTTGCCGCTCTACCTGGCCGCGCTGGCCGGCGATGGGGCGCACTTGGCGACGGCCAACGATTACTTGGCGGTTCGCGACGCGGAGTTGATGGGCCCGGTCTTTCAACTGCTCGGGATGACGGTCGGTTTTGTCGAAGCGGCTACACCGCGTCCGCGGAGAAAGCAGGCCTACGCGTGCGATGTGACCTACGGAACGGCCAAGGAATTCGGCTTCGATTTTCTTCGCGACCGGTTGTTTGCTCGCAGCCATGAGGAGCTCGGACGCCGCGACGTGCTCGGCGGCATGCTGGGAGAACTGGATGGCGGGCAGTCGGCTGAAACCGTCCAGCGGGGGCACTTTTTCGCGCTGATCGACGAGGCGGACAACATCCTCATCGACGAAGCTCGAACGCCGTTGATCGTCAGTTCTCTGCCAGGTCCCGGACAGGCGGCGCTCGAAGCGCTGTACCGTTGGGCGGCGGCCGTGGCTCCGGATCTGAACGAAGAATTCCACTACAACTACGACCAGAAACTGAAGGCGGCGACGCTCACCGCCGATGGCCGCCGGGCCGTCCGCGAGTTGTCGAAACCGCCGGCGATGGCCGGCTGTGAGCTGCTGGAAATCTACGAACAAGTCGAGACGGCGCTGCGCGTCTCCCGTGAGTTTCTCAACGATCGACACTACGTCGTCCGCGATGGCGAGGTTGTGATCGTCGATGAATTCACCGGTCGGCTTGCCGAGGGCCGCAAGTGGCGCGAGGGAGTTCATCAGGCGGTCGAGGCGAAAGAAGGGCTGCCGGTCTCGGTCGAAACGGGCGAGGCCGCGCGAGTTACCGTGCAGGACTATTTTCTTCGCTACCAACAACTCGGCGGCATGACGGGCACTGGTTGGACTTCGCGAGGTGAAATGAATCGGATCTACAAGATGCGAGTTGCCCGGATACCCACGCACCGCCCGACGCAACGTCAACGTTGGCCCGATGCGATGTTGGCCAACCAGG
>JASMLW010000344.1 GCA_030748485.1 Pirellulaceae bacterium
TTGAGCGAAGAGGAGTCGCGCATCTGCCGTGAAGTTTACGAAGAACTTTACCGAGATCAGCAGTAGGCTTGAAGAATCGAAGATACGCAGTTTTAAGGCGGAGCGCCGACCCTGAATCCGCGATCTTTGTGCCTCCGTGCCTTTGTGTGATTCTTTTTAAAGAGGTCTCACACGAAGACACAAGGGCACAAAGGAAACGCTCGCGGCGGAGATCAGCAGTAGGCTTGAAGAGTCGAAGATACGCAGTTTTAAAGCGGAGCGCCGACCCAGAATCCGCGATCTTTGTGCCTCCGTGCCTTTGTGTGATTCTCTTTAAAGGAAATGCTACTCGGGGATGAAGTTCAGCGTGTAGTAGGCGGCTTTGTGCAATAGCGGCTGGCCCTGTTGATTGCGTACGCCGTTGAGGTGTAATTCGTGGACGTGCCCCTCTTGCAGCTTGTCGATCGTGAGCCGCACGGCGCGGCGGTTGGTCGAGACTTGGATTTTCTTGATCGCCGGCTTGGTGTGATCGACTTCAGGACTGCCGTACGCCGCTTGGAAAATATAAGTGTAGGTCGACAGATCGTACGACTTGGGATCACTCGCCGTAGCTGGATCGACGGGTTGAGTAAACGTCAGCTCGAATCCATCCGGTTTAACTCGCATCTCATGAATCTCAAACGGCGTCTTCCCCGTCCACACGATGCGTTCGAGTGAAAACGGCTTTCCGCCGCGAGCTCCCCAACCGCGATTCGTCGTGCCGACAAACATCGATCCATCTTTGGTCATCAACATCGCCAAGGCTCCGGAGGAAAGTCCTTCGCGAAACGGGAAGCAAGCTCCTTGATAGTGACCGCCGATCTTTTCGACATAGCACCTCATCACCGTGCTGAACGTTTGGTCGCCGACAAACATCTGGTTCTTGAATGGTCCGAATTTACCGGCGGAGAGGTCGGTCACAACGCCGCTCGCCGACTGGCCCATCTTTTTGTAGGGGAAGAGAATGGTTGGCGGTTCGTATGCGGGAATTCGTTTCGCTTCGACCATCATTCGGCTGCCGCTCTTGGGTTCAGCCGGCCGCGGCCCCATGATTTCACTGACGCCCGGCAAGTCGTACCAACGGTTGCCGGCCGGGTGACCTTGGAATGATCCGGGGCGGAGGAACTTAAGAGAACAAGTGCCGTTCCATGGTCCTTGGTTGTCCGTGTAGAAGACATCGCCGTCCGCGTTCTGACCGATGCCGCCGGGTGACCGGATGCCGCTGCAAGTGGGAATGACTTTGCCGTCGGGCGTCACGCGCAGACACCAGCCGCGATACGGATTGTTGCTTGAGAACGAGCCGGTCAAGCAGAGCACGACCCAGATGTTGCCGTCGCGATCGAACTTCGACCCGAACGCGTACTCGTGGTAATCGCCGTTGATTCCCCACCCGTCGGCGACCGACTCGATCAGGTCTGCGCGGCCGTCGCCGTCCTCGTCCTTCAATCGACTCACTTCACAGCGCTGCGTGGCGTACAGCCAACCATCGCGCTGAGCCAACCCGAGTACTTCGTGCAACCCGCCGGCGAAACGCTGAAAGACGACTTTCTCCGGATCGTCGTCGAACGCGTGATCGACCAGGTAAATATCGCCTCGTCGCGACGAGATGGCCAGCTTGCGGTCCGGCATCAACTCCAGACCGCCGCCCTCCAGCACGACACCCTCGGGAATCGGAAACTTGATCAGACGGTAGTAATCGTCTTCTCGCGGCGCATCCTGCGCCCAAACTTGCGTACCGCTGGCCGACACGACGACCGCGGCCAAGAACACACAACAACGACCTCGCGTCCCGATCATATTGATTCCAATCATTGGCCTGGCGTTAGACTTTCACCGTGTACTGGCTGATTACCACTTGTATTCGATTAATGTTGAGCCGGATTTTGCGAGCGGCAATCGCAGTTCAAATGCGCCCGCCGATTCGATGATCCGCGGTTGAGTTTCGCCCCGGACACGGATTTGCAAGCCGCCATCGACGACAAACCAACCATCGTCCGCGGCGCGCAGCTGTCCCCCGATCGCCAATCGCAACCAGCGGTCGAGCGGTTTTGCGGACGTCCATTTCAGGCGGCGTTGTATTTGCGCCGGGCTGTCGTCGATGATCGTGTTGGCGAAATCCGAGATTTGCAAACCGGCCGCGTCGTACATGAACGTCGGGCGGCCATCTTTGCTGAGTCGATAGCCGCGGAACCGGTACCCCAGTTCTTTGGCTGACTTGTTGGGCCAAGCGGCGTCACCGCTGGGAAGAACGGCGACTTGGACGCCCGAGGGCAGCGGCAGAATATGCTCGCCCGCCGGCGGTTGGAAACCTTGACCGCGACCCGACCAGTGGCGAGACGCGTCGATAAACCGGCCGCGCCAAAACAAGGCGTACCGCATGTCGTTCGCGTCGAACGCTGCATGAACGGACTCGGGATAGCCGACCGCGATCGCTCGCGTGCCGGCCCCTTCAATAAAGTTGCGGTAGATAATCGCCTCTTCGATCGGCACCAACTCCATCGCCTTAACTTCCAAACCCAACGGAATCTTGGCTCGCGGACCGTCCTCTAGATACGACCAGACGGCGGCGATTTGCGTCGGGCTGTCACCGCCGAGAATATCGGGCAGTAGACTTGGCCCGAACTGCGGCCAGGCGCTCGGCATTCTCGTCCGCGGCCGGAATACCTGAGGGTTTTGCATGTAGGTAAGGAACCAGTCCTTCTTCACGCGACGCGTCATGATTTGCAAATCGATCGATTGAATGCCGGTCGCTTTGAAGTTTCCAAACGAGTGGCACTTGATGCACGAGAACCCTTTGGATCCGATCATGCGGCGGCCGTGTTGCTTGATGGCTCGCGGCGAGTCGGTGAACTTCGTCGCCGGCAGTTCCGGCATCGTGTCGACGCCGGCAAATAACTTCCTCAACGCGCCGACGTTGTTCGCGCCGAACTTAGGCATCCGCGTCAACATGTAAGGGCGGTCGTCACCTCCTTCGGCGAGCAGGTTTTTCATCCATGTGTCGGTTAACTTGGCTCCGACTCCCGTCAATGATGGCGGAATGCGGCCCT
>JASMLW010000345.1 GCA_030748485.1 Pirellulaceae bacterium
CACATGGTTCGCGCTTGGGTGCTATTTGCCGCTGGCGTCGAAGGCTTTGAAGGCGCGCTCAATCTCTGGTGACTCAACTTGGCCGTGCTGCACGAGCACGCCATAGCGCAAGGTCAATGTCTCACCAGATCGCAGCGTGTAGTCTTCCTTGCACGTAAACGATGGGTTGAGATAGGGATAGTGTTCCCGAGTCTGCCACCAAGCAGGAAAGCGAGGGTTGTCGGGATGCGCGAAAATGGCGAGTGTTGCGGGCTGATTGTTTTGAGCGGATCCCTGATAGGCCATCCAGCGGGCCGAGTGCGTTGTGCCAATCGCTTCGCCATCGCTCTTGAGGAATTTCCAGGCCGGTCCAGTGTGCGTCTGGTCGCCACTGAACTCCGCAGCCATGCGGAGGGCCAGACCGCCGTAGGAATTCTGCTTGAAGATGACGTCTTTGCTCGCTGGCATAAAGGTCGCCTGCCAGTCGATCAAGTAGGTCCCGGCCGTGTCGGGCTTGCTCACTCGGATGATTCGCCGCTCCTTCAACACCGGCGCTTCGTTGGGAGGATGGTAGGCGATTACGAGTTCAATGCGGGCGGAGCCGTCTTTATTCAGCTTGGTTGAAACATCGACGGGTTCGGAGCCCTGCTGGTTGTTCTCCCAGTAGTTCACATCGTCGATCCATTTCCACGACCACCAGAGTGCCCGGTGCCAGGGATGATCGGTCTTTAGGTAGTCCTTGGGAAAGGGACAAGGCCGCGTCAATTCCGTCCCGTCGATCATACCGATTCGCATATATGGTTTCCCGATCGACTTGTCATGTACATGTTGCCACACCACCTTATTGCCATTGAGCAGGGCGAGCGACGTGTCCGTCTTTCGCCACGCCAATTCGCGTTGGGGCGCAAACGGCTTCGATGCCTGTTGCGCCCGCGTCTCGGCAGCCATTGGTGCGCATACGACGCCGATGATGACGAAACTCAGCAGTGTCGTTCTCATCTTGATGTTTCCTTGTCGTGTGGCCAGGTCAGAGTGGGCGAAGGGTGACTTCCTTCACAAGGACTCGCATCTTCGCGAATTGGTCGCCCGCGTGGACCTGGAACCCTATCCGTCCATGGCGGGAAGTGTCATCGCGTACGTCGACCAGTTTCTTGCCATTGAGGAAAATGATGTGCCGGTTTTCTACGGCTCGGATAACGAGAGTATTCCAGGTCTCATCATGAATCTCGAAGTCATCGAGGCCGCGTACGATCGGGTGGTCGCGATTGGCAATTCTCACTTGGATGTCCTGGTGATGCTGAAAGCCCGATTTCGCGATCGTCTCTCCGTTCACAACGCGGTTGTTGAGGTGGTACTTGCCGCCGATGATCTTCGCGTACTCGGGCCAGTTCTCGTGCGCCGCCAAAGTATGATGAAGCGCAACGACACCAATGCCCGACCGAAGCAGTTCGACAAACGACTCCCGCTTCTTTGGCGCGATCCCTTGCGCCCACATGTCGTAGAATACGATGACGTCGTATTCGCGAGCCAGTTCAGGCCGAAGGAGCTCGGCAGCCGCGGGAAAGGCGGCTTCGGTATATACAACGTCCGGGATCGCATCGAACATGGAAAAGAACGGTTTCCGTTCAAACGCATGCCCGCCAGTCACCAGCAGGACTCGGATCTTTCCCTCCGCGATCGACTCGCCGGCGGCCGAGTCGAATTGGCCCGCCCCGACAATCACGGCGAGGACTAACGTGCACCAGGTTACGCGTTTCATTTTCTCATCTCTTCATTAGCGGCCTTGGGTGGAGCTGACCGATTCGTCCCGTCAGCCGTTAAATCGTGTTCGTGAAATCGTTTTCGTGTCTAAGTACGGCTTCGTGGCGTCGACGCTGAATCGCTGTCACGAGCGACTCTAACACAGTATACTAAACTCGCATTGTCGTGTTACGTCGCGTTGTGAAAACTGGCGTCGGTGCGCCGGTTGGCGCACACACGCGGCGCGTTTTGAGCAGTCGGACGTGTGCGTCGCCGCACCAGGAAGCCGATGGACCTCAGCAAACTCGGAGCCGTGATGAAACGAACAAAATGCGGGAATGTCGGCGAACGACGGACTGGGGCTCCGATGTTGGTCGTGCTATCGGTGCTTGGATTCGTCGTGGGTTTGGCGAATGGGGCGATTGCCCAACAACGTCGAGCACCGGACACGAACATCCCGGCAATCAAGAACCCGCTGCTTTCCCAGTCGGCCGGCGAGGAGAAGATTCTCGAGGTGTTGGACGATCTGAACAAAAACCAGCGACAGGGAATGAACGTTCCCTTGGAGGACGGGCGATTACTGCGGTTGCTGACCGAATCCGTCGGCGCGAAACGCGTGGTGGAAATCGGCACGTCAACGGATATTCAGGCATCTGGTTCTGCGTGGCTCTGCGAAAAACAGGCGGCCGCCTGATCACGCACGAAGACGAGTTCTTTTCCGGAGAACGATAATGACTACGGAGTTAAACGAGCTCACCCAAAGGGGGCTGTTGGACTTCAGAACGAATCAGAAGGCGTTTGAAATTGGTGGTGTTCGCGTAGGGGGACAGCCCGGCGTTCTTCCGACGGTGTTGATCGGCAGCATCTTCTATCACGGCGACAAGATTTTTGTGGATGAAGATCGCGATGAGTTCTGTCGTGACGCGGCGGAAGGGCACATTCGAATGCAGGAAGACTTCTCCCAGCGGACGGGAATCCCAGGCATGTTGGATGTGGTCGGTTCTACTCCCGCGGCGTTGCAAAACCACCTGGAGTTCGCAGCTAGCGTCACAGCAATGCCCTTACTGATTGACGGTACGACAGCGGAAGTCCGGCTCGCGGGATTGAAATACGTCGCCGAAGCGGGGTTGAGCGACCGCGTCGTCTATAACTCGATTCAACCCGGGGTCGGGGACAACGAACTGACTGCCATCAGCGAAGCCGGAGTCGAATGCGCGCTTATTCTCACTTATTACTTGAAAGATTTTTCAGCGAAGGGCCGCGTCCAGGCCGTCAGAGAACTACTCCCTCGCCTTGAAAGTTCCGGCATCCAAAAGCTGATTGTCGACACTTGCGTGATGGATCTTGCGACTATGGGGCAGGCGTGCAGTGCGATCTTCGATATCAAGAGCGAGTGGGGACTTCCTGCTGGCGGCGGAGTTCACAACGCGGTCGCCATGTGGCGAGGGCTGCGGAGCAAAATGGGCAAACAAGCCGAGAGTCCTTGTGTTGCCTCGGCCTGCGCGGCGGCCGTCGCCGTCGGAGCGGACTTCGCTCTGTACGGACCAATCGAAAACGCCAAGTATGTCTTTCCCGCGGTCGCCATGATCGATACGGCTCTCAGCCAGATCGCTATCGAGAGAGGTGGGAAACCCGACGAGAACCATCCGCGGTATCGCATTGGGTGATTCGGCCCGCCATCCAACCCGACACCATCCAACCCGACATCGAGTCAATCCGCCGATGCATGGGCGATCAACGATGCGATCTCCATCGCCTTGAGCCCGTCTTCCGGCGTGATCGTTGGAGTTTCGCCAGCCCGAACGCAGCGAACAAAATAGTCGTCTTGCTGCAAATGGCCCCACATCCCCGCCCCAGGCTGCTTCACGTCCCAGATCGTTTGGGTGGGATTTTCGCCCAAGAGCGTTACCTTGTCATGGCCCTCCGCTTTGATCACATGAGTCGAGTCGCCGACGACCTCGAGAGCGGAGCTTGACGCAGGTTGCGTCACGGAACCGCTGTATTGCATGCTTCCCACAACGCCATTTGACATTTGCAAGCTGGCGCTGGCGTCATAGCCGAACGTCCCGCCGAATTTCTCCAGAACCGTGTACTTCACTGCAGCGTTCACGCCAACGATCTCGGCGCCAAACAGCCAACGCACCAGATCGATTGACCAGACAGCCAGCGTATACAGCGGACCACCACTTTCCTCGACATTCCACATCCAAGATGCGGCGGGCCACTGTTCAGCCAGGTCGCTTGCGGGAATAAACTCCCGGTAGAGGACGGCTAGGGGACTCCCGATTTCGCCGGCGTCAAGCATCGCTTTCGCCTTGACGAAGTTCGGCGTGAAGCGAAAGGTGAGGCCCGGCATCAGAAGGACGCCTTGCCGATGAGCCGCCCCGATCATCTCCCCGGCCTCGTCCAAACTCACAGCCAAGGGCATCTCGCACAGCACGTGTTTGCCGGACTCAATCGCAGCCAAGGCCGCCTTTGCGTGCAAGGGAGTCGGTACGGCGACGACGACAATGTCTACATCTGGATCCTTGACCAGATCGTTGTAATCTTCGTAGCCCGCCTTGGCCCGGTGCTTCGTCATAGCTTTGCTTCGCCGGTTCGCATCGGGATCAGCCACTGCGGCGAGGTGAGCCCCCTCGATCGAACCGATAGCGGGGATGTGGGCCCCGCGGCCAACAAACCCACAACCAACGACGCCGACGCCGATGTTCTTCACAAGCTGGTCCTTTCGGCTTCGCCACGGGTCAAGCGTTTCCGCCTCGCGCCGGTCGCGTCTCGATTGCCTGCGACGTAGTTGCCGCTCGCCGGCCCGGAGCGAAATCAAGTCATTCTTGACGCTATCGCCTCTAAAGTAAAGTCATGCTATCTACTATTGGAATCACTTGCCACTGGAGCGGCGGCGGGTTAGAGTGCCCTGTGGTATGCCTGGCGCCGTGGGTCGCTCGTCCAACGGTCGCATTTTCACTCTTGAAACGTGCGCTAGAGTGCTGAGTTTCTAGAGTGCTGAGTTTCTGCTTTCATTGAGAGCCGAGCGGACTAGGCCAGAGACCTTGGGCCTGGTGATCGCATTTGTCGTCACCTGTTCCGCTCAGCAAGCGTGAGCCGACCGACTTAGCGTGCCACACGCCGAGGTCACGAGGAAAGTGTGAGGAACATCGTGGTGACGCTACCGTCGTCCAGCACGCTCGGTGAACACGAACCGCGAATCATCGAGCAGGTGGATGAGCCCATCGACGACAGGGAAGTTCTCCGCTATCTGGGCTACCCGGCTGCTGTCTCACCCGACTCTTCACTGCAGAGCATCATCCATCAATGGAGCAAAGAGGCCGGTCGGGTTGCGACGCCGCGCGCGATTTATATTGTCTTGCCAGTTGCGGACAAGGACCATCGTCGTCTGCGTCTGGAGACCAAGCGTGGGATCGTCGAGTTTCAGGGGGCCATCGGCGAGTTTCTTGGCGCATCACTTCGAGTGGCGGCGTTCATTGCGACCGCCGGACCCGATGTGGTCCAACTCGCAGACCGACTGACGCGCCAAGAAGATAGCTTGGCGGCAATGGTCGTCAACGCGGTCGGCGCGGAACGTGCGGAAGCGGCTGAGTCCGCGGTGATCGACCAGTTGCGTGAGCGCGCCGAGCCGTTGGGGCTCGCCCCCACGTTGCCCTACAGTCCGGGTTACTGCGGAATGTCGCTGAGTGAACAGCACAAGTTGTTTTCGTTGTTTGAGAACGAAAATATCGGCGTAACCCTATCGCCCGAATGCCTCATGCGCCCGCTGAAATCGATCTCAGGATTGATTGGACTAGGACTCGCCGATCAGGTCGAACAGTTTGGTTCGCCGTGCGATCGATGCGAGTTGCATGGTTGCGCGATGCGGCGGTGAAATGTTCTTGCGCCCTCGTATTCAGTCGCTTGACTGGTGATCCTCGCATACGACGCGGAAGCCGACGTTGTAGACTTTTCGCCAAGCCGGGTAACCGAGGCGAAAGGCGGAGCGACTTCGCTGAGGCCGATCGCGCCACGACCCGCCGCGCACGACCCGCCTCTGGTCGTCGGCGCGAGGCTCGCGGCCCACGGTGGTGAAGGAGTAGTTGCTACCTGTCCACTCGGCGGCGTTTCCATGCATATCGAAGAGGCCCCAGGCGTTCGACTGATAACCGCCAACTGGAACTGTCACCATCGCTTTATCATCATAGCGCGAGTCTCTCGGCAGCCAAGCCCGTGTTGAGTTGTGACTGTAGTCGCGAAGGTGCTCGACTTGCCTGTCAGCGAGGTTGGCGTGGGTTGAAAAGTCCGCGTCGAGACCGCCGTAAGAAAAGGGGGTTGCCGCTCCGGCCCGACAGGCGTACTCCCACCTGGTTTCGGTCGGCAGCGAGAAGTTCTCGCCAGTCTTATCGGACAGCCATCGGCAAAAGTCGTTCGCTCGATTCCAGGATACGCGGACCACAGGCTGCTCGGGAAGATTGACCGGGTAGCCGCGTGTCGACGTGATACCGTGTGTGCGGATATAACGGCTGTCGTGGCTCGGAGCAAACTGCGCGAATTCCCGGTTCGTCACTTCGAACTGGCCAATCCAGAACGGCTTTTCAATCTGCACGCGACGAGGGCGCTCGTCGCTGCCGCCTGTCGCGTCGCCCATGACAAACTGGCCGGCGGGAATGTACACCAGGCGCATCTCGACACCGTCACCCAGGTCCACGGTTTTCGTTATCGCGCGTCCAGTCGAATTCTGGCGCCGCTTCGCTTCGGCGGCGGTTAGCGGCCATCCCGAAAGGTTGACGACGGGACCCGTTTCCGGAATCACCGGCTTTGGCGTTATCTGCTCAGTCGTCCCCAACTTGGCTGGAATGATGATCTCTTCCGGGTCCTCATCGAGTCCGGCGTATAGCCTGCGCAATTCACGGCGTCGGAATCGTTGTTCACCCACACGCCCTTCGCCCTGCGCTTCGCGCCATGTGCCGTGAAAGGGCACATTCAAATCGATCCACGTGATCAATCGGTCCCAGGCTTCCGCGTCAAGTTGGACGTTGTGATGCCCCTTGTCGAGTAACTGCACCAACTCAGACACATCGGCGTGATACTCTGCGGCAGGTAACAAATGGTAATCCGTTTCGGCTCCAGGGCGCCGAACGAAGCGATGAAGGGCCAAGTAGGACGGACTAAAGCCACGCGGGTCGCTGCTTGCGCGCTCGGTAAAGTCGAGCGGCTGGCCCTTTTCGCTCTTCATCGAACCGTTGTGGCAGCCCGTACAGTATTTCTCGAGCACTGGTTGCACTTCACGCCGGAAACTGAACCCTCGCGCCGGCCCGTACCAAGGCTTGATCGTCGCAGGTCCATGGCGTGCGGCCAACGTTTGCCTCGGTGGGGGAACAGTGTTCGCCGGTGCATGGCAACCGACACATGAGAGGGTCTCTCCTGGCATTGCTGTCATCCAGCTACGCATCAGTTGAAGTGATCTACCTTGAGCGTCAAGCGGCTGAACGGTGATAGGCGTGTTGGCGGGTACGCGGAACATTGCGGAGCCGTCCTTGTGTACAGGAACTGTTCCGAGCACGATCTTGACGGTGTCCCACGACGAGTCCACGCCGATGGCTCGCGAGTCGTCGGCCATATTTTGAAAAGCATAGTGATAAGCGATCACGCGGAGGCTTTTGACGGCCTCGCGCGGAACTTCCGCGAGCCCTGGTCCAGCGTAGACGTCGACGAGGTTGACGATTGCGTCCTTACGGCTTAAATCGACCCGGTCGGGAACCACTGGCGGACGTTGCCGAGCGCGAACGGGGATTGGCTCCAGCAAATCGTGATCCTCGTCCTCGTACAGCAGCAGCATGTTGTCGAAGACGTCGACCAAGTAGACGCCCCAGCGAGCTCTCTCGCTGCTACGGCAGGAGACGAGGAAGTATTTTTCACTCAAGGGGAAAGGATGCAGGAACTTGGGCCAAGATCCGACAACGAGCCGATCGTTGATAATTGGTTCGACCTTTTGGCCGCGGCCGGGAATGCGTTGCACGACGCCGTCGGTTTCATGTTGGCCTCGCGCCGGGTCGAACAGCACCAGCTCACCGCTGCGCCGTGCGGCGTGATGTCCGCTGACAACTCCGATGACTTGAGAGGCATGGCCGGGGATTGGCCGAGCGTAAAAAATGCTGTTGGGCCAGTAGGAATTGCTGCCGTAGAAGGATTTCTGGTCCGTGCCATCGGGATTCATGCGAAATAGCAGCCGGCTGAAGAAATGGGGAATGTCCGTATACTCCCATCGCGTGTACAGGACCCGTCCATCGTTGAGAACAGTCGGGCAATAGTCCTGATCTTGCTCGAACCCAAGCTGCCGCATGTTACCGCCGTCTTCGTCCATTACGAACAACACTCCAACGTGATCGCGTCCTCGCACGCAGGGAACGCCGGCAAACACGGCAGTGCTGCAGAACATCACTTTGCCGTTGGGCAGGTAACAGGCGTCGAAGTTGTCCACATCCGCATGGTCCCCACGAGTCACTTGACGCAATCCGCCGCCGTCGGTGCGAACCTCAAACACCTGCCAGCGTTTGTGACTTCCGGGCATCGAAAAAAGCAGCCGTTCGCCCCTGAAATGCAGGTCTAGGTCGCCGACGAACTTACCGCCGTCCGGCTTGAATACCGTCGACAACTGGCAAGCTGGCCCGACGGGCGACAGAAAAGCGATTTCGTTTTCGTAGCTGTTGGCGGGGAGGCTTGAGTTGTTGGCCCAGTTCATGGGCAAATCCGGAACGAATGGATTGGCGCGACGTTTGACGACCAAGAGTCGATCGAAGTCGAGCAATGGATTGGCCAGCAGCGCCTCGCGACGCAGTCGTTTCAACTTCGCCGACGCCTCGGCGAACATGTTGGGATCCTTTCCGGCGGCCGCCTGCCTGGCTAACGTTTCGATGGCGGATATCCGCGCCAAGTAGGCAGTTCCCTTGGCATACCCTTCGCCGTGAGTATCCAGTAAGTCGCTGACGGCCAAACGAAGCGCAGCGATCTGGTGCATCAACGTCATTCGAGACCCGGCGTCGACCACGCACCGTTCTCCGAGTTCGGCGGACTTGGCGCGATGGTAAAGATCTCGGATCGGCCACAACTCGCTTGGCTGCTTAATCTGCGCCGCAAGACGTCTGGCAAGGGCGCCCCGTTCGGTTTGACGGATGGCCGCCGCATAGCGACCGGCAAGTTCGCGGTCATCCCCCGGAGACCAGTCCCAAGCCCAAAGGCCCTGTTTTCGCTCTCGAGCCATTTCGGTGCGAGCCGCATCATCGATGAAGTCGCGTTGAAGAAGTCGCCATAACTGTTCGCGCCTTACTTCGCCGGCGTCCGGGGAGGGGCCGAGGGCTTTGCTCGTTGAGAAATAGACATTCGACACTTCGCGATGGACGAGTTTCTCGTATTCGGCGGCCGGGCCGCTGCGAGTCTCATGTCCGTTAAAGACCGTTCCCCACGGCCGTCTGGCCTCAAACGTGTGCTTTCGCCAAGGATCGTGGTCATCGCGGGCGCGGGTTTTCGGATGGAGTTCGATCTTCAGCAGGAGATCGTTATCGCCCTTTCGCAGCTTGAGCAGAATCTGCGCCGGCTTGGCGGCGACGTCGCCGCCCCACAGGTTGTACGCGATGTGTCCCCTCTGTTGCGCCGCCAGCTTCTCGCCGTTCAGCCAGACGGTCAATTCTCCTGTCGCGTCCAGATAGACTGGAAGTGTCGCTGCTGTCCTCGCTACGATCTTGCGACGCAGATACGCGGCGTGCTCACCGGAATACAACTTGTGGATCCAACCATCCTTCAATTCCGGCTGAAAGACCCATCGCCGCTTTTCTCCGTCGAGTCCCGGCGCGTGCTCCGAATCGAGGCTGAGCTGTTTAGCCGCAGCGATGCGCGAATCGAGACTGTTTCCCTTCGAGATAGAAACCGGTCCCAGGGTATACCAGGGACCCAGCCGCGGCGCGCCAGCTGATCCGGCAGCAATCGCCGCCGTTTCCTCCTGCATCATCAGTCTTTCCCGCGACCGGACCAGCGAGTCGCACCATGTATCCTGGCGCTGATACCAAACCGGGTCCTCGGGCTGTGCAGCCGCACTCATTGCGAGCAACATGACCATGCTTGTCACGGGACACGCCATTTCAGTCTCTCCTTCACCCAATTCCCTGGGAGGTTTTCCTGACGCGAGTCGAGTAATCGGATCACAGGCCACTCGACATTTCACGAGCTCGCGCCGGTGACTCGCTATTCGTCAAGCTGCAAAGTAGCCACGACTGAGCCAGCTTCGTCGCGCCGCTGTACGAGGATCGCGCCATCCGTCGTCAGGTTTTCTGTTGACAGCGCCGCCGAATTATCCGTCGGCAACAGCGCAACAAGTTGCCTGTCTGACAGGTCAGCTGTCAAAACGTATCCGCCTTTGGTCTTCATCAGATTCGCGTCACGCGGCGGCTCTTTGCCGAAACGATACGGTCAGCGCGGTATTCGATGGACTTAAAGTCCCCGCCCCGGCCGCACTCGACTTCCCACGCAACCACACCGTGATTTGGACGCCAGCTGAAACTGGGCGGATTCACCGACGACACGGCGCCCGCCCCAGGATGATAACCCCACTCCTTGTCCGTGGCCGGCCTCTCATCCAGTCTCTCGGCCGACATGACGACAGCGCAGAACGCAAACGGAAGCAAGACCGCCGCCAGTATTCGCATGACAACCTCCGGTGCGGGGACTAAGTCAACGCAGGCAGTTCATGCCCTTTCCGCCGCGGTCGCGACAGCATTTGGTTCGCCTCGTCGCAATTGGTGAAACGCTCGGTATCCGGATCCCAATTCAGCTTCTTGCCGATCTGTCCGACGTCGCGCACGATGTTAACGAGATAACAGAGCGTCGAGGACCGCTGCCCGTATTCGATGTCCGCCGTGCACCGCTTTCGAGTCTTGATGCAGTCGATCCAGTTTTCGATATGGTACTGCGTCTCGAGTTTCCGATTTGCGCCCGGATTTTCGGGCGACAGGACCAGTTCCTTGGGATTACTGGCTATCTTGTTCCGGTTGATTTCGATCTTGCCCTTGTCACCGAGAAAGATCGCCCCAAGCCCCGGGCCCCAATCTCCGTCAAGTTCCAGCCGCAGCTCCGTGCCCTTAGCGAATCGCATGCGGACTTTCGCCCTGGGCCCGATCACCGGCTGCGCCAAACCTCGATAATCGACGCCCGTGTCCGGATTGCCCTTCGGGTTGTCGTACTTGCCGGTGGGCATGTTCTTAACGGGTTCGGTTAGCCAGACTTGGACGGGACCGGTCTCGTCGGCGCCCAATGCGCGTTGGATCTGGTCGTACGAATGCGTCCCCCATCCCGTGACGCCGTAACAGCGGCCTCCTCCGTCGTACGACCTCCACCGCGCCCAACCACGATGGATTTGCGGATGGTACGGCCGTAACTCCGCTTGATTTGTCCAAATGTCCCACCAACCTTCCTTTCCTCCCCGCGGAAGCGGTTGAGCCGCAGCGCCCGTCCAATTGTCGGGACCAACAAAGTTCGGCGCGAGCACGGTGTGAACAGTTCCAATGGCGCCATTCTTGACGAGATCGCTCGCCCAGTTGTTGATTGGCATGGATCGCTGCTGCGTTCCGACTTGAGTGACGCGACCGTATTTGCGAGCCGCCTCGACCATGTAGCGCCCTTCCTCGATCGTCAGACACATCGGCTTCTCAATGTAGACATCCATGCCGGCCTGCATCGCAATGATCGTCGCCCAGGCCCGCGCGTGAGTCGTCGTTTCGACCATCACGGCATCGAGATTTTCTTTGTCGATCATCTCGCGAAAGTCCACGTAGTCGCTCCACTTTTGGTCCTTGCCGACCGCGGTGATGAACTGACCACAACGCGGTCTGAAACAGTCGCAGACGGCTACAACACGCATTTGAGGAACGTGCAGGCACGTCTTGGCGATGTCTCGCGCTCGACCACCAAGCCCGATAATCCCAACATTCACTCTGTCGTTGGCGCCGAGCCGACCGTTTCGCCCCAGCACATCGGAAGAAACGAATGTCGGCGCCGCGAAACTTGCGGCCGCCGCCGTCATCTTGCCGAGGAAATCTCTTCTTTGCATGGCGCGGCTCCTTGGGGCGATTTCGGACTCAGCATGGGACTAGCCAGCTCGGAGAGGTGCTTTATACTATACAATCCAACTCGGGTTTACCTAGTTGTCTTTGCAAAAACTGCGAAAACAACTACAAGTTCATCTCCCCTTGCTTCACGTCACAGACAATGAATGGCCGCGAACGAACTTTGACCTTTTTGGCGGGCGAGTCGGTTGATCGACTGCCTCTCATGCCCGTGGTGATGATGTTTTGCGCCGATCAGATCGGCGCAAAATACGGCGACTACGTCCAGGACTACCGAGTGCTCGCCGAGGCGCAGATTTGCACAGCCGAGCGATTCGGATTCGACATCGTCTCCAATATGTCTGATCCAGCTCGAGAAGCGTCGGATTGCGGTGCGAAGATCGAATTCTACCAAGACCAGCCCGCCGCGATTGTCGAGAGCGAAGCACGACTAGCGGACAAGGAGTCGCTGGAACGGTTGGAAATCCCCGATCCGCTTGGGGGCGGGAGAATGCACGAGGCCGTCAACGCACTTAGCTTGATGAAGGAGCGAGTTGGCGACAGGAAAGCTGTAATGGGTTGGGTTGAAGGGCCCTGTGCTGAGGCCGCGGATCTGCGCGGACTCAACACTTTGATGCTCGATTTCTATGACGATCCAACATTCGTCCGCAGGCTCTTCGATTTCGTGGTGAAGATGGCGCTGCGTTACGCTCGGGCTCAAGTGGATGCTGGAGCCGACATCATCGGCGTCGGCGACGCCGCAGCGTCATTGATTGGGCCGCAGTTCTACGACAAACTGGTCTGGCCCTACGAGAAGAAGCTCGTCGATGGGATCCACGCGATGGGAGCCGCTGTCCGATTGCACATCTGCGGCAACACAAGCTCGATCGTCGATGGGATGGGGCGTTTGGGCTGCGAGATCGTTGATTTGGATTACTTCACGCCTGTCGATGCCGCGCGGAGGGCAATGGGTCCAGATCAGATCCTACTCGGCAACATCGACCCGGTCCGGGCCCTCCGCAACGCGAACGCCGAGTCGGTCACGGAGTCAATCGCTGAGTGCCATCGCCAGGCGGGTGATCGTTACATCGTCGGCGCCGGTTGCGAGGTGCCTCGCGACACGCCGCTGGAGAATGTTCAAGCTTTGATCGACTACGCAAACTCGCATTCTTGAATCTGGCTCAACAAGGGATGGGTGACTCTTCATGACGTCATCGGCTGAACCAACTTCGTCAAAGAATTCGGAGTCGCGGTATGCGGAGCGCTTCGCCAGATATACGACGGCGATGCGTAACGAAATGCCGGATCGTGTTCCGATTCGTCCCTTTGTTGCGGAGTTCACAGGCGTTTATGCCGGGTATACGTGCCAAGAGTTGACACACGATTACCAAAACGCGTTTGACGCAGCTTGCAAATGCGCCACGGACTTTGAATGGGACGCCGTCGTTGCCAACATGGTTTATGTCTGGACCGGACTCGCGCAGTCGATGGGCTTGAAATACTACGCCATTCCCGGCATCGATATTCCCCCGGATACAGGATTCCAATACCGCGAGCCGCCGCAAAACGAAGCCTTCATGAAGGCGGATGAATACGACGCCTTAATCGAAGACCCAACTGGGTTCTTGTACAATGTGTGGTTGCCTCGCGTCGCTGTGCAGATCGTACCTGACGGCGAACCGTGCACGTTTGAGAACAACTTGGCGCTGGTGAAGACCAGCATGGCGATGATGCAATACTTCGCCGCGTTCGGGCCGCAGGTTGAACGGTTGCGCAGGGAGTGCGGGACCGTTTCGGCCATCGCAGGAATTCTGAAAGCGCCGTTGGACATTATCGCCGACAAACTGCGAGGTTACTTGGGACTCGTCGACGACCTGTTTGAGCGTCCCGAAAAAGTCCTTGCCGCCTGCGAGGCGCTCGCGCCGCATCTGGCGTATGTCGCCAAGACGACCGGCGACCCGGACAGAAACGCACCCGTCGGCCTCTGGATGCATCGAGGCGGGGTTCCGTTCGTTTCGCCCGAGATTTTCGAGAATGTCTACTGGGCGACGTTGAAGCCGGTCATTCAGGACCTCTGGTCCGAAGGCCTTCAGACGCTCTTTTACGCGGAAGGAAGTTGGGACCACCATCTGGAATCGTTCGCCGAACTGCCCGACCGCAGCATCGTGTACCATCTTGACCAAGGCGACATCTACAAAACACGGGACGTGCTGGGCGACAAGTTCTGCTTGAGCGGCGGCGTGCCCAACACCTTGCTTTCGCTCGGCGATCCCAATGACGTTCGAAAGCGATGCCTGGAGCTTATCCAGAACGTCGCGCGAGAGGGCGGCTACATCATGGACGCCAGCGCGATCGTCCAAAATGACGCTACGGTCGAGAACATGCGTGTGATGACCGAAACGACGCTCGAGCATGGCGTCTACTCGCGCGGGCACAGTGCTGGCGCCCTGGAGGCCGGCGGTCCGCGACCTTTGCCCGCCGACGCCACGCCCGGCGTATTCCTGGATCCTCCCTCCACCGACAACCTGCAGCCCGGTGAGTGCTATTCCTGGCGGAAGAAGAAAGCGGAGATCGGCGCGATCGACGGCGACGAAGACCTCTGTCAGAAAACCTGGCGGGAAATGGATGCGCTCGGCAACGCTTTCATCTGGCAGTTGCTCCTGTCCTTCTAGATCTCGCATCACAATCGCGAAGCGTCAACTCGTCAACAAACACGCGGAGAAACGCTCCAATGCACGCTACACGTCCGCGTGACACGCACTGGCGATGGCGCGGTTGTAAGGAGCGATTGACGTGCGCAAAGCAAACTGTCTATTATGAAAATGCAAATACCGGATACTATCGTCAGATAGTTGGCTTTAAACCATTCTCTGTTGAAGGATTGACTCTGTGGCAAGCGGCCAATTCTTTTCACAACGCTTCAGCTACGGCTTGCATGCTCTAGCTTACATCGCCACAAAGCCGGCTGGGGAGTTAACAACGCTGCCCGAGTTGGCGGAATGGCTGTTGACGATCTGGCCGAACGCTTCGGACACGTATTTGTCCAATGTCGTTCAGCGGCTGGCGCGCGGTAAGCTACTGCGTAGTCACCGAGGCATTGCCGGCGGCTACTCTCTCGGCCGGGCGGCGAACAAGATCACCGTGCGTGACGTCGTTGAACTGCTCGTGGGGATTGAAACGACTCGTTGCGGCTTGTCGCTTGAGGATGAGTGCCCCGTGATGGGACGCTGTTCTATTCAACGAAAGATAGCCAACTTGGAAGAGGAATTCCTGCAAGCCCTGTCGGGGCTGACCGTAGCCGAACTCGCAAAGGACATCCAAGCCACGCTCCCCAAGAAGAAGCGTGCTTAGGCAGCTGCTGACGCGGATGCAGACGAGGATGCTGACGCGGATGCAGACGAGGCGACTATCGAGATCGCGCTTCACTTTCGCGTAGCGTCAACTCGTCAAGAAACGCCGCGATGCAGGCTAATTGCCCGTGAGACATGCGCTAGGCCGTCGAGCTCTGCGGCATCTCGCACACGTGACGTTTTCAGCTGGATAGCGCGCGGCGGCGCCACCTCGAATGAGCGGATTCGAAGCGAACTCGGAAAAACCCCGTCCGTAGATTTCATCTGGGCGAAGCGGCTGGCTCCACTCGGCTTTTGTACCAAAACGACCGCCAGTATTGCTCGTCCGTCTCGTAGACATTGATTGGGTCGTCCGGCCCCACGTCCGATTCTCAACGCCAGAAGCGTCGCGCCCCTTCGGGCCTTCGGGGGATGTTAGCTTTCATGGCTTGCAGCCTCTACTTCTTTTGAGCCGAAGATCGAGCAATCATTGCAAGCGGGAAGGGGCGCCGTGGTCAAGTGGCGGTTGCAGCCCGCTCCGCGCGACTTACAACGAAAGAACGTAGGCGACCAAGTCATTGATCTCCTTGTCGGTCAACTTCTCCGCGGATCCGTGTTTTCTTTCTTTGTTGTGGACCGTGAGAACATCCTTAATCGTGAGGGCGCGGCCATCGTGCAAGTAGGGGGCCGTTCGGTAGGCTTCGAGCAGCGAGGGAGTGTCATACCGCCCATCCGGTTCGTTGGCGCTGAGCACGCCGACTCGGTGCATTTTCTTGTCGGTGAAGTACGGCGCCGGGTGACACCGCATACAACTTGCCTTTCCCTCGAATAATCCTTTTCCTCGCCGTGCGGCCTCGGTCAGCTTGCCGTCCGATGTTAGGTGCGGGCTGGGCGCGGGGCGCAGTGACGTCAGGTAAGCGAACAGGTCGTCCACTTCCATCTCGGTCGGCACGATCATGTTCGTCGATTCCAAACCGGCCCTTGCGCAGTCGCGCGCGGTCGCCGTCGTCGCTCGACGGTTTAGCGGTTCGGTTTTGTGGAGAAAGACAAGGCTCATCGTGTCCTTTGCGTTTCCAATTCCGTCACCCAGAAAATCCCAGCGCAAACCGTCGACGCGACCCTCATTGGCGTGGCAAGACGCACAACTGTGCCAGCGTTGAAAGGCGTGTGTCGCGTCGTGAAAGATGATCTCGCCTCGCCGCACGGCGTTTGGCGCCTGCTGCGTCCCGAGCGAAATGCGGTTGACCAACGCGCCGGTCGTTGCGTTGAGCACGGCAACGGAGCCCGAATAGTGATTGGCCACAAATAACTTCTGGCCGTCGGGCGACAGCGCCAATCCGCGGGGAGATGTTCCGCCGGATCGCGCTCGATGGATGGCGCCGGCTATATACAGGGCCGTCAGATCATTCTCGAGCTCCGCGATCTTTCCGCGGTCCTGCTGAATCTGCACCCAGATATTCGCTTGAGATCCGTCTTGCAGTGACGCTAGTTGCTGGGGCACCTTGCCGTTCAACAATTCGTGGACGAGCCCGATCTCGATGAAAGAGACTTCGTGAACGCCAGCATGACTGATCCACAAGCGTCTACCGTCTTTTGAACAAACGACGCTGTGCGGGTCGGCGGCGCCTTGCGTCAGATCATCCAGCAGCATCGTGGCCAGACGGGAGCCGTTGGCGATATTAATGACACTCAAGGCAAATGTGTTCACCCAACCTCGTTCGAGTTGTGTAATGGGTAGATTGAATCGGCCTAGACCGTGGACGACGTACGCCCACTTTCCGTTCGGACTAATGCACAGTCCTTGGACCATCGTTGAACCGGGCGGCAACTTGACCGTCGCCGCCGTTTCCAGGCTGGCGGCGTTGATAATACTCACCTCCGCCGACAACGTCGGGTCCGTTCCCAATCCAAAGGCCAGCAGGTTGGAGACGACAATTCGATTCTCGTCGGGCGCCACCGCCACGCAACTCGGCTCGCGAACAACCGGAACTCGCCTGATCTCCTTGGCCGGCGTCCGGGCCAGGTCAACCACGGAGACGGTATGACTGTCCTGATTGCAAACGTACAGTCGCTTCGCCTTGCTCGCGGTGGCCAGCGCGGTGGGCCATTTGCCGACCGGAATACGAGTGACGAGCTTCCGTCGCGTCGCATCGATGACCGCGACGCTGCCCGCTCCATGTTCCGCAACGTAAAGAGTCTGGCCGTTCGCCGACAACGCAAGCCCTTGCGGTTTGCCGCGCAAGGCAATCTGTTGGCGTTTTGTCATATCCCGCGCGTCGAGAATCGCGAGACTCCCCGCAGTTCGATCGGTCGCATAAACGGTTTCACCATCCGGTGCGGCGACAACTCCGAACGGCGAATGGTAGCCTGTGGATCCAGAGCCTGCCTCGTCTTCCTGACCCGGCGCGAGACGCCCCGGGATCAATGCGGCCGCCGCAATCGCGACCAGCACGCTCCTATGTGACAACACTTTGGATCGTGGGAAGCCCGTCATCACTAGTCTCCTCGGCAGCGGTTGATCGGCATGGCTGCGACAGCTCCATCCTCTTGGCCCGTCGCTTCAGTCCATCATTCTCCGCGGCAACTTCTCCGCGGCAACTTCTCCGCGAGGCGCGCGTCTCGCGAAATCAAACTCGTTAAACTAAACTCTTGTTGTACTCTTTATGTCGCGCTGAAGCAAGCCGAGAGCGTTTGATGGCAGGGACTTGGGGCGATCGGCGGGTCGCATATCCCCCGATGCGCTGTAACGGTCGGCTATTTCGGTCGGCTATTTCGTAGCCAACACACTGTGATTTGTGTCTACTATCATCGACAACGCTCGGGCCATCGGGCTGGAAATCGGAGCATTCAAAATGTGAAGGGCGTTGACCGAGTCCTTCAAATGCCCGACCGCGGAGGCGACTCACGCCAAGCCTGCGACTCGCACCTTGCGAACCGGGCCCGTCATGGAGAAACACTAGGCCAAGCGCAGAAGTGGCAGTGCCACACACAAAGCGAGCTGCCGCTCGGTTCGACGTCGTCCGCTCCCGTCGGTCGCTGGAATCGACCGAGAAAACTCCCGCATCCTCAACGCCACAAGTGGAAACGATGAGAATACTCTCGCTGTCCCTTTGCGGACTCCTCGTTGCGTCGTGGGTCCCGGCTTGCCTGGCGGATTCGATCTGGATCGAGGGCGAAAGCGCGCAGAGCAAACAAGTCACGCGACACGGCTGGTATGACGGCGTGAAGAAGGACGTGCTGTCCGGCAACGATTGGCTGTCGCACTTCGACGCGAACAAGCCGGGATCCGCCGCTTATGACTTCAACGTCGTGAAGACGGGCGACTACAAGTTCTGGATCCGCGCCAATCACGTGAAATCGTCGCTCGCTTATCGACTCGACGGGAGTCAATGGCGAAAGATCGCGATGGATCGGAATACGCGCGGCGCCATGAACATTGCTCGCGATAACAAGCCGGACCTGCGTTTCATCGCTTGGGTGCTGGTGGGCGTGGTGAGGATTGAGTCGGGTAAGCACCGACTTGAATTTCGCATGGACTCCGGCCCACAGAATCATGGCGCGATCGATTGTTTGTGCTTGACCACCGACCGTTGGTCGCCTTCCGGAGCGCGGAAACCATCGGCGAAGTCGTCGCCTGCAGGTCCAAGCGATTGGTTTCCCGTCGTCTTGGATGATGATCCGCTTTCGCCGGAGTCGGTGATCGACATCAGCCGCCTTATTGAGGCGCCTGCGGGCCGATACGGTTTTCTCAAGGCGGACGCCGACAAGTTGCGGTTCGAGAAGGCCACTCAGCCCAGCAAGTTTTGGGCCATCAACGCCTCGCCGAGCGGGACGCCTCCCGGACAGATGCAACACGCCGCCCGTTGGTATCGCAAACACGGAATCAACCTAGTTCGACAACACACGGTGATTGATGCAGTCGGCCTGCTCGATCGCAACGGCCAATTCGATCCGCGGCGCATGGATCATTACGATCGCTGGTTTGCCGCGTTGAAGGAGCAGGGCCTTTACACAACATGGTCAGTGATCTATCCGCATCACGGAGCGTTTTTGCAGAGGCACGATGGATATGATCCAGATCTTTTCGCCGAGTTGGATGAGGCCGACAAGCGGCGCGACGGCAGGCGTGAAGCGATTGTTGTCAACGACTTCATCAACCTCGATCGCGGCCTTCAGGACATCGCCCTGCGATACTTTGACAAACTGCTAAACCATAAGAACCCGTACACAGGCTTGCAGTATAAGAACGACTCGGCGCTCGCCGTGCTCGAATTTCAGAACGAGAGCAATCTATTCTTTCACACGCTCAATGGTCTGCGAGGCGGTGAATATCCGCTATTCGCAAGAAAGACTCGCCGTGCGTTTTTCGAATTCGTCAAGGCGAAGTACCAGACAAAGGCGGGTGTTGCTCGCGCCTGGAAGAACCGCTGGGATCGGGATGATAAATGGGAAGCGGGAGAACTTGGCCTGATGGGCGCTTTCCACTGGAGCGGTGAAGGCCCGTTGCATGAGTTCCGGGGACAGGAGCGTCGCGCGGGCGACTACATCGCGTTTCTCACCAAACTGCAGCGAGACTACTACACTCGCCGCGAGCGCGAGGTGCGTCAACTCGGTTTTCAAGGCGTCACAGTTACGACCGCCTGGAAATCCGGTGGCCCAGCGGCCAGCATGGCGAATCTGGTCGCGGATTCCGCTGGCGGAATGATCGACCGACACAATTACTTTGGCGGAGGCTCCGGTGGTCATGTCATCACCGAAGGCGATGTCGTGACGAAAACGCATCTGGGCCAACCTGGCCGCGGCCTACTGAGTCTCGGGCTCTTTCAATTGGATAAAAAACCGTTTGCCGTCAGCGAGTGGAGCATGCTGCCGCCGTCGCCCTACAAAGCGGAGGCCGCGCCGCTTTATGCGTTTTATGGCATGGGGCTGCAGGGATGGGACGCCGTCTATCACTTCGCCAACAACTCGCCTCGTATGGGTGACGGCTGGCCCTCGCTTCGCAAGTACGTTACCGAGACGCCGCACTACATCGGGCAGTTTCCGGCCTTGGCCTTTGCGGTTTACAACGGGCACATCAAGGAAGGTGAGGTTGTCGCCGCACGAGAATTGGGGAAGTCCGATGTCTTCTCGGGCAGGGATGTTTTGGGCCAAGCCCTTTCCGGCGGAGGTTGGGACGCGAAGAAACTCGAGGGGCGATTGACGACGTCCCCGGCGACCTTGGCGATCGGCCGGGTCACTATCGGCTTTCGCAAGCAGCCGCGAACCAAGACGTTGGATTTGACTCCGTTTCATGACAAGGCGGCACAGTCGTTGCAGTCGAACACCAGCGAATTGCTTTGGCGGTACGGCGATCGACGCGTCGAGGTCCGCTCTGAAAAGACCCAGGGCGTGATCGGGTTTACGGGAAGCGAGCCGATCGCGTTGCCCAGCGTAAGAGCCGAGATCAAGACGCCGTTCGTGTCGCTCATCTTTACTCCGTTGGACAACGCGCCGCTGGCGGACTCGAGGCACATCCTGATTACTGCAATGGCTCGAGACAAGCAAACTGGGTCGGAATTCAACTCGGACTGGTCGAAGCTGATCAACGTTGGCGGTCCGCCGCTCCTGCTGGAACCTGTCGAAGCGACTTTACTTCTATCCGGCTCCGCGCCGACAAGCGTTCGGCCGCTCGACGGATACGGACTTCCGATGAGCGCAAGTGTGCCGATCGCGTCCGACGGCCGATTTACAATTGATGGACGCTACCGAGCCTACTACTACGAAATCAAACGCTGATCCGGCCCGCGTTGTCGTGATGATGTCATGGCGGCGAGATTAGTGTGTCGGGCCCCAAGAGTTCAGACGCGTATCGGATACGTTCCGTATTTGGCCACGGCGGCGATCATTGCCCGGAAGTTGTCAATTGGAACGTACTCCGGAACGGAATTTGACGAGCCGCAACAGTATCCACCGCCGGGCCCAATTGTGCGGATACGTGTTTTTACTTCCTCCTCAACGTCATCTGGCGTTCCCAGAGTGAGCGTTGAGTCGAGATCGATGTTGCCGCACAAGCAGAGTCGACCTGCGTACTCTCGCTTTACTCTGTCGATGTCCGTAGACGCCCTTTCGCACGGATGTAATGCGTGGAAACCGCACTCGATCAAGTCGTCGATCACATCGTAAACGCGACCATCGGAGTGGTAGATATAAGGCAGGCCTCGTGCGCGCACCAATTCGCCAATTCGCTTATTCCAAGGAAACACGTGCTCTCGAAGGACTTTGGGATTGACCATGAACCCAGTCGTGTATCCGAGGTCGTCCGGCATGCAAACGGCGCCCACCCGGTCGAACTGCAATAGGTTCGTCACGACGCCTGTTTGAATCTCGCCGACCTTTCGGATTAGCCGCAGTGCGATCTCGGAGCCTTCGGCCAACGCGATGCAAAAGGACTCCAAGCCCATGAACATCCATGACGCGGTGAAAATGGCGCCGACGTTGACGATGACCTTGGCTTCGGCCGGCAGCAGATCGCCAAGACGTTGGACCAAGGCGTAGTTGAAGCTGTCAGGATCAGGCCAGTCGTAGTTTTCCAACGAAGCGTCGTCTTGGATGATCCCCTTACCTTCTTCGGCCCACATCCGCGTACCAAGGCCTTCTTCGAAGGGATTGTATTGGGCCTGGGCCGGTCTCAATAGGTTGGTTTGAACCGGCTTGGCGCCCATCAGACCGGTCTCTTCGCCGCGAGTGGTCTGTCGGATGCCGATGGTAAGCGGCGCGAAGTCGTAACCCGCTTTCATGAAAAATTCGGCTTCCGCCTCCAAACTGTCCGCTGGTTTGCCAAGGTATTGCCGCTTGATGTCCTCGTCTACGGAGAGCTCAAACGGCGGAACTCGCGTCGGCTCGGCCTGGCACAGCAGCGCTTTTCTCAAGTTAGCGAAGTCCGGCATGGATCTTTGTGTTGGGTCTGGAGAAGCGAGTCGACAATCGCTGGGCGGTCTTGCTCCTACTTACAACGTCCAGCCTTTTCGGTAGTCGCGGCGGAGGAACTGCTCCGCTTCCGGCGCGTTTGGGATCTTCAAGTTCACTGGGTCCCACTCAATTCTCTTTCCACAACGATAAGCGACGTTGCCCAGTAGGACCGTCTCGCTCACGCCGCCAGCGTAGTCAAAATTGCAAGTCGTCTTCCTGCCCGTCTTACAGGCGAGGATCCACTCTTGATGATGGCCGATCGATTCGGCGATCGTTGGTTCCGGGCGTTTGAAGTCGGCGAACTGTGACTCGGGCCACAGTGCGTGGTCGGAGTAGTTGGCCAACAACATTCCTTTCGAACCGACAAACACGCCCCACGCCCAGTCCGGCAATTCGTGTGTCTCCCAAAACGGCGGTCGCTTCCTCCCGTGGTTCCAGCTGAGCTTGACCGGCGGCAACTCGTTGCGAGTGGGGAACTCCCATTGAACCGTGAGCGGGCGAGGCGTGCTTTCGGAATGCGCCCTCGGCCCTTCGGCCTCGATCGCCGTGGGATAACGCAGGTCGAGCGCCCAAAAGGCGAGGTCCAAGTAATGGCAGCCCATGTTTCCCAATGCGCCGCCGCCAAAATCCCACCAGTAATGCCAGTCGTGCGGCACATAGCACGGATGGTAAGGCCGATACGGGGCGGGCCCGAGCCAGAGATCCCACCTCAACTCGCCCGGAACGGACTTTGTCTCGCGCGGACGATCTCCGGCTGCTCCGCCACCGGCAAGCCGGATATGAACCTCACGAACAGGGCCGATTGCACCCGACTGAATCAGTTCAACCACACGGCGGTAGTTGCTGCTGGCGTGAATCTGCGTCCCCATCTGCGTGGCCACCTTCTTGTCAGCGGCGATTTGGGCGAGCGTTCGGGCCTCGTGAACGGAGTGGCTGAGCGGCTTTTCACAGTAACAGTGTTTGCCCATCCTCATCGCCTTGGCGGCGGCCGGAGCATGAATGTGATTCGGCGCGCTGACAACGACCGCGTCGATCTGCTTGTCCATCTCATCGAGCATCTTGCGGAAGTCGTGGTATTTTGGGACGCCACCAAATCGCTCATACGTCGAAGCCGCACGACGGCCGTCGACATCGCAGAGTGCAACGATCCTCTCACTCGCGACGGCCGCCAGGTTTGCCGCCCCCCGACCGCCGGCGCCGACGAGCGCAATGTTGAGCTTCTCATTTGGCGATGTGCTGGCCTGTAAACGGGCGTCGCTGGCGAGCCAAACGCCCGCCCCAGCCAACGATGTGTCAAGAATCATACGCCGTCGCGTGATTTGCTTTACCATCGCTTCGTCTCCAAGTACGACTGCGATCCAGTGATTATGGCATGGATCGTTTTAGCGGCCGACACGCGCGAATGATCGGGCTTGGGCGATTGGCGAGACGCTGACAACCAACACCCCGAACAACAATAACAACGGAGATTGCCGAACGGGTGATCCTCTGCGCGATAGCCGACGTACGACAGGCATTTCCGCTCCACTGCACACCGATCGACAACGCCGCACGGGGCGCGAAACGTGCTGCGCGGACAATACTAAATAAACTCTGTTGTGATTATCGCCTAATTGACACACAATGCAACAATTCGAACCGCTCGGGCTTGGCGGCCAAACTAATCGGCGCTCGCACTGGCGTGGTCTCGCCGGTGCATTCCCAGACGCTGAAGGAGTCGTTCGTGCGTTTGAAGCTGATTAGCTGCGAGATTTTTTATCGTGAGGTGTGCACAGCCGTTGCTCGTTCGCGCAACGTGGTGGATCTTGAGTTTTTGCCAAAGGGGCTACACGACCTTGGCGCGACGGGAATGCGTGCGCGCCTGCGAGCCGCACTGCAGCAAGTCGAAGAAACAGGCTACGACGCGGTCCTCTTCGGCTATGGAATCTGCAGCAACGGGCTGGTCGGGTTGCAAGCCCATTCGATCCCACTCGTCGTGCCGCGCGCCCACGATTGCATCACGTTGTTTCTGGGCGACCGGCAGCGCTATCTCAACTACTTCAACGCTCACCCAGGTGTTTACTTCAAGACGACCGGGTGGATTGAGCGCAACGATCGAGGGGAATTGCGGCAACTGTCGATTCAACAAAGAAGCGGTATGGACTTGAGCTACGGAGACCTCGTGGCGAAATACGGCGAGGACAACGCCGCCTTCATTTACGAGCAGCTAGGCGAC
>JASMLW010000346.1 GCA_030748485.1 Pirellulaceae bacterium
TTGAGCGAAGAGGAGTCGCGCATCTGCCGTGAAGTTTACGAAGAACTTTACCGAGATCAGCAGTAGGCTTGAAGAATCGAAGATACGCAGTTTTAAGGCGGAGCGCCGACCCTGAATCCGCGATCTTTGTGCCTCCGTGCCATTGTGTGGTTCTTCTTAAAGAGGTCTCACACGAAGACACGATGGCACAAAGGAAACGGGCACAAAGCAAACGAGCGTTTCACGGAAGCGCAGGGCAACGAACACTACGGTTGACATCCGACTGCCGCGCCGATATTGTGGACCTCGAGGTCTAAATATCTCAATACTCATCCCACCCCCTATTCCCCCCTTTAACGCCCACTCAACTTTCCCGCTCGCCGACGAGCGGCCTTTTTGAGAAAGCGCCTAAGCTCGCTCCGCCGCCGACCCATGCGCGGTGAATTGGGTTTGCGAACTTGGCTGACGGAGGAGAATCATGAGCCACCGGTCAATCTCTCACTTGACGCTGCTGGCGACGTTGTCGATGACAGTGGCGGTCGCTCGGGGTGAGGAACCGGCGACCGGTGCCCCCGACGCCAAGGGCGTCGCATTGTTCGACAAGCAGATCAAACCGGCGCTGGTCAAACACTGTTTCAAATGCCATTCCAAGGACTCCAAAGAGATTGGCGGCGGGTTGGAATTAGATTCTCCGGCCGGGCTGCGGCGCGGCGGCGACTCGGGCCCGATTCTGATCGCTCACGACGCCGGTGAGAGCTCGGTGATGCGGATGCTTCGCCACGAAGAGGATGTTTCGGCGATGCCGCCCAAACACAAGCTAGACGCCAAACTCGTCACGGCGTTTGCGGAGTGGATTCGTCTCGGCGCGCCCGACTCGCGCGCGACGGCCGGGATGACGGCGAAGGAAAAACGTCTCGCCGCCGCCCAACAACACTGGTCGTTCCAATCGCCCGTGGCGGTCGAGAACCCGCCGGTCGAGCAATCCGCCTGGCCGCGCAGCAGGATCGACTATTTCGTATTGGCTCGCCTGGAGGCCAAGGGCCTGAAACCGGTCGCCGACGCCAACCGGCGAACGTTGGTTCGGCGAGTCTTCTTCGACTTAGTCGGGTTGCCGCCCACAACTGCGGAAGTCGAGCAGTTTGTCGCCGACGATTCACCCGAAGCGCTAGGCGCTCTGATCGATAGGTTGCTCGAATCCCCGCGGTTCGGCGAACGCTGGGGACGCCATTGGTTGGACGTCGTACGGTACGCCGAGTCGAGCGGCATGGAATTCAACTTCACATATCCCCACGCCTGGCCGTACCGCGACTATGTGATCGATGCGTTGAATCAAGACAAGCCTTACGACGTGTTTCTACGTGAGCAGATCGCCGGAGATTTGATGCCGGTGGGCGAGGGTGATTCGCCGGCGGCCATCGAAGCTCGTCGAGTGGCGCCGAGTATCCTGGCGTTTGGTCCCAAGCGCCACAACTCGGGCGGCACGGAGTTCCGCATGGACGTCGTCGACGACCAGATCAACACGGTGTTTCGCGCGACGCTGGCGATGACCGTCTCGTGCGCTCGCTGCCACGACCACAAGTTCGACCCGATACCGACCAAGGACTACTACGCGCTGGCCGGCATTTTTCTCAGCACCGAGCCGCTGTACGGAACGATCAAGCAGAAGTACAGCAACAATCCCACCGAGTTGCTGCCCGTCGGCCCGGATGCGGCCGCTGCGCACGCCGCGACGGAGGACCATGACAAGAAGAGCAAAGAAGCCGATAAGCAACTGGCCGCCAAACGCGGCGAGTTGAAGAAGGCAACGGAGGCGGAGAAGGTCGCCACGGAGAAGAAGGCGGCGGCCGAGGAGCAAGTGCAGGCGAAGACCGCCGCCGCGGAGGACGGCGCGGCTCCCGACCCGGCGGCTCAGCAGACGCTGGAACAGGCCGTCGCCGGTCTACAAGAGACGGTCGCCCGCGTGGCCGCATTGAAGGGCGAAATCAGCACATTGGAAGCAAGTCTCGCCGAACTCAAAAAGAACAAACCAGCTCGCCCCCACTACTCGATGACTGTTCGAGATCGGGCCAAACCGGCCGACACCAAGGTCGCCGTTCGCGGTAATTTCCGCGAGTTGGGCGAGTCGGCTCCGCGGGGCTTCCTGACCGCCGTTCAAGTGCCCGATTCCCCAAAGGTTGACGCCAGCCGCAGCGGCCGTCTCGAACTGGCCGAGTGGATTGCCAGCCGCGACAACCCGCTCACGGCGCGGGTGATGGTGAATCGCATCTGGCATCATCTGTTCGGCCGCGGGTTGGTCGCCAGCGTGGACAACTTTGGCTTGATCGGCAAACAGCCGAGCCATCCGCAGTTGCTCGACACCTTGGCTCTGCAATTCACCGCGGACGGCTGGTCGGTCAAGCGCATGATTCGTTCGATCATGCTCAGCCGGGCCTATCAACTCAGCAGCGAGCCGGCCGGTGCGAACATGGAGATCGATCCGGACAACCGCTTGTTTTGGCGAGCCACGCCGCGGCGGCTGGAGGCCGAGGCCATTCGCGACGCCATCCTGGCTGTCAGCGGTCAACTCGCCCTGGATCGCCCGGTCGGATCGTCGGTCACCGGTCTGGGCGACCAACTCGTCCGCGGCATTCCGACCTCGAAGATCCAACCGCCGAGCAACCATCGCAGCGTCTACTTGCCGGTGGTCCGCGACTACGTGCCCGAGTTGTTCGACTTGTTCGACTTTCCGTCACCCAGCTTGGTCAACGGCCGCCGCTCGGTCACCAATGTGCCGTCGCAAGCACTTTATCTACGCAATTCACCGTTCGTCGCCGAGCAGGCGAAGCACGCCGCCCGGCGGCTGCTGGCCTCGCCGCAGGCAAGTGCGGACGGCGACCGAGCCAACTTGGCCGTGCGGTGGGCGCTGGCTCGCGACATCACTGAGGACGAACGAGCGGGAGCACTGCAGCTGGTTCAAAAGATCCAACAGAACGAGGCGGCGGGGTCGGAGCGACAAGTCGACGCCTGGGCCGCTTGGTTCCACACTCTGTTCACGACCGCTGAGTTTCGATTTCTCGTCGATGTCCCGTAACGTCGTGTGAGCGTCGTCGGGCGGACGCCGCGTCGCCGCCAACGGAACAAAATGGCAGAAGCAGAATACAGGAGAAAACCGCCATGACAGACAACTCAACTCAAACCGTCGTGTCGCGTCGTCAAATGCTTCAAGCCGCCTCCTGCGGTGTCGGCTCACTGCTGGTGACAGGCATGGCTCCACAGCGCAGCGACGCCGGCTTGCTGGCCCCCAAGGCGCCGCACTTCGCCCCCAAAGCGAAACGAGTGATCTTCCTGTTCATCAATGGCGGCCCGTCGCAGTTCGAATCATTTGATCACAAGCCCGCACTGGTTGCTCAGGGCGGTAAGAAAGGTCTGAAAAACGGCAAGCTGCTCGCGCCGCTCTGGAAATTCGCTCAATACGGCGAGAGCGGGATGTGGGCGTCCGAGGCGTTTCCGCATTTGGCGCAACAAGCAGACCGCCTTTGCATGCTCAACGGCATGCAGACCACCAGCCGCGCCCACCCCATCGCCATTCCCATCCTGCACACCGGCGCGTTTCAATTCGTACGGCCTTCGTTTGGGTCGTGGGTGCTCTACGGTTTGGGAACCGAGAATCAGAATCTGCCGGGCTTCTTCACGATCAAGCCGACGCGAACGTTCGGCGGACCGGCGAACTACGGCAGCGCTTTTCTGCCGAGCACGTTCCAAGCCACGCGGCTCGGTTGGGACGGTCAATCGGTGAAGAAAGCGGCGATTCGAAACCTCACGCCCAACCCGGGGCTGACCGCCGACGCGGCGCGGGAGTCATTGAATCTGTCGCAACGCATGAACAAACGAATCCTCAGCCAAACGGCCGACGCACAAGGCGTCATCGACTCGCTCGAATTGAGCGAGCGGATGCAGAACGCCGTTCCCGAAGTGTTGGACCTGGGCCGGGAGTCG
>JASMLW010000347.1 GCA_030748485.1 Pirellulaceae bacterium
GGTTCGGCGGCCACCAGCGGCAGGATTGCCGTGAACACGCTTCCCGCGCCGTACTCGCTGGCGACCTTGATTCGCCCGCCGTGCATTTCGATATAGGAAGCGGTGATGTAGAGCCCCAGGCCAGTGCCGCCGACTGGACGACTCGAGCCTGAATTGAGTTGTGAGAATTTCTGGAACAGTCGCTGCAGATCGTCGGGTTTGATGCCGACTCCCGTATCTTGAACTTCGAGCACGGCGACAGGACGCCCGTCGCGATCGATGTCTTCAACCACCCGCACCCGGACTTCGCCTTCATTGGTGTACTTGATGGCGTTGGAGATGAGGTTGGTCGCGATTTGCACGACCTTGATGCGGTCTGCTTCAATGCCAATCGGCTCGTCCGGGATCTCGCTGACGAACCGAATCGCCGTCCCATCGGCTAGCGTGTCGGTCTGATGAACGACTTCGCGAATCGCCGCCGCGAAGTCAAAACTATCTCGCTTCAAGTCCATGCGACCCGCTTCGATCTTCGACAGGTCGAGGATGTCGTTGATCAACCCCAGCAGATGCTTGGCGTTTCGGTCGACCGTGTTCAACGCGTCGAGGTGGCGTTCATCGAGCGAGTCGCCGAGCTTGGTGATCAAGCGTTTTGTAAAGCCGATGATGGAGTTCATTGGAGTGCGAAGTTCGTGCGACATGTTGGCGAGGAACTCACTCTTGACTCGACTCGCCAGCTGAGCTTCCTTGATCGCGGCGTCCAACGCCAATTCGGTTTCCTTGCGCACCGTGATGTCCTTCATCACGACCACGTAGCGGGCGTGGATCCCGCAGTCAGGACCGATCGCCGCGCTCGACACCGACACGGCCGTCCGGCCGCCGTCGCGATTGACCAGATACGCGTCGACGCCTTCAGGCACCTGGTCGATCAGCAGGTCGATCGCGTCGTAGGGGTCTCCAGCCAGCGTCTGCAGGACCGAGCCAATCGATTGACCGACTAGGTCCTCACTCTCGTTGTCGGTCAGCCGGCACATGGCCGGATTCACCATTTCGACCACTCCGTCGCGGCGAGCCACGAGCAGACCATCGTGCATCGAATCGATGATGCCGCTGACGTACTCTTTTGAGACGGTCGTCTGTTCCAGTTCTTCGGCCATCGCATTGATTGTGGTGACGAGCGTGTTGAGTTCCTGCTGGCGGGTCGATTTGACGCGAACTTCAAATTTGCGGCGCGAGATTTCACGGGCCGCCTCGGTGATCGCGATGATCGGGCGAGTAACTTTCCACGACAGGGCGATGGCCAGCACGGCGCTGAAGAACACGAACGTCGCCGTCAACTCGATGCTCTTCACCGTGATCGCGTGTTGCACGGAATACGCTTGGTGCAGGGCGTAGTCGACGGAGAGAAACCCGAGTAGCTCACCGCGCGAGTTGACCAGTGGCCCGGTTACGCGGAGTTGTTCAGCCGCGTAGCGAGACTGAAATTCGTTCTTCGTTCTCGAGTAGGCTCCGGGGTCCGTGAGGCGGCGGCCGAATCGACTGGCGCCGACATAGGGAACCACTGGATCTCCGCTGGCCGAGAAGACACCGGCGCCAATGATGCTCGTGTCGTGACGGACAAGTTGCTTCAGTTGCCCGTGCGCCGTTTCAAAATCGCCGCGATCCAGAGCGCCGGCGGCGGCCATGCCGGCGATGCGGCAGGCGGCCTTGCAGCCTTCGTCGAACACGTGAATCGACTGCTTGCGGCTCTCTTGAATGCAGTAGAACGACGTGCCCACGGTCGCCAGAATGACAACGATGAGCGTGTATGCGACAAGCGTTCGACGGAAACTAACTTGCATCACTCGAAGAAGCGGATCGCCCGCCTCGTCCCCTGCAAAACGGATGGAGGATCAACTCGCGCGCAATGCGACAACTGCGCGCTTTCCTTAACATAGGTCGCCATATTCCGTCGCGGCGGGCGGAGAGGACGTAGAATCGGCGCGATCCCTACAATGATCGCAATCCATCATTTCTTCCGGTCGGCGGCGCACAGCGGACGATACTTGGCTGAGTCGAATAGTAGAATGGGGTTGCCGCCGCCCGGCTGCTGCGACACCGCACAACGCTGCACAACGCTGCACAAACGAACCGCTACCTTCACGATTCTCCAAACCCATGACGTCCATTCTCGGAATCTCGGCCTTCTACCACGATTCGGCCGCCGCTCTGGTTGTCGACGGCGAGATCGTGGCGGCCGCGCAAGAAGAGCGTTTCACACGTCGCAAGCACGATCACGAGTTTCCCCAGAACGCCATCGACTACTGCCTGAACGTGGCCGACATCGGTCCGGCCGACCTCGATTACGTCGCCTTCTACGACAAGCCGTTCCTGAAGTTCGAACGGCTGTTGGAGACGTATTTGGCCTATTGCCCGATTGGGTTTCAGTCCTTTCTCAAGGCGATGCCGTTGTGGATTCACCAGAAGTTGCACCTGCCGCGAGAGATGTCCAGCGGACTCGGCAAGCAATACAAGAAGCGGTTCGTGTTTACCGAGCACCACGAGTCGCACGCCGCCAGCGCGTTCTTCCCGTCGCCTTTTGAGGAGGCGGCTATTCTCACGCTCGATGGCGTCGGCGAGTGGGCGACGGCCAGCTTCGGCGTCGGCTCCGGCAACAAGATGCAGCTCACTCACGAGATGAAGTTCCCACACTCCATCGGCCTGCTCTATTCGGCATTCACCTATTACTGCGGGTTCCGCGTCAACTCCGGCGAGTACAAGTTGATGGGACTGGCTCCTTACGGTGAGCCCACGTACGTCGATCTCATGTTGGAGCACCTGTTGGACTTGAAGGACGACGGTTCGTTTCGTCTGGATATGTCGTACTTCAACTACTGCCAAGGTTTGACGATGACGTCGGCGAAGCTGCATCGGCTGCTGGGCGGTCCGCCGCGGCGCCCTGAGTCGCCTTTGTCGCAACGCGACATGGACATCGCCGCTTCGATACAAGTGGTCACCGAAGAAGTCATGCTCCGCAGCGCACAGCACGTGCACCGGTTGACCGGGCAACAGAACCTCTGCTTGGCGGGCGGCGTGGCGTTGAACTGCGTCGGCAACGGCCGCATCTTGCGGGACGGACCGTTCGAGAATGTCTGGATTCAGCCCGCGGCCGGTGACGCGGGGGGAGCACTCGGATCGGCCCTGTTCGTTTGGCATCAACTGCTGGGAAACGAGCGGGCGGTCGAGTCGCCCGACGCGCAACGCGGCTCACAGCTGGGCCCCTCGTTCTCGGCGGATGAAATCCGCGACTTCCTCGATCAGAACGAAGTCGTCTACTCCGAGTTTTCGGACGACGCCGAACTGTGCGAACGCGTTGCCGAGTTGCTGGCTACGGAAAACGTCGTCGGCTGGTTGCAGGGGAGGATGGAGTTCGGTCCCCGCGCGCTGGGGACCAGAAGCATTTTGGGCGACGCGCGGAGCCCAAAAATGCAGTCCGTCATGAACCTGAAAATCAAGTTCCGCGAATCGTTTCGACCCTTCGCGCCGGTTGTTCTGCGCGAGCGAGTCAGCGAGTACTTCGAGATGCGCGACAACGAGGACAGTCCGTACATGTTGCTCGTCGCGCCCGTCGCCGATGACAAGCTGCTCGACTACGACCGGTCGGTCAGCGGATTGGACAAACTCAAGACGATCCGCTCCGAGATACCCGCCATCACTCACGTCGATCATTCGGCGCGTGTCCAGACGGTGGATGCGGAGCGGCACGGGCGTTTCTACCAGTTGATGAAGTCCTTTGAAGCTCGCACCGGCTGCCCCGTATTGATCAACACCAGCTTCAACGTTCGCGGCGAACCGATCGTTTGCTCCGCCGAGCACGCCTATCGCTGCTTCATGGCGACAAACATGGATGTGCTCGTGTTGGAGAACTTCGTCGTGCTCAAAGAACGGCAGCCCAACGCCGAGCAGCACGAGGTTGACCAGTATCTGGCGGAATTCCAACTCGACTAGCCGCCGCGACCGACGCCGAGGAAACCATGGCCCTGATTCGCATCAATCGAGATCCGCCGCCCAAGCAACTGGCGATCTTCGCCGGCCTCTGGCTGATCTTCCTGAGCGGGTGGGGGCTGGTGCGGTGGTCGTTCGCGGGAGCCGACTCGCTGGCCATGACGCTGTGGATCGCCGCGGTCGCGGTCCCCGTCGCCGGAGCCGTTCACCGCCCCATCTTGAGGTGGACCTACGTGGGGATGAGCTACGCGGCCTTTCCGATTGGTTGGGTGGTTTCTCACGTGCTTCTGGCGATAATCTACTATCTGGTGATGACCCCGATTGGACTCATCATGCGAGTGGTCGGTTACGATCCGATGGAACGCAAATGGGACAGCCAAGCCGAGTCGTATTGGGCGAAGCGCAGCGACGACGATGACCCAAAGAGATATTTCCGACAGTTCTAGCGACGGTTAGGTGGATGGCGGACAAACCAAAGAAGACGAAGAGCGACTTTGAGCGCGAGGCCGAGCAAGAGCAAATGGGCGTCGTCGCCGAGTTCGTCGACTTTTTGTTGCACAACAAAAAGTGGTGGCTGATCCCGATCATCCTGGTGCTGTTGCTGCTTGGCATCGCTGTCATGTTTGGCGGCACTGGGGCCGCGCCGTTCATCTACACGTTGTTCTAAAATGGATGCGCAGGAGTCCGCTGTCGGACGCGGCCGTCGCTTTCGCGGCGCGCTGCCCAAGCTCGCGCTGTTGACCGTTGGCGCCTTTGTCGGTTTGGGCGTCGCCGAAGTGCTGTTGAGATTTGTCGGGCCCTCTTTCCCCCGGATGGCGATTCCCGACCAACATACCGGCGCGCGCTTGAAACCGGGCATGACGGGCGTCTGGACCAAAGAGGGACGGGCTTCCTTTCGGATCAACAGCGCCGGTTTCCGCGACCTCGAACGCGCGGAGCAAAAGCCAGACGATGTATTTCGCATCGCCGTGCTCGGTGATTCGTTTATTGAAGCTCTACAAGTTGACCGCGGCGACTCAGTCTGCGCGTTGCTCGACGACCTGCTCAACAGCGGAGCCCCGTTGGTCGACGGCAAGCGCGTCGAGGTGCTGTCGTTTGGCGTGTCAGGATACGGCACCGCCCAACAGCTACTCACCCTGCGCCACCATGCGCGGCGTTATCAACCGGACCTGGTCGTGTTGGCGTTCTTTGCCGGCAACGACATCTCCGACAACTCGCCCGAGTTGGCGAACTATCGCGTGAAGCCGTTCTTTCGTTGGGACGGTGAACAGCTGGTCCTCGACAACTCGTTCCAGCAGGACCCCGATTTCATCAAATCGCAACAGACGACGACCCATTGGAAAGTCGCGCTGATCAACAGTTCGCGACTGGTGCAACTGTTGCTCGAGATGAGGGACTCAAGGAAGCGGGCAGCCGTCGCGCCTGCCGCGGAAGGGCCGACGGTGGACGATATCGCGTACGTTGAACCGGCGTCGCCGCAGTGGACTGCGGCATGGCGAGTGACGGAGGAACTGATCGAGCAAGTCAATCGAGAGACTCGACAACTACCCGCCGACTTTCTGCTCGTCACACTGAGTACGGACATCCAGGCTCACCCGCTCGAGACAGTTCGAGATGAGCGATTGCAGCGGATCGGAGCCGCCGACTTCGGCTATTTCGAGCGACGTCTGCAAGCGCTGGCCGACGATCAGCAGATCCCGCTACTGCAACTCGGACCCGTATTCGTGGCGGAAGCCGCGCGGACCGGCGAGTTCCTGCACGGTTTCGAAAACAACGCCCGCGGCGTCGGGCACTGGAATCACGCGGGCCACCAATTGGCCGCCCGCGAGATGGCAGCCGCCATCCGCGCTCTGGCTAAACAGTCGGACTCAAAGTAACTCGGCCACGCTCGAGCCCAACACTCTAAGCGAAGTGGTTCGCCTTGCAGCGACGCCAGAGAAAGACGTGCCAGGGCAGCGTCACGCAGAGGATTACGGTGAGGTAACCGAGGCCGGCTTGGAGAGGCCCGTACTGCGACCCGAACCACCAAGCCGTCAAACCAACGCCGATACTCGTCGCCACACTCGCACCCAGCAACGTGTCGCGTTTGTGAGCGCGAATGTAGAACGACATGCATTGCGGAATCTGATACGCCAGGATGGCGAGCAAGTAGACGCCCGTCGCGGTTGGCGGTAGCAAACGTCCCGCAATGCTCAAGCCCATTCTGTCGACGGCGTACACGGCCAACCAGATCGCCGATCCGCCCACGGCCACGACGCCGACAGATAGAGACGTCTGCCGGCGGAAGAGGCGGTCGAGATCATCGTATTTACTTTCGGCGATCAGCATTCCCATTCGCGGCACGCGGGTTTGCACCCAAGCCAACGCCGCCGCTTGGAGCGCGCCGATCAGCACCCACGTCATCCCCATCCGGCCGCCCGCCGCGGGGCCGTGATAGTGGAAGATCACGAGCACGATCAGGCTCGCCGTGAAAAAGTGAAACGCCGAACTGATCGCCAGCCGCCACTGCATCGGCCAGAGGTCGCGGCGCCAATCGATCACGCCGCTCACCGGCGGCCGCCGAAACGGCTCAAAGAAAGCTCGATAACGATGGCAGATCAACGCGAGGTCGACCAGCAGGCGGGCTCCAGCGGCTCCGACCAACGCCCACAGCCCACCGCCCCCAACGAGCAGAATCCAGACGGCCGCGTTGGCCGTGATCGCCTGCGCCAATCGGTAGCCATTGACGGTGGCCACCTGATTGCATCCCTCTAAAAGGGCGTTGAACGGCAGCGCCCAGAGCAACAACGCCGTCAGTCCGACGACGGCCAGCCACGGGCCGTGCCAGGCGATTCCGAGATCCTCGCGAGCCAGCAGGTAGAAATACCCACCGAGGCCGGCGGCGACGAGAAACAGAATCGCCGCGACGGCGTACCAAACGAAGACGAGTCGGCCGAGACTGACGAGCCGGCTAAGCGATTCGGCCTCCCCGGTGATGCAACCGTTGTCGTCCAGGCGGAGTCGCGACCACTCGTGGCTGGCCGTATTCGTAATGACGATTGTAAAGCCGAGTTCGAAAAACGTCTGCACGGTCAGGGCGCTGGCGAATGCATAGTAGTACCCCTGCTCATCGATGCTCAAAAACGCCGTGATCAGCAGCGCGCTGACCGCTCCGCCGAGGAACTGCCAGCCGCGCAGCAGGACGGCCAGCGTGACGGCTCGATCCATTTCCAGGCGGTGCATCAGCCGGCGGAATCCAGTGGGGCGATCGTGCATGAATGGCGGTGTGCGCGGTGACCGAGGGGGCTAGCTCTTGTGAAAACAATACAACGCCAATGCTCGCCATGTGCGGGGCAGCCGCCGCAAGTTGCGAATCAGGAACGACGGCGAGCGCTCGGCGTCGCTACCTAACCAGTAGTTCCAGATGGTGAGTCGCCGAAACTCGCGCCGCCAGCGGGCCACGTGCTCGGCCGGAAACGTGTCGCGGAATTCGTCGGAACGCATCATCCGCGCCGCCCGAGCGATCATCTCGATCTGTTTAGCTGGTTGCTGGTTGCTTTGGTCGCTGTGACTGCCGACGACGCGAGTCATGCGGCCGCACAAGTCGGGGAGATAGCAGGCGCCGTGTCGCAGCCCCACCGCGCGGGCGGCGAACGAGTCGGCCCAGGAGCCCAAGTCGGAGCGGTATCCCCCGACGGACATGAACGCGTCTCGACGAAAGATCGTGGAGACGGTCGCGGCGTGTGTCGCCAGTTCGGCGTCGAGGTACTCCGCCAGGTATCGGGCCGGGTCCGCGAAGAGCGGTTCGCGCCACGCCGACACGGCGACCGTGGAAAGCAAGTCGCCGTGTTGATCGCAGATCTCCATCTTGCCAAAGATGAGTCCCGCTTGCGGGTGCGATTGAGCCATGCCCATCGCCGACTCGTAAAAGCTCGGCGGCCAATTGTCGTCCGCCGCTGCTGCGTGAAGATAGTCGCCGGTCGCTTCGGCGAAGAGCCGGTTGTTGGCGACGTTGACGCCCTGATTGGTCTCGTTGCGCAGGACTCGCATCACCGAGTGCTGCTGCTCGTACTGCTCCAGGATCTCGACGCTGTTGTCCGTGGACGCGTCATCGAGCACCAGGAATTCATCCGGCGGGCGCGTTTGTCGCAGCACGGCGTCCAGCGACCTCGGCAGGTACTTGGCGTGGTTGTAATTCGGCATCACCACGGTGAGCGTCGGTTTGGTCACGGTGTATCTCCAGCCGGCGCGGTCTTGAGATACTCTGCGAGAACGGGGGCCAGCGTCTTGGCGAGCAACTGATGTCCGCGGGGCGTCATGTGGTCGTCGGTTTGAAAGTAGAGGTCATCGCCGGCGGCGTCCAACTCGCGAAACTGACTCAAGGGATCGACGACAACAAGGTTCTGCTGTGAGCCCATCTCCCGGATCCAATCATTGATTACGGTTGAACTCGTCATTTGATCATTGATTTGGCAACCGAGTTGCCCGAGGAATGTGACCCACCGATTGGAAACGGCGTGCGCATGAGGGATTGCCAATACGATCAACTCGGCGTCGCTCTCTTCGGCGACTCTTTTCATCTCGCGGAACAGCTTGGCGCAGAGTCGCCATTCATGTTCGATCGCCGTGCGGTCCGCCGGGCCGGTGGCGAGCGACTCAGCGGGTCCGTCGGCGTGCAACATGGCGGAGTGCACGAGCCACGGGTTGATTCGCCACTCGAGCCCCTTGTCGACCCAACCGCTCCGCAACAGTCTTTGGTGTTGTTCCCGGGCGTTGCTGTCGGCCGCAGCCAAGTCCCGTTGCAGCAGCGCTGGCCCGAGTGGGTTGGCTTCGCCGAAAATGGCGCCTCGCCGACCTTCGTCGCGGCCGTTCGCGGCGCGTCGCATCGCCGGCAACAACCGGGTGTAGACGAGTCGAGCGAGAAATGACTGGAGGGCGATGTTTTCGGAACGGCCGGCGGTCGCCTCATCCAAGTATCGAGCGAACTCTCGCTGCACGTCCTCGTCCGAGTGAAGATCGGCCGGGGCGCTGACGGGGCAGTCGTTGCCAACTAAGAAACCGATGACCACGATGTCGGGGGACAAATCCGCCACCGCGCGGTTGAGAAACCGCAGGTAGTCGTTTGGATTCGCGCCCGGGCGGCCCATGTTGACGATCTCGACAGGCGCCAGTTGCTCGTCCCGCTGAGCTCGCAGCAGTTGAGCTGTGACTTGCGGGTACGACTCGGCGGCGGCCACGCCCCAGCCGAATGTCATCGAATCGCCGATGATGACGATCCGCCTCGCGCCCGTTGCCGCGCGAGGTGAGATCAGCTCGGGTTCGCGCAGGCCCTGCGCGTTCGTGATCACGGTGGTGTCGAAATCGGCCGTCTGAAACCTGACATTCAGATTCGGTGGATTGACATCCCACTCGCCATGCGACGACCACCCCATGACGGCCGCCGCAACTTCGATCGCGGCGACGGTGATCAGCGCGCCGCCGGCGGCGGCTCCGCACTTCATCAGGGCCAGCCGCACTTCGCGTCTCGGTCGACCCACCAAGGCGACCGCGGCGGCGACACATAGTGTCCCGCACAACAGGTCGACCAGGCAGATGGTTACGGGGAGCGTGAGCGGGACATCGATGACGGCCATGTAGAACACCAGCGCCAGCCACGCGCAGAGCGGCAGCCAACCGACCAACCATCTCGCCCAGGCAACTCGTCGCAGCGCGACGATCGCGCGATCGAGAACGGTTCGCCCGTCTTCGTCCGGGCGCAGTTTCCAGAGCAGCAACGTAGCCGCCGCGAGAACACCGGCCGCACATGCGGCGATCGCGAAGGCGCGATACGACCAATAGCCGAAAAGATCGGGACTCAGGCTGCGCCGCGTGATGGCGACCAACGCCGGAGGCCAGAGCAGCCAATAGGTCAATTGCAGGAAGCGGTGGGCGTTCATTCGCTCGGCTGTTCTCGTCAACGCCTTCGTCAACGCCCTTCGTCGAAGTTGCGTTTGTGGTGTTGCATCTGGCCGTTCGCCGATTGCCTTCGGCGCCGTGTTTGTGACATTCCAACTTACTCAAAGTAGATGAAAGCGTAATCGCCGACGAAACCCGTTTGTTCGAGGATCCACTCCCACTCGGCGGGAGTGTGAAAGGCGCGGCAGGTCAATTGCCAATAGAGCAGATTGGCTTTCTCCCGTTCGTTGCGATACGCTTCGACCGTGACATGCCGCGCCTTTCGTCCGACTCGCTGGATCTCTCCGAGGGCGAGCCAAAGCTGATCGACGTAGAGGTTGTGCAGAGTATTGATCGAGTAGACGAGATCGAACGACTTGTCGTCGAAGGGCAGATCCGTCGCCGACGCCTCCTGCAGAAACGGCCGCACTTCTTCCTTCGCGTTCTCGATCGCATAGCTCGAGATGTCTACTCCCGCGACCGTCGCGTTCGGCAGCACCTGGGTGAACTCGTAAAGCAAGAAAGCCTTTCCGCAGCCGACGTCGAGGATGCCGGCGTCATCGCTGAGCTGATAGTGGTCGACCATCGCTTGGGCGACCGCTCGCCAACGACCGTCGTAGCGGTACCCGCCGTAGCCGAACTGCCGCTCGCCATCCCAGTAGTCGGATCCCCACTGGAGGGCGATTTCCGCGCACGCCGCCTTGTCGTGCTCGACAACCCGTTGCACATAGTCTCGTTTTGTCGACGTGTGGAGGCGTTCAATGAAATCGACGTTGGCCATGGGTTTTCGTTCGTTGTCGAAAGGAGTTCGCCGTCAGCGACGGTGCTGGTACTCGAGCGGTTGTTGGTGGATCAGTTCCCAGTATCGGTCAACCCAGTCGATCACTTCTTGGATGCCGGCGGCGAAACCCACTGCGGGCCGCCATTGGAGCGATTCGCGGGCCAGCGTTGAATCGATGACGTAGGCAGCGTCTTGTCCGGGCCGTTCGTCGACCACATCGACGACGTCGGAGAACTCGACACCGAGTTGATCGCAGATGGTCTGCACAACCTGGCGGACCGAAATCCCTTGATCGGGTGAGAGGTGATAGATCCGCCCGGCGTCTCCGCGTTCGAGCACGGCCAATTCGCCGCGCGACACGTCGCGAATATGGATGTACGATTTGACGGCGACTCCTCCACCGTGCAGCGGGATCTGACGTCCGCTGCGAATGTAGATCGCGGAGCGGGGAATGATCTTGAACAGCTGCTGGCGGGCTCCGTAGACATTCGTCGCGCGGACGGTCACGACGGGAAAGTCGAATTGGCGGCGGTAAGTCTCCAGTAAGAAATCGGCGGCCGCTTTTGAAGCGGCGTAGGGAGTGCTCGGATTCATCACCGCGTCTTCGGTCACCGTCCCGACACATGTCCCGTAGACTTCAGGCGATGAGATGTGCAGGTACTTTTGCAAGTAGTCGGCGCCCCGCAGGTGATTGACCAACTCGGCAAGGGCTACGCAGTTCGTTTGAAACCAATGTTCCGGATGCAGCCAGCTCGGAGCCACTTCACTCTGAGCCGCGAAGTTGACGATCCGCGCCGGCCGTTCGACGTCCAGCAGCTGTTTGATCTCGTCCATATGCTGGTTGAAGTCCAGCGCTTCGTAGCGAAAGCGATCGCCCACGTCGCGAGTTCGCGAGCGAATGAAGAGCTCGTCCCGCAACGGTGCGCGGCTCACACCGATGACGCT
>JASMLW010000348.1 GCA_030748485.1 Pirellulaceae bacterium
TGGAACGCGATGCGCGGGGCAGCGCGGGAGTGGAACGCGGTGGCGCGAGGGCCACGCGGGAGTGGAACGTCTGGTTGCAGCCACAGCGCCTGGTTCACCCGTGCTCAAGCACGGGCCTACGCCGCCTGCGGCGGAAGGGGGGCGTAAACGCCCCTCTGACTCTTGACTCGCCGGCGTCCTGCCTCCTTAGTCATTAGCCATTAGCCATTCGTCATTCCTTAGTCATTAGTCCTTAGTCATTAGTCATTCCCCCCACCCTCCCCAGCCGCAGCAGGTGATCGAAAACCACCTCCCCGTCGATCGTGCGAGCTTCGAAGCGGACGGACGGATCGTCGCCGGTCGTATCGAATTTCATCAGGGCGAATGAGCAGGTCTTGTTGTAGCCCCACTGCAGGCCCGCGGTCTTGACGACATTGTGGGTGTGGCGGTTGGTCAGCTTCGAGCTTTCGAATTCGTAAAGATCGTAACCGTTGTCGCGGCTGGTGATCCGCAAGTCCGTGCGGTGCCGATCGGCGGCGATCAGAAACACGCCGTCGATCGACTGGGATTCGATGAACGAGAAGACCTCTTCACGTTCCTCGGGGAAACCGTCCCACGGGTCACGGCTGCCGGGCTTGACGCCGACTGTCCAAGGCACGGGCGAGGCGAGCACTTTAAAGCTGCCGCGCGACTGCTTCAGTGTTTTCAGCAGCCAGGCTTTCTGCACGGGCCCGAGCATGCTGAGCGCCGGCTTCCGCGAACGGTAGTAGCGACCGTCGAGCATAATGAAGTGGACGTCGCCGATGTAGAAATCAAACCAACAGCCCGGTTGTTCCGGTCCTCCGCCATAGGAAGGATTGACCCAATTCTGGCGGAACATGTTCCAGACTTGTCTCTTCCACGGCGGCGATTCGATCTCCGGACCGGGCACGCAGTCGTTGGTGCCGAAGTCGTGATCGTCGTAGATCGCGAATACGCTGGTCCCCGCCACCAGCCGTCGCCATTCGGGCCGCGACTGTCGTCGGTAGTAGCAGTAGTGATTGGTGAGTTGTTTGGTGGGGTCGTCGATATAGACGTTGTCGCCCAACATGAGAAGCGCGTCGGGTCGAACGGCGCGAATCGTGTCCCACATGTACTCCCACTTGGGAACGAACCCGGCCCCACCGCCGAACGCGACCGAGAACTCACCGGGCTGACCTGCCCGCGGAAACGTCCGGAACCGCCAATGATCTGAGCGCAGCGGCTTCCCGTCGATCGAAATCTGGTAGCGATAGTCGCGTTGCGGGTCCAAGCCATCGATCCGCAGCACGGCTGTATAGTCGCTCGCCGCGTCGGTCCGCGCGATTGGCGATTCCTTGGGTGGCTGAGCGCCGATGACGGCGACGGACACGTTCGCCGGTTGCGCCGTCCGCAACCAGATGCGGGCGGAGCGGTCGGTGACGGAGCCGACCATCGGCCCGTGCAGCAGTGCGGACTTTCTCAGCGCCGACCATTTCCGCCACTGCTTCGACTGGCGGAGCGGGGCCAGCGCGGCGCGCGGTCCGGCGAACAGGCGCTCGACCGGCAGTCCAGCGTCCACCGCTTTGTCCGCTTCGGCGGCTGCGGACGCCACATCGCCGGCGGCCAACAGGGCCAACATTTCGACGAACATGGTCTCCGGATCGTCGGCTTCGGCTTTCGCCAATTCCTTGCGAGCCGCCTCGAGTTTTCCGGCCGCGACGTGCCGCACAGCGTTGCGGTGCGGGTCGTGTTGCCCGAGCGCAGTGGTCGACGCGGCGGCCTGCAGGCAGACGACTGCGCAAGCGACCGCGCGGAGTGTCATTGTGTGAATGGGACGATTGGAGAACTCCATCGAAGACTCCCTCAAAGAGGAACGCCCACCACCGCGCGAGTCGGTGCTGGACGTTCGGCCGTTCTACAACGCGCGCTCGCTCGGGAGCGCGAGCCAACAAGTCTTTCAGACTTTACGCGATTGTCGCGAGGCGAGCGCTTGAGCCTGCTCGTCGCCGACAAACTTCTCAGCCCGCGGATCCCACTTCAAATCGCGGCCCAGCATGAGCGCGATGTTGCAGAGGTGGCAGGACGTCATCGTGCGATGATGGGAGGCGACATCGGAAACCGGCTGGGTGCGATCCTCGACGCTCTCAAAGAAGTTGGCCATATGATTGCCGGGCCGTTTTCCCTTGTAGAGTTTAGAAACCGCTTCATCCAAATCCTTGTTGTCCGCATCGGTGAGTTCGTCGATCGGCTTGCCGGTCAGCTTGCCCCGGTTGACGAAGATCCTTCCCTCTTCACCTTCGAAGAGGATGCCGTTGCCGAAGTCGGTCCCGTCGTCGCGCTTGTAGTGATGATTGACGTTGAGGACGGCTCCGTTGGCGAACTTCAGGTCGATGCTGAATTCGGTCGCCGTGTTGTAGCCGCTGGGCAACGTCGCCTCGCCGCTGAGGAACGCTTGCCAGTTGAACTTGTCGGGCACCAGCGGCGGGAATTTGCCGCCGGCGGAGACCGCGACCGGGCCCGTGTCGTCCTGCCCGAGCGCCCATTGAGCGATGTCGATGTGGTGAGCTCCCCAGTCGGTCATCTTGCCGCCCGAGTATTCGAACCACCAGCGGAACATCCGCCGACGCTCCTCCGAGTACTCGACCTTCGGCGCCGGGCCCAGCCACATGTTCCAATCCAGATCGTCAGGCGCGGGGGAGCCCTTGTACGGGCCGCCCTTGGGTCCGCCGCCGATGGCGACGTACGCGTTGACCTTGTCCCCCAAGCGGCCGCTCCGCACCAACGCGATCGCCTTGAGAAACTTCGAACCGTTCTCACTGCGCTGTTGCGTGCCGACCTGAAAGACCCGCCCCGTCTCCTCGACCGCCGTGCGGACCTGAATACCTTCGTCGATGGTCAGCGTCAGCGGCTTCTCACAGTACACGTCGCAACCCGAGCGGAGCGCGGCCAGCGCAATCGGCACGTGCCAGTGATCGGGAGTGCCGATGGTGACGATGTCCGGCTTGATCTTCTCGAGCAGTTCGCGGTAGTCGCGGAATTTCTCCAACTTGCCGCCGAAGTGCTTTTCGCTGAACTCGGCCGTGTGGCGATCATCGACGTCACAGACAGCGACCATCTGGCCGAACTTCGCCGCGTTGCGAGCGACCTGTCCGCCCCGGTTGTAACGGCCGCGACTTCCACCGACGCCGATCGAAGCGACGGTCGGGCGGCTGTTCGCCTCTTGAGCGAAAGCGGTTGACTTGGTCCACAGCAGCGGAGCCGAGGCGATCGCGCCGGCGGCGGCCGATTGTTTGAGGAATTGACGACGTGTAGTAGTCATGAATGATCTCCCTTACTGCGGAGTCGGCGCCAACGAGCTGCCAAGCCTCAAAGGACAGCGCTCGTTGGTGGATCGAATTACGCGGCGCGATGACGCGTCGCGCATCGGTTAATGGGATTGGTTTAGTCGCGAAGTAGCTGGCATTCTAGTTGGTTCCGCCGCGCGATGATAGCGCCGCCAGGTGGCAGTGCCACTCACAAAGCGAGCTGCCGCTCGGCTGGCGTGCGTCGCCTCGCCCAACGGCGCCGTTTTCCGAAACAGGTGATGCAGTACAATGCCGTTCCTGGCAATTCGACCCTCTCGTCGTGAACGCTGTCCATGCCTCGTCCGAAAATCCCTTGGCGAAATTATCTCAGGATCCAGACCACCAATCCCGCATTCCTCTGGCGGATGGTGATCGGAGTTTTGGCGGTCGGAGCAGGGCTGGGCATGCTCTCCGGTCTGCTGCCAACGGGAGCGCTGGGTGTTTTGGACCCCGTTCAGCGAGTGCGAACC
>JASMLW010000349.1 GCA_030748485.1 Pirellulaceae bacterium
AGATGTCCAATGTGCTGATCACGGCCATCGGCAGGGGCAAGTTGGTCGACTTTGGTTTGGCCGCTGCGGCCAACACGGACGACGATGAAGCGTTGGCGGATTGCCCGAATGCCCGGGCCATCGATTACGCCGCATTGGAACGGTCGACCGGAGTTCGCAAAGACGACGCTCGCAGCGACATCTTCTTCGTCGGCTGCATTCTCTACAGCATGTTGACGGGCGCTCCGCCGTTGACGGAGACGAAGGACCGCGTTCAACGGCTCAACTTCGGGCGCTTTCGCGACATCGTCCCGCTCACCGAGCGCGAACCGGGAGTGCCGTTGCCACTGGTCCTATTCTGCAATCGCTGCATGGACCTCGACCCGGAAAAACGTTTTCAGAATCCAACGGCGCTGTTACACGAAGCGCGAGCAGCCTCCAGACGATTACAAGAATTGCGCGAGGCGGAGGCGCGCGGCGAGGTCAATCCGAAGGCTTCGCAGGTGGAAAAACCCGCCGAGCCGTCCGTCTCCGACACGGAGGGCGAATCGCGCACCGTGCTGATCGTCGAGTCGAATCTTCAGATGCAGGACTTGCTCCGCGATAAACTAAAGAAACGCGGCTATCGCGTGCTGATCACCAGCAAGCCGGACACGGTCTTCCGTCGCTTCGCCGAAGAAGAAACGGTGGCCGACGTCGTCGTCTTCTGCACTACGGAACTCGAAGAGCAGGCGGTCGAAGCGTTCAATCGTTTCGGCGAGGACGAGTTGACAGCGGAAACTCCCACGCTGCTGATGGTTGAAAAAGAGCGACCCGATTTGGTCGCTGCGGCGCGACGCGGGCCCAATCGCATGTTGCTGCCGCTGCCGCTCAAGGTCAAGGACCTGCGCATCGCACTCGTCCGGCTCTTGAAGACTGTCAACGAAAAGACGTCTTGACGGAATCGAACCGACGCCCGCGCCCGGCTTCAGTTTCTCGCGTTTCTTCTTTACTGCTCGTCCGCGTGACTCCCATAATGACGGCTCCCAGCTACTGTGGAGAACGCCGTCATGTCTTCTCGATCCCAACGACGCGCTCGCGTACATCGGCGACCTGCACAAGATGGAATACGCTCTGTCGGATCAATATCGCGACGTCATAACGCAGAACTTGCGCGGCGTTCGGCTCGATGTCGGAATGGAGATCATGACGATGCGCGGCGGGATGGGATTCGAATTCGATCAAGGCGTGCTGTTCGCCGGGAAGAAGAGCGAAGCCGGCTTGGTGCGAGAGCGGGCGGAGAGTCGAGCCGAACGACGGCGAGCCTATACGCCGAAGGCGCGCCGGGTTTGTGCGAAAGCCGCCAAGCTGAAGGCGTCCGAGCCGCGGGAACTCAAGCAGTTAGTCGCCGATCTCAACAAGTCGCTGGACGTGAAGATCACGATCGACGCGGACGAGGAGCTCGAGGTTCGCAAGGTCGCTCTAAACATATCGGGTCCGCTCGACCGCGTGCTCGACGTTCTGACGGCGGCGGCTGGAGCCGATTGGCGAATCGTCAACGATCAGATCGTGATTTCCTACTAACGCCCGGACGCTAGAGGTCGGGTTCGCCGGCGACGCGTCGCCCGAGTTTTTCGGCGAGCCGCGTGAGTGTCCGGCTGCAGTCCGACTTGTCGATGTGAACGTGAATCAGGCTCAGCCCTGTCTCATCGTTCCACGCTTCCACGATCGCCTCCTCGAACTCGCCCTCCGTGCGGGCTTCATATCCTCTGCCGCCGCGCAGCACTTCGGGCAATTTGCTGTAGCTCCAGGGATGAATCTCGTTGTACTCCCATTCACCTGGATGCAAGATTCGCTCTGTCCCATACCCGCGGTTGTCGAGCACGATGACAATCGGCGCGTATCCGTGACGGATGATTGTCGACATTTCCATGCCGGTCATCTGGAACGCTCCGTCTCCGCAGATCACGAGAACTCGTTTGTCGGGGCGAGCGACCGACGCACCCAGGGCGGCCGGCACCGAGAAACCCATCGACGTGTAGTAGGCGGGGCTGATGAAGTCGGCGCGAACGTGCGTGACCAACTCGGTCGAGAGGAACAGCGAGTCTCCGATGTCGGCGATCACGATCGTGTCTTCGTCGATCAACTCATTGAGCCGGGCGATCATCCGGTGCGTGTGAATCGGGCGATCGGGCGCGACCTCGATCGGCTGAGGGTTCTTCGAAGAGCGTGACAGAACAGGCCGCTCGCACGGTGTCGGATCTCGATTCACCAACTCGGCGATAAAGTCTCCCAGTATCACTCCATGGTAGTGGTGGTGGTGGATTCGCAGCTGTTCGCTGGTTGCATAGATGCACTTCGCCGGGTCGAGATTCGCCGTGTAGATTCCCAGGTTCAAGTCGGTCATGAACGTTCCCAGCAGCAACGTGCAATCGCTCTCTTCGACGTACTTGGTCACGTCGTCTCGCCCCATCGAACCTTCGTAAAGGCCGATGAAAAGCGGATGCGTTTCGCGAATCACGCTCTTGCCCAACATGGTTGCCGCGATCGGAATGCGGCTGGTCTCGGCCAGTTGCAGCAAGGCGTCCTGCAGACCGAAGCGGTGGATTTCGACTCCCGCAACGATGATCGGGCGCTCGGCTCGATTCAGCAGCGCGGCCGCTTCATCAGCAGCTTCAGCGACGGCCTGCGGATCGGTTTGGAACTCCATCGCCTGCGTCGTGTGAAACGACTGGGGAACGACGTTGACCATGTCGCGAGGGATATCCAGGTAGACGGGACGCTTGAACCGGAACGCGCTCTCCAACACGCGATCGATCTCGCGAAACGCTGTGAACGGATCGGACAGTTCGGCGCCGGCGACGCAGAGTTTTTCAAACACCTCGATCTGCGTGCGAAAATCGCGGACCTTGTGGTGCAACAGCGGGTTGTTGACCCGTTCGCTCAACCCGGGCGAGCCGGTGATCATCACGACGGGCGACTTCTCTGCGTATGCTCCGGCGATCGAGTTGCAGACGCTCAACCCACCCACGCAGTACGTGACGCAGACGGCTCCCAGGCCCCGAATTCGCGCGTAGGCGTCGGCCGCGAAACCGGCGCAGTCCTCGCGAGTACAACCGACAACGTTGATCGGGCTCTGTTCCAGCATGCCGTAAAAGGTCAGCACGTAATCGCCGGGAATGCCGAACAAGTCCTCGAGCCCGTAGTCCTGTAATCTCTTGATGAGGTATTGGCCGATCGACGGACCAGATTGTGGAGTGAGGGTGTTTTGAGTTTCAGTACCGCTGGCGAATGGATCCGACATGTAATTCCTCCATGCTGGTTTTCCCGACCGAACGGCGGGCTCAAGAAGGATACGCGATCACCGTTGTCAGCGACAGCGCCGGTCACGGCGGCCCGCCACCGAGACGGCGGAAAGCAGGTCGTCGCCGTTGGACACTTGGGTCCGCCTGGCGAGCTTCGCGAAACTGGACGGTGGCTCGATCGACGCCACACGGTCGCCTATCCCAGGCCATTCGGTTTCGGCGGCTTCGCCCCCGCAGCGGGCTCAGTTCGCTCGCGACGCTGGGCGAGCAGCAACAGCCAGCCGCCGACGAATATCGCAACGCCTCCCAGCGTGATCAGCCCGCGGATCGGATTGGGTGCGAAAGTCACTGTTCCCCCGTCGTCGATGCCGAACAAATAGGCGCCCAAGGCGATCGTGCTGCCCCAGATGGCGACAGCGCAAATCACGCCCCGCATGAGATTCCGTCGCTGTCGCGTCTCGGAATTGTTCATTGAGCCGACTCGATTCCGTAAAAGGCTGCGGCGGGCAAACCGGTCCGCGATCTGACAAGGTCGACAATGTCGTCGACCGCCTCGTCCGACAATGGCTTGACGAACGATTCGGCCGGTGGGCGAGCAATCGTATATACCTGGACGAGTTGGATGAGACCACCGGCCTCAACGATTTCCACGAGTCGATCGCAATAGGCCAACTGTTCGTCGCGCGACGGCCCGGCGCCGTGTATCGTCATGAACAGCGACTGGATCACCAGCGGGAGGGTTTTCGCCGCCGCCGCGATGTTGTCGAGAATCTGTTGAAAAGGAATCGGCGTGCGCTCCACCAACTGGTAGTACGGATCGCTGCCGGCGTCGAGCTTCGCCCAAACCTCGCCTTGGTTCTTGTCGAGCACGTCCAGCCCCCGCTGTACATGCTCGCGATGGAACATGCTGGCGTTCGTGATCAGCACCATCTTGACGTCGGCCAGACCGAGCGAGCGTTTAACTCCGGCGGTCAGCTCCATCAACTCGGCAAAGTTGCGGTGCGTCGTCGGCTCGCCGTCCCCAGAGAAAGCGATGTCGTTCAGCCGCCGTAGTTCTCTGGGAGTGGACGCGAATTTGTCGGACTCAAATAGACGCCCCGACACGATGGCATCCGAGGTCGAGCGCAGCTCCTCGAGCAACAGGTCGGTTTCGACAAACTGCGTTTCGCTCTGATCGCGGCGATTCACCTGGCAGTAGATACAATCGAAATTGCAGATCTTGTCGGGGTTGAGATTGACCCCGATGGAGATTCCTCCGCTGCGGCGACTGAGGACGGGGTAGACGAACCGGTTGCTCTCGAAGAGCCGTTCGTGTCGCGAATGGAGTTGATCGGATTGCATGCGGCCACCGCGCGACGACGGAGTCAGCCGTCGCGGTCGAGTTTTCGGAGTTCAGAAAACTCATCCAGCGTCACGGTTGTCAATTCACCAGCTCCCTTATCCAACACGATGACGTCGCTAAAGACCTTGTCGTCGCTGTTGCGCTGGTGGTGAAGAGAGTGACGGCGGCGTTCGGTTCGCACGACGACGCCGGTGGTGCGAGTTTGCCATTTGCGAAACCCGACTTTCACTTCGTGCACTAGCTCCACTCGGTCGCCCGGCTGCAAAGAGTGGAACACTTCGAGAGCGGCGCTGGGCATCGACGTCATCCCTGTTGAGCTGGTTGTTGACTTGTGGGAGCGAGTTGGAGCGAGTTGGACTTGCTGGGCCGCTTCCAGCGGCGCACCTGTAAAGATACCCGCCGGGGGGCGATTTGCGAACAGACGAGCAGGGCTGGGCGGCTGGATCAAACTTCTTTGACGTCGATCCAGGACATGAGTCGCCGCAACCGCAGGCCAACTTCCTCAACTGCGGCCGTGCGTTCCCGCCGGCGGATGGCCTTAAAGGCGGGGGCGCCGCCGCGATTCTCCAGAATCCACTCGCGAGCGAACTGCCCCGTCTGAATCTCGTTCAGGATGCGTTTCATTTCGGCGCGAGTTTCATCGGTGACGATTCGCGGGCCGCGCGTATAGTCGCCAAACTCGGCCGTGTTGGAGACGCTGTAACGCATGTAGTTCAGGCCGCCTTGGTAGAACAAGTCGACGATCAATTTGAGTTCGTGGAGGCATTCGAAGTAGGCCATTTCGGGCTGATAGCCGGCTTCCACGAGAGTGTCGAAGGCCGCCTTCACCAGTGCGCTGACGCCGCCGCACAACACCACTTGCTCACCGAATAAATCGGTTTCCGTCTCTTCGGCGATCGACGTCAGGATGACGCCTCCGCGAGTTCCGCCAATGCCCTTGGCGTACGCCAGGCCAAGTCTAAACGTCTCTTCACTGGCTCCCTCTCCCATCGCGATCAAGCTGGGAACTCCGCCCTGTCTCTCAAACTCGCTGCGCACCAGATGCCCTGGCCCCTTGGGAGCGACCAACAGCGTATCGACTCCGGCAGGCGCTTCGACTTGACCGAAATGGATATTGAAACCGTGCGAGCACATCAGGATGTCGCCCGCGCGCAGGCAGTCGCGAATCTCGGCCTTGTACAGATCGCCTTGAACTTCATCCGGCAACAGGACGTTGACCAAGTCGCCTTGTTGAGTCGCTTCGGAAATCGACACCGGTTCGAATCCGTGGGAAACGGCCAAGTCGTAGTTGGCGCTGCCCGGCCGCTGGCCGACTACGACGTTGCAACCGCTGTCGCGAAGGTTCTGAGCCTGCGCGTGTCCCTGTGAGCCGTATCCGAGGATGGCGATGGTCTTGTCTTTTAGCAGGGACAGGTCGGCGTCGTTGTCGTAGAAGATTTGAGCGGGCATGGGGAGAGTTCTCCTGGAAGCAATCTGAGTTGGAGGGAGAATCGGGGAACGCGGCGCCGTGCGACGCCGACGGCTCGCGACGATCAATCGTATTCGCGGTGCGCTTCTCGGCGGCCGCTGCGCACCATCGCGATGCGGCCCGAGCGAACCAGTTCGTTGATGCCGTACGGTCGCATCCGTTCGATGAAAGCTTCGATCTTGTTTTCGCGCCCAGAGATTTCGATCATCACCTCTTCGGGACCGACGTCGACGATCCGTCCGCGAAAAATCTCCACCAGTTCGCGCACTTCACTACGGGCGCCGCCCGGTGGAGCTTTGACCTTCATCAACATCAAGTCGCGCTCGACATAGTCCTGCGCGCTGACGTCGACGACCCGCACGACCGTGACGATCTTCTCCAACTGCTTGCGGATCTGCTCGAGCACGCGGTCGTCGCCGACAACGACAAACGTCATCCGCGATAGATTGGCGTCTTCCGTCTCGCCCACAGCGAGAGAATCGATGTTGTAACCGCGTGAGGCCAGCATGCCGGATACGTGTGATAGCACGCCCGGCACGTTTTGGACCACGGCGGACAGCACATGTCGCATTGCCGGGCACCCGAGAGTGGAGAGAAACCGGTATCCTAATTTCCCACGTCTCCGCCCACAAGTGGCGGCGCCGCGCACAAAGCGAGCTGCCGCTCGGCAGGCGTTCGCCCGCTCCCGTTGCTCGCTGGAATCGATTGAGGGAAATCCCAGATCCTCAACCCCGTAGTGGACTTCGCCAGAAGTCCGACTCACGACGTGAACGAAAAGGGATTCTGGCGAGTCAGCATTCCGGCGCCCTGAATGATGAAGACCGAATTCCACTACGTGCGCGCCGAGTTGTTACGTAGTGGACTTCGCCAGAAGTCCGGCTCAGAATTGCGGCTGACGATTGAACTGAAACAGGGAATTCTGGCGAATTCCACTACGTGCGCGCCGAGTCGTTACGTAGTGGACTTCGCCAGAAGTCCGGCTCAGAATTGCGTCTGACGATTGAACTGAAGCAGGGAATTCTGGCGAGGAATTCTGGCGAGTCCCATCTACGAGCGGAGAATCCGCCGTGGATCACTCTCCCCAGAATTGCCACCAACCCCGCTTAGGTTTGCGAGTTGGTTGGGCGCGAGCGTTCACTTTTTGACCGTGCGGTCCGATCGCTCCCTCCATGTTGACGCGCGCCAGTTTCGCGTCGGCGATATTGGCGTCGTACAAGTTGGCCTGCGAGAGGTCGGCGCCGCTGAGGTTCGCGCCGGAGAGGTTGGCGCCGCGCAGGTCGGCCTTGCTCATCCGCGATTCATTAAAGTTGGCGCGGAGATCCGACATGCTGAGGTCGGCGGATGTCAGATCGGCCTCGGAGAAGTCCGCATCGGCGAACTTTCCGTAGCGACAGGTCGCCTCCTGCAACTTGGCGCCGAAGAACTTGGTGTCCCCCGCCACCACGTCGGTCAAATTGGCGCCCGAAAGATCGGCCCCGGCGAAGACGGCTCCGATCATCACGGCGCTCTGCAAATTGGCGCCGGAAAGATCCGCCTGGCTAAAATCAACCTGTCGCAGGTCTGAATTATGAAAATCCAGACCTGCCAGATTCATGCCGGAAAAGGATGCGCCCGCAAGCTTCGCACCAGCTAGTGAATGCGTCGCCAAGTCGCCTTCAAGATCCAGCAGTACGTCGCCCGTTTCACGGTGTCGGATTGCAACCATGGGTCACCATTGAGCTGTGCCGCAAAAAAAAAATGAAGGTATGAGTGCGGTAAGCCGTACCAGCGTCGGGTACCCGTAACTCATTTCTAGCAGCAGCTATGGGCGGATAATAGGTTGAATTGGTAAATTACCTAATCTACCAATCCCCCAATGCGGCGGGATTTCCAGCCGATGTCAAGTTCCTCTTCTGTCTAGTCGACTAAACTGATGCCAACCGATCGGCATCCTCTACCGCGGCGATTTCCATGAATTTTCGGGTCGAACTCAACACCTATCGAGGTCCGCTCGACCTGCTGCTCTATCTCGTCCGCAAGCACGAGGTGGAGATCGCCGATATCCCGATCGCGCAAATTACCGCCCAATTCCTCGAATATCTCGACGTCCTGGAAGAACTGGACGTCAATTTTGTCGGCGATTTCGTCGAGTTGGCGAGCACATTGATCGAGATTAAATCCCGCTTGGTGCTGCCGCGAGCGGACGAGGAGGTTGGTGAATTCGACGACCCGCGGGACGGCTTGGTGGAGCGTTTGCTGGAGTACAAGAAATACAAA
>JASMLW010000350.1 GCA_030748485.1 Pirellulaceae bacterium
GTTCCTGCTGGGAGAAGGCCGACACGAACAAGCCTACGAAAAGCTGGGCGCTCAAATCCGCACCGTGGCGGGCGTGGCGGGCGTCAACTTTGCCGTCTGGGCTCCCAATGCCCAAGGCGTCAGCGTCGTCGGCGACTTCAACGGCTGGGACGATCGCCGACACGCGCTCCGCAAACACATCCCCTCGGGTGTCTGGGAGTTGTTCATCCCCGAGTTGAAAGCGGGTGAGAAATACAAGTTCCGCATACAGAACGCCGCCGGGGGCGTCACGGACAAGGCGGATCCGTTTGGCTTTCAGGCCGAGATCCCGCCCGCCACCGCATCGATCGTCACCGACTTGAGCGAGCACGTGTGGGCCGACAGCGATTGGCTGACTCGCCGTCGCGAGGGCAATCCGCTCGACAAACCCATTTCGGTTTACGAAGTTCATCTGGGCAGTTGGCGACGCTCCGAAGACGGTCACAACGGTTGGCGCAACTACCGAGATCTCGCCCACGAACTGGTCGATTACTGCCGCCAGATGAACTTCACTCACATCGAACTGATGCCGATTAGCGAGCATCCCTTCACGGGCAGCTGGGGCTACCAGACGGTGGGGCACTTCAGCACGACGAGCCGCTATGGGTCGCCGGCGGATTTCATGTACTTCGTCGACTACTGCCATCAGCACGACATCGGCGTGATCCTCGACTGGGTGCCCGCTCACTTCCCCCGCGACGATCACGGCTTGGCTCGCTTCGACGGCTCGGCTCTGTTTGAGCACGCGGACCCGCGGCAGGGCGAACACCCGGATTGGGGCACTCTGATCTTCAACTACGATCGCAACGAGGTCCGCAATTTCCTGATCTCCAACGCCCTGTTCTGGCTCGACAAGTTCCATATCGACGGCTTGCGCGTCGACGCGGTCGCATCGATGCTGTACCTCGACTACAGCCGCGAAGAGGGCCAGTGGGTGCCGAACGAGCACGGCGGCCGCGAGAATCTGGGCGCCATCCAGTTTCTCAAAGAGTTCAATGAGCGGGCGCATGCGAACCATCCAGGCGTGCTGACGATCGCCGAGGAGTCGACCGCCTGGGACGGCGTCTCACGCCCCACCAGCGACGGCGGGCTCGGCTTTAGCTTGAAGTGGAACATGGGGTGGATGAACGACACGCTGCGATACATGCGCTGCGATCCGATCTACCGCAGCCATCACCACGACGGCCTGACGTTCAGTTTGATCTACGCGTTCAGCGAGAACTTCACGCTGCCGCTCTCGCACGACGAAGTCGTCCACGGGAAGGGCAGTCTGCTCGATCAGATGCCCGGCGATCTGTGGCAGAAGTTCGCCAACCTCCGACTCTTGTACTCGTACATGTGGACTCACCCCGGCAAGAAGCTGCTGTTCATGGGCGACGAGATCGGGCAATGGAATGAATGGAACGAGAACGCCGAACTGCAGTGGGACCTGCTGCAGTGGGAGACGCACGGCGGGCTGCAAAAGATGCTCGCCGACATCAACGGGCTTTACGTCCGCGAGCCGGCTCTGCACGAGGTCGATTTCGACGGCGAGGGATTTGAGTGGATCGATTGTCAATCGCGCGACGATTGCGTGCTCGTCTACCAGCGGAAGGCGGCCAACTCAGACGACTGGTTGATGGTCTGTTGCAACTTCACGCCCATCCCCAGGCTGGGCTACCGCATCGGCACGACGCACGACGGTTGGCACGAGGAGGTCTTCAATTCCGACTCGCGTTTCTACGGCGGCTCGGACGTCGGCAACCACCCGGGCGTCGCCAGCGAACCGCATGGGCATCACGGCCGCCCGCACTCGATCTGCGCCAACTTGCCGCCGCTGGGTGTGACGATCTTCAAACCGCGCTAGCCGTCACGGCAAGCTGGAAAATTCGTTAGCGGCCAAAGAACTGCGGCGGGCGCTGCCAATTGACGTCGTATTCTTTCGACAGGGACTCGTACCACTTCGAAAGTCCCTGTTGCATGTCCCCGAACGCCATCGCGATGGCCATCGTGCCCTCTTCGAGAAACGCCTCGCGCTGGATGTCTCGATCGGGCACTTCGCTGAGGATCCGGACGACGTAAACATGCTGGTGGTCTTGGCTGGCGGCTACGCCCGTCTGGCCCACCTGCAGATCAAACACGCTCTTCATGAATTCGTCGCCAGGGTTCTCGACCAAGGGGAGCGTGGAATCTTCACCGAAGATCGTACTCAGCTCGGGACCGCCGCCACCGCCGAATTGGTTAAAGCCGGTCGGTCGCTGCGTCATCCAGCTAAAGTGCAGCGAGCGCGCGACGTTTTCGTCACCACCGACCGCGTCGGCCAGGTTGTCGGCCGATTTTGATTTGTCAGCCAGCGTCTGCGCTTCCTTCTCAGCCAACTTGTAAGCTTCGATCTGCTTCCAGGCGTCGGTCACTTCGTCACGGACGTCCGCCAGCTCGGGCGAGTGGTCCGGCTTCTCGTCGAATCGCCAATAGACATACTGCACATCGGCGGGTCCGCGAATCGTCGCCGCTTCGTACATTGCGCCTTCGCCCGAGTAAGCGATCTCGGCGAACGTGACCTGGCGAAACCTCTGACCGATAAGGCTAAAGTCGCTCGACCGGCCCAATTCCGTGTCGGCGATTTGAAATCCGTCCAACAGCTCCAAGGGGGTGTAGTCGTCCGCGTCGTGTTCCAGCGCGATCGCGCCGAAGTCAGGCTCCTTGGGAAGAACGACTGTTTCTCCGCCCTCCTTGCGGTTCTTCAGCACGCGCAGATTCACGCCGTGGTCTCCAACCGCTTTGGTGATGGCGGCGATCGCCGCCTTGACTCGCTTCCCCGCTTTTTCACTCGCCAGTGACGTAGCCAACTCGTCGCGCACCTCTTCAAGCGGTTGGAATTTGGGTTTTTCGATCGTCGGTTTCGTGTCACCTTCTTTCGTGTCGTCGGCTTTGGTGTCCGTTTTCTTCGGGTCGTCGGCTTTCGGGTCCGTTTTCTTCGGGTCGTCCTTTTTCGCGTCCGGCTCCGCCTTTTCATCGTCGGCGGCCTGGGCGGCTACGAAGATCGCGCTCTCGATCGGCTCGCGACGGCTCTGCTGATCACCCGGTTTGTCGGACTTGGCGTCGTCTTTTTTCGATTCCGACTTGCTGTCGGGGGCGTCCTCGGTCGGTGGAGCCGGGGGCTCTTCTTTCTTCTCCGAACTCGCCTCGTCGGGTTTCTTCTCGTCGCCCTTTTTCTCTTCAGACGGCTTGTCTGGGGCGGGGTCGTCTTTCTTCGCGCCCTCGTCGGCGGGGTCCTTTCTATCCTCACCGTCTTTTTTCTCTTCCCCGTCCTTGCCGTCGGGATCTTGGGTCTCCGGCGTGATCACGGGAGGCGTGACGCGATACATGCCCTTTTCGATGTTGGCGTCGTATTCGGTTTTGAGTTCTTCCTCGGTGAGCTTTGCTTTCTCATCTTCGAGATACTTGTTGAAGTCGAGTGTCGCGTAGGCGAAGGCGTATTGGTGGCCGCGGCGGAATCCAGGTTCGCCGGAAAACGGACTCGGGTACCGATCCTTGCCCTTGTCGTACAACTCGGCCAATTGCGAATCGGTTGGCTCGCCGACCTGCTCTTCGAACGAGTTGACTTCGAGCGGATAGATGTCCGCTTGCACGCGGCGAGCCAAACGTTGGTGGTACTCCCACAGACCGCTCGGCGGGATGACCGAATAGAGGGCGTCGGCGGCGATTGTCCGCATCGAGTTGGCCATCAACTCTTGTTTCAATTGCTCAAACAGGTGTTGCTCGGTGAACCAATTAGGTGCGATTTTGCCGAGGATGTCGGAGAATTCCGCCTCGGAAAGCATCTCATCGCTGAGAGCAGCCAGATAGTCCTTGACGGCCTTATCGCTAACAGCCATCCCCTCCGCCCGCGCTTTGTCGGCCATCACCAAATGTGTTACGTAATCAGCCTCCGACGCGGCTCGACGCAGCAGGCGAGCCTTCGGAAAGCCCTCCCGCTTTTGCGTCTCCTCGACAACTCGCCCCAGAAAATTCATCGTGACATTGTGCTTGGTCACCATCCGGTTGAGTTCTTCGTTGGTCACCTCGCCGTGTTTCCAGGTGAAGGCCACGTTGGCGTCACGACCCCTCGACCCGCCGGGGCCCATGTTGGCGAACTGGGACAACGAAGTGCCCACCACGAAGACCAGGATGATCGCCACGCCGAAAACAGCCAGCAGAGCGCGTTGATGTTTACGTAAAAGGGTAAATGGACTAGCCATGGGGGAACCTGGTAAGGGGCGTTGAGAGAAGGTGCTGGCGGCAATACGGCTTGACAGTTGAGTCGATCCGGTATTAATGGATCTCCGAATTGGGCTCGCGCGGCGGGAACCTAGCCGATTGTAGGGCCAGTCGCCCTAAATTCAATCCCAACAACACAGTGCGCAAATCACACGGGCCGCGAGCGGCATTGCCCCAGCCGCATAATAGACCATTTGCAGAAAGCAACGGTCGAGACGGATAAAACGGACACGACCGGGTCGTCACCGGCCGCTCACGTTCTTCCTCCCGTCCGACAGATAAATTAACACACTCCCCTCATTTACCCAATTTCCGGAAATCACCCTCGGGTGCTGACGCCACGGGACAAAGTATGGCCAAGACGGATAAGAAATCGCTGGTGATTGTCGAGTCACCTGCCAAGGCCAAGACGATCCAACGATTCCTCGGTCCCGGGTACGAAGTGGAGGCGAGCATCGGGCACATTCGCGACTTGCCCGAAGGCAAGAAAGAGGTCCCCGAGCAGTTCAAGAAAGAGGAGTGGGCCTACCTGGGCGTCAACGTCGAGGACGATTTTTCACCGATCTACGTCGTGCCCTCGGAGAAGAAATCTCAGGTTTCCAAGCTCCGCAAGTTGCTCAAAGACTCCAAAGACTTGCTGCTGGCGACGGACGAAGACCGCGAAGGCGAGGCCATCAGTTGGCACTTGTTTGAGGTCCTTGCGCCCAAGGTGCCCGTCAAACGACTCGTCTTCCACGAGATCACGAAGGAGGCGATTGACAACTCGCTGGCCAACGCCCGCGAGATCGACGAAGGGCTAGTCAAGGCGCAAGAGACGCGGCGGATTCTCGATCGGCTCTACGGCTACGACATCTCCCAATTGCTGTGGAAGAAGATCGGCAAAGACTCATCCGCCGGTCGCGTTCAGAGCGTGGCGTTGCGAATGATCGTGGAGCGCGAGCGCGAGCGACGGCGGTTTGTCACAGCCAACTACTGGGACCTGACGGCCAAGTTCGCGACCGAGGAGAAGAAGGAGTTTACGGCGGAACTGGTTTCGGTGGACGGCAAACGGGTGCCCAGCCGGGGCGACTTCGACGCCGAAACGGGCAAGCCGAACAAGGATGGATTGCTGATCCTCGACGAAGCGGCCGCCAAAGAGCTGGCCGCCCGTTTAGAGACGGCCGAGTTCCGCATCGCGTCGCTGGAGGATAAGCCGTTTTCCGATCCCCCGCCGACGCCCTTTACGACCAGTACGCTGCAGCAGCAGGCCAACATCAAGCTGGGCTACACAGCTCGCCGTACGATGGACATCGCGCAGAGCCTGTACGTCAATTCGTACATCACTTACATGCGTACCGATTCGACGAACCTGGCGAACGAGGCAGTCGAGGCCGCCCGCCATTTGGTGAAGTCCGAATACGGCGACGAGTACGTACCGTCCACGCCGCGACGCTACGACACGAAAGTCAAAAACGCGCAAGAGGCTCACGAGGCGATCCGCCCAGCCAGCGACAAGTTCGTTTTGCCCGAGGCGTTGAAGGGCGACTTGTCCAACGAACAGTTCCGGTTGTTCGAGTTGATTTGGAAACGGACGATCGCCAGCCAGATGGAGAACTCCCGCGGCCGCCACATCGCGATCACCATCGAAGGCGCCGGCGCGGTCTTCCGAGTCAGCGGCAAGGTGATTGAGTTTCCCGGTTTTCTCCGCGCCTACGTCGAAGGGTCGGACGACCCGGACGCCAAATTGTCGAACAAGGAAACGTTGCTGCCGCCCGTGCAGAAAGACGAATCGGTCGACTGCACCGATCTCGCCGGCAACTCGCATACAACCAAACCGCCGGCCCGCTACACCGAAGCGTCGTTGACCAAGAATCTCGAAAAGAAAGGGATCGGTCGGCCGAGTACGTTTGCGACGATCATCGACACGATTCTCGCCGAACGCCGCAAGTACGCCTTCAAGAAAGGCAACGCGCTGGTGCCGACCTGGAAGGCGTTCGCCGTCTGCCGCTTGATGGAAGAGCACTTCCCGTGGCTCGTCGATTACGAATTCACGGCCGAGATGGAAGAGTACCTCGACTCCATCAGCCGCGGCGAAGCGGAGCACATCGAGTATCTGAGGTCGTTCTACTTCGGCGACAGCCACCCGGGCCTGAAGAAGCAGGTGGAGCTGAAGTTGGGCGAGATCGACGCTCGCGAACTCAACCAGTTTGAGATCGGTCGTCCCAGCGAAGGTGAGTTCACGGCGCCGGTTGTCGTTCGCGTCGGTCGCTGGGGTCCGTTCATCGAGCAGGGCGACAAGGAAGCCGATCCCGATCACTATCGCAGCGCGCAAATCCCCGCCGACCTGGCTCCCGACGAGTTGAAGCTCGACATCGCGCTGGAGTTGTTGCTGAAGTCGCAAACGGGCGACGAGCCGATCGGGACCTGTCCGGAAACGGGCAAGCCCGTCTTTGCGAAGACCGGGCGGTTTGGCGACTACGTTCAATTGGGGGCTACCGACGACGACGAGAAGCCCAAGAACGCGTCGCTTCTAGCCGGCATGGAACTGGGCGACGTGACGGTCGAAATGGCGCTCAAGCTGCTCTCCCTGCCGCGCACTGTCGGCGAACATCCGGAGTCGAAGGAGCCGATCGTCGCCGCCAACGGACGCTACGGCCCGTATATCAAATGTGAATCCGAAACGCGGTCGCTGCCGGCCGAACTGTCTCCGCTCGAAGTCAATCTGACCCAGGCGCTCGAACTGTTGGCTCAACCCAAACGCCGCGGGCGAGCCGCGCCGAAGGAGCCGATCAAGGTCTTTGAAGCTTCCCCCGTGACGGGTGAGCCGATCAAGTTGCTCGACGGCCGCTACGGGCCCTACGTGGCCGACGGTCAAACGAACGCGTCGCTGCCGCGCGACGCCGATCCGGCCGAATTGACGATGGAGCAGGCCGTTACCTTGCTGGCTGAACGAGCCGCCAAGGGTCCCAGCAAGAAGAAGAAAAAGAAGGCGGCCAAGAAGAAGGCGACCAAGAAAAAGGCGACCAAGAAGAAGACGGCCAAGAAAAAGAAAGCCGCCAAGAAGAAGTCGTAACGCGATGGCCGCTGTTGCGCACGCCACCCGATTACACCAGCCACATTTTTGGCCGTAGGCCAAATACACCGTAGCCTGGGGCACCGCCCCAGGAGCACTGCACACCAGCGGAACGGCGTTGCACACCAGCCCGCACACCAGCGCCCGACACCAGCCCGACGCGCGACCGAGGGATCGCAGCGCGACGGGTTTTCAACCGGTTTTCAACCGCCACGTACTCGACGCAACGTCGATACAGCCGCCGCCCCTTGCTTGCGCTGCGGGCTGGTGTAAACGAACCTCTGCG
>JASMLW010000351.1 GCA_030748485.1 Pirellulaceae bacterium
CGCCCTCGACAAAGGCGTAAAACACTCCCTCGAAGTCGACCGAATTCTGCAGGACCTGAATTCGGATGCGGACGTAGACTCCGACCGCGGCGACGACGAGTCACCCGATTCCCCCTCCCCCGACGGCCCCTCCCCAAACGCTGTCTAAGCTAAAAAACAGACCGCCATGAGCACAAATCGCGCCGCGCTACTCACCAAAGCACATCGCGTTCTCAAGAAACACTATAAGCCCGTCGCGCCGCCGAGCGACCGTACACTTCTCGAGCACTACCTGTTCTCCTGCTGCCTGGAAGGAGCCAAGCACGAGCAGGCGGAAGAGGCGTTCGCGTTGCTGCAGCAGAAGTACTTCGATTGGAATGAAGTGCGTGTCACGACCCCCAGTGAACTGGCTCACGTCGTCTCGGCGCTGCCGTCCGCCCAGCGCGACGCCGCCAGACTCAAACGATCTCTCCATAGCTTGTTCGAGGCGCACTACACATTCGACGTCGAGTTTCTCAAGAAGGAGAACATCGGCAAGGCTGTCAAAGAGATCGAGAAGCTCAAGGGCGTAACGCCGTTTACAGTCAACTACGTAGTCCAGAATGCGCTCGGCGGCCACGCGATCCCAGTCAACAACAGCGGTCTGGACGTCATGTATGTGCTCGGCGTCATCTCGGAAAATGAAAGGAACAAGAAACGCGTTCCTGGCCTCGAGCGGGCGATCTCAAAAAACAAGGGCGTCGAATTCGGCTCCCTGTTGCACCAGATTTCGGTGGAGTACGGGCAAACGCCGTTTTCAAATCGCGTCCGCGCAATCCTCCTGGAGATCGCCGACGACGCCAAAGAACGATTTCCGAAGCGCGCCTCGAAGGCCGAGAAAGACGCCAAAGAAAGCAAGAAGTCGAGCGGCGGGAAGAAGGTGACCGCGGCGGGAAAAGCGAAACCAGCCGGTAAGAAGGCGGCCGCGGCGAAGACCGAAAAGAAGTCGGCCAAGAAGAAGACGCCGGTCAAGAAAACGCCAGCTAAGAAGGCCGCTAAAAAACCCGTCGCCAAGAAAGCCCCTAAGAAAACGCCGACGAAAAAAACGAAATCCCCCACCAGTCGGCTGTCCAAGAAGAAACCGCGGTGACTCAACTCGACCGCTAGAGGCCGACGCTTCGTTGAGAAACTTGTCTTCTCTCCGGTGACGCCAGCGACCGACTTGGCCGCTCAGTTGCGGCGATGATAGACTGAAGCTCATCGCGACTAGACGTCACTCAAATGGTGGGTTCGGCATCGATGCTTCGGCCAGCGAGTTGGATTCTGGCGATTCTGTTTTTCGCGCCGTTCCTAGTTCTCCGTGCCGGCGCGGACGAGCCGCCGTCGCTCTACAACGATCTGCTGTTCCGGCCTGAAACAACATCGAGCGAGGCCTCACAGGACCGCCTCCGCGCCCAGGCGCTCTTCGCTCACAGCCGACTCTTGCAGAATCGGGGGGAGCTCGTCGCCGCCTTGCGGCGACTGCAGCGGGCTTGGCGATATGCCCCCGAGCAACGTCAATGGTTGCCGAGAATCGTCGCCCTTGCCCAATCCACCAACCGGCACGCTGAGGCGGCCGAGTACGCGGCCCTGTGGGCGGAAACAGGCGACGTCGAGCAAAGCATGGTCCTGCAAATCGCTGGCGTGCTGTCGAATCGAGGTGAAACTCGCCGGGCGATTGAACTTTACGAGCGGGCGCTGAAACCGACAAATGACGAACGCGAGATTGTCATCCGACTGGAATTGGGGCGACTCTACTTCATGCAGGGCCGGCACCAAGATGCGGCGCGTCACTTGCTGGTCGCCGACCGGGCGTTTGACGAGCCGGAGCAGTTCAAGTTGGCGCCCGGAAAAGTGCGGCAACTGGTCAATGACCCGGCGCTGGCTTGTGTGATGATCGGCGAAGCTTGCCTGAATACGGGTCGCGCCGATCGAGCCGAACGAGCCTTCACGCGAGCCCAACAATTCGCTCCCGCGGCCAAACGGTTCCATCTGCAGAAAGCGCGGATCGCCGTCCATCGCAAACAGTTCTCGCAAGCCGCCCAATCGCTGCGGGCGTTCTTCGCCGAGCCGGGCGATGTGGGCGACGCCTCACCGCTCCCCCTCTACAAACGACTGTTGCAACTCGATCCCCAACAACCTCGTGGCGAGTACCGCGGGTTTCTCGAACAGTTGCGCCAAGCGAAACCAGACGACCAGTCCGTGGTGCTCGCTCTAGCCGCGGAACTGGCGGACGACGGAGAGATCGAACGCGCGATCGCCATGTTGGCGGAGTGCAATCGATCGACGCCCTCACCCGCCCTCTACCGGAAACTGGCGTCGCTGCTCATCGAACACAACGACGCGCGGCGACTTGCCAAACTGCTCGGACAGATCCAGCGGCGCGGGGGAGACTTGCAGGTGATCGGGACTGATCTGCAGAAGTTGCTCGCTGACGAGTCGTTGCTGGAACGGCTGTTCACCGAATGCTCGAACGCCGAACTGGGAGACGAATTGGCTCCGTTCGTCGCGACGATGGGAAGTCGTGTGGCGTTGGCGGCGAGACGATACGACGAGGGCGACGCGCTGTTCGCCCGCTCGCAGGCCCAATTCGGGGCGTCCGATAAGAGCGACTCGCTCACTGACTGGGCTTTCTCCCTGTTGGAACACGACCGGTTCGCCCAAGCGGTCGAGGCGTTTCGAACGCTCTCGAAACTCCCCGCGGAAGATGATCAACGCGCGGCTCGACACTATTACCTGGCCGGAGCGCTGGCCGCGCACGGCGACTACGGCGAAGCCGCCAAGCAGGCCGCCCACAGCGTCGATATCGAACCCACAGCTCGCTACTTGTCGCGGCTTGCGCGGATGCTCCGGCGGGCGGGACAAGTTGCCGAAGCCGACCGCGTCTATCGCCAGCTCGTCTCCGCGCACGATGCGGCGAAGGATGACAGTGAGCGGGCGTTTGTTCGCGCCGCCCGCCAGGCTCTCGCGTCTCTCGCGGCGGAACGCCAGGAGTTTGCCGAAGCCGAAGAATGGCTGGAGCAGATCCTCGACGAATCGCCCGAGGATATTGGAGCGATGAACGATTTGGGGTACCTTTGGTCGAACCAGGGAAAGCACTTGCAACGAGCTTTGGCGATGGCTGTGCGGGCCGCCGCCGGCGAACCCCATAACGCCGCCTATCGAGACACGCTGGGTTGGACCTACTTTCGTCTTGAGCGGTACGAGGACGCGGTGCGGGAACTGAAGGCTGCGGTCGAGGCCGCGGGGCGGTCGCCCGACGGCGATCTGTTCGACCACCTCGGCGACGCCCACTTCAAACTCGACGAGGCCGCCAAGGCTTTGGACCAGTGGCGAAGAGCGTTGCAGGCCTTCGAAAGAGATAAGGACGAACCAGCAAGAAGACGAGTGCTGGAGAAGATCCGGCGCCACACCAAATCAGAGACACCAGAATAGAGTTCGATCGAGAGAACTATGGCGGGACATTCACACTGGGCGGGCATCAAACACAAAAAGGCTCTTGTCGACAACAAACGCGGTCGGCTGTGGAGCAAGTTGTCGAAAGCGATCATTGTCGCCGCGAAAATGGGGGGAGCCGACACATCGGTCAACGTCCGATTGCGAACAGCGATCGCTGACGCCCGCGCCGTCAGCATGCCGAAAGACAACATCCAGCGGGCGATCAAGAAAGGCACGGGCGAACTGGATGGCAGTGACTTCGAGGAGATTATCTACGAGGGTTACGGTCCCGGCGGCGTGGCCATCATGTGCGACATCCTCACCGACAATCGAAACCGCACCGCCCCTGAAGTCCGCAAGCTGTTCGAAACCAACGATGGCAAGCTCGGAGCCACCAATTGCGTCGCCTATCTGTTTGAACGGAAAGGACTGTTCTTGATCGACGCCGCCGGCGCATCCGAAGAACAGCTGATGGAGATCGTGCTGGAAGCCGGCGGAGACGACATCGTCGAAGCGGGCGACAATTTCGAAGTCACATGCGAGCCGGAGAACTACTCATCCGTTTCCGACGCGCTCGAGGAAGCGGAAATTGAGCCCGTCTCCAAACAAGTGACGCGGATTCCCAACAACACGGTCGACCTGGCCATCGACGATGCTCGCAAGGTCCTGAAACTGCTGGAAGCGCTCGACGATCACGACGACGTCCAAAACGTCTCGGCCAACTTCAATATCTCCGACGAAGCGATGGCCGCTCTCGCCGAAGAGTAGCACCCCTAGTAGCACCCCTAGTAGCCGGGCTTCATTGCCGTGCTGACCAACCGTGGGGCGATTCGGGTTAACTCCCCGTCCCGCCCGTAGACGATCGCCGTGACGTGGTGCCCACCGGGTGGGGCCGTATCCACAGGCCAATGGGCGGACGCCACTGCGAACCCGCCGGCCTTGTTGATCACTCGTTCCGACGCTTCGTACTCGCCGAGTTTCTTTCCTTGCAAGTCGGTCAATTGAAAGACAACTCGCCGCACCTGCTCGCGGTGATTTGGAGGTAGAGAAATCTGCGCATGGGCGTGAGCCTTGACTCGTTGAGACCACGCCGTGTCACAGCGGACGGGCATCATCACTGGACCGCACTGCGCCCAATGCTCATCTCGCAACGTGTCGACCAACGCGACTTTGGCGAGGCTGGCGGGCTGCTGGACTGACAGCGGCGACCCATAGGCGAAGTACCGGTCGACTCGCGGACCGCCGTCCGCATAACAGAGTTCGGCGTCAACGGCGATCACCTCGCCCGCCTTCACTTTGAAGTTGGCGAAGTTCTTCCAGGGAAGCTTGAATTCGACCTCCATTCCGTAGTCGGTCTCCCTAGCTCCCACCTCGACTCCGACGTTAGGGATCGCATCCAGGTATCCAGGACGGAGACAGAAACGCGGCTCGATCTTGTCCTTCGTCAGACCGACCCAGTAGCAATGGACGGATCCATCGTTGGTCCACTTGGTCGATCGAAATCCCGCGCCGCGGCGCGTGTCGAAATACCACTCAACTCCGTCGCCCTCCCACAGACGATCGTCCGGCGCGTGGTTGGCTCGCTTCTGGTCGAGCGTTCGCAAGCCGGCGTAGAACGCTTCGTCGTCCCACATGTAAAAGAACTGCGCAGGTCGATTCTTCTGGTCGCGATGAAAATAGTTGATCGGTGTGCAGAATGCGTTCTTGAACTCGTTCAGATTCCCGTCGATGACGACGTTCGCCGGCGCCCTCGTCGCCACGCCGCGCACGCCGGGAGCCAACGATTGAGCGCTCGCGACCGACGAGCAAGCCGCAACCGCCACGGTTGCGCAGAGGATCCAATTCGAATTGAAACAACCCAATGATCGCGCCATGAGATTTCTCGCCCTGTGAGATTTCGTTGAACAGCGGGATCGCATTCTAGCAACCGCGGCCGCCGAATGAACGCGGGCGGTGATCTCTCCAGGGCCTCACCCGGTCGAGCCTATTCGTCGCTCTCGTGCTCGATCGCTTCCCAGAATCTGTCGAATGCGCCTGGCTGGTGGAAGTCCGGACTGTTGTCCAAGTCATGACATTCCAAGCACTTCTTCTCGGCGTCGTCTTTGGACAACCTCATGCCCAGCCGGCGGTTCATCTTCTCCTCGTCCGCCACGTCTTCATCGCCCGACTCCGCGGCGACATGGGCGGATCCGGGGCCGTGGCAATTCTCACAACCACTGCCCCGCAGCAACTTGGACAGATCGAAGTTCAAGTAGCCCGACGTGTAGGGAAAGTACTTCTGCGGATTCCATCCCGTGACGTGACAGCTCAGGCACTCCGGGTCAAAGTGCCGTTGAATCCAAACTCGCTCATTGGGGTTCTTGATCGAGTCGGTGGCGCCGGCATGATCGGACTCGACCCACACGTCCCAGGCCCCTTGGTGGCAATCGCGACACGACTCAGAGCCCCGGAAAGTGCGGCCCGTCGGATGCGGCAACGGCCTGACCCCCAGGTCGCTGAGTCCGATGGTCTGCAGTTGAACTTGGTAGGCCTTCATCAGATCCAACATCTTTTTCGAGTCAGCGTATCGGTCGTTCATCGAGACTCGCTGAAAACGAAAACGCTCGTCGCCGGCAAAGACTCCCATCACGCCCGCGTACATCCCTTTGGCTCCCGTCTGGACGAGCAGCGTGTCGCCCGCACCCTCCACCTTCTCGGGCTCATAGGCCGGTTCGGACGCCCCGCCGCTGGTGACGATGATGTCGAACTGGGAATACTTGCGAGCCAACTCGTGAGCCTCGGCTAGCGTGGAATGCGCCAGCAGGATGTGGACGTCGCAGTTGGCCGTTTCCAACATCGGCCAAACCTTTGTCAAACCGGCGCTCGTCGACTGCTGCTCGATCTCCTCACTGTTCACCCGTTGCCGCTCCATCTCACCAACCACCGCGGTGACGCCGATTTTCACGCCGCCGACTTCAACGATGCGATGCGTGGCCGAGACACCCAGTACGCTCGCGTTGGCGGAGAGAAATAAGGGATTGTCTTCATCGCAAACCGACAGCAAGGCGTCGACGGAAAGGCGCAGGTCATCGTCGCCAAAGGCAACGCCGAAGTACGGCATCGCCGCGATCGCGTCAGCCGCCGTGCGGAACTTGAGTTCAGCTTGAGCGCCGTATCGGCGCACTTGGCTGCCCACGTCAAACGCCGCGACCGGCCAACCTCGCTTCGCCAACCCGCTGAGCATTGTCGCGCGCCGCGCCAAGCCGCCTTTTTGGTTGGCCAATCCGGTGCAGCCGCACGGCTCAATGTAGCCCGATTGATTGCCTGTGAAGACGAGAACAAGCTTCGGCTTCGGCCAACCCTTGAAGAGCTTCGCCCTCACTTTGGTCGAGTCGGCGGGCGGCGATTGCCCGCCCTCCACCGGCGGATCCTGATTCCCGTCCTTGGGGTCGTCGCCCACAGTTGCGGGCTCGACAGGCTCAGTCTTGCCGGGCTCAGTCTCGATGGGCTCAGTCTTGCCGGGTTCAGTCTCGACGGGCTCAGTCTCGACGGGTTCACCTGCAGTGCGCGCGGGCGGAGAGCCTGCGTTTGGCTCAATCGGGTCCGTCGGCGCCTCGCCGGCCGTCGCCGACTCACCGGCGACGGATTCGGTCGAACCAGCCGTTTCGGATTCGCCTGGCGAGCTGGGTCGACAGCCGAACTGCCACACGGCGAACAGGGCGAACACGGCGCAGAGGGCGAGTGCTGGGCGGCGGTGTGAGAGATTCATGGATGGCTCCATCCTTGAAGCAGTGTCCGGCAAGCGGTGTGCGGTAAGCGAGCGCCAAGTTGATAGCGACTAGTCCTTGATGGCGAAACGCACCCACACCACCAAACGCTCGGCGTCGGGATGATTCGTGTTGATGATGATTCGGCCGTACTTGCCTTGTTCAGAACCGAGGTGGTTCATTTGCGGAGCCCCCCGCGGAATCGAAATCTCGAGCGGATACGTGGTCACCTTGGCCGACTTCTTCGATTCGCCGAGTTTCACTTTCACCACGTCGGGATGCACACTGGCGATCTTCACGTCGATACCGTCGCGTTTGGCTCCCTTGACGAGCACGTAGAGCTTGGTCTCAGCGCCTGTCGCCCGGGAGATCACCTTCCAGTTCAGGACTTGCTTTTTGCCAACAAAGTTCTTGCCGCCAATGATTGAAACGTCGCTGACAACATTTCCTTGGATGGGAACCTGCAACATCTTCGGTTCCATGTTGCCGACCAAATGCAACGTTTGATTGAACGGCCCGGCCTGCATTCCCGGCTTGATCTTGAGCGTGAACACGTAACCCTCTTCCCCGTCCGGCGACAACTCAGCGACGGCCAACGGACGCGACGTCAATTCGAAGAAAGAGGCCGTTACCGGGTTCGAGAACGAGTGCTCTTCGATCTTGTACCCTTTCACACTCCGCGCCTCGATCCGAAAGGTCGTTTCTTTCTCAACGGATGAAGTGATGTCTGAGAACACGATGCTGTTGGGATGCAGTCTGACGCGGCTTAGAACGCGGCCACGCACGCTCAGACGTATGGCCCGCCGAGCCGGATCGTTCGTGATGATCTCAGCCTCTTGGCGGAATTGAGGGTTGAGTTCTTTGGCTTCCCACTCGAGGGTCACGTTGAGCGTCTCGCCCGGTCGAACGACATCCGATTCGAGTTTGCCGAGCGTACACTTGCACGTCGTATCGCCGAGCTTCAAGGTCAGATCCGCGTCGCCTTCGTTCTTAAACTTGAAGTCGTGGGTGGCGGTCGTCCGGTACTCCATACTGCCGAAGTCGTGATCCTCACCGTTGAGCACCAGGACCTTGGGCCGCGGCGCGTCGGATGTCACCTGTGAATCGACCGGGCCTTTCGGCGGGTCCACCATGTTCACCAAATCGAAGTGGTTCCCACCCTTTGAAAACTCAGCGAACGTAACGCCATAACCGGCGCCGGCGCCCATCAAGCAGGCGATCACAATGGGAATCAACAGTGACTTCATCGTTTCCTCGTCGTTACCTCGGGAGATTTGATGAGTTGTTCGAAACTGGGTCCGACGATGCCGGAATGTTCGTTTCACGTTCCATTCTAGTGCGAAAGCCGAGCTCGGTCGCTGTCATTTTGGGTCGCCCGCAGATTCGCCAGACGGCTCGGATGCATCTGAATCCTTCACTTTACGCAATCTGCGCATCCATTGTTCGGGGTCGAGACTTCCCGGGTGCGGCGGCTGCTCATTGTTGGCCGGTGCGAAGTCTGTGAGCCTCAATTTGTTGAGTTTCTGTTCGACGTGAGGATGCTGAGCGTCCAAGTTCAAAGCTCGATCGGCCAGTTCGGCCGCCCCGGCGTCACCAGCCAGATGAAGCGTCCAAGCGAGCTGCGCGTTGAGCCCGGCGTGGTTGGGGTACCGCTCCACGGCTTCGCGATAGGCTTTGATCGCTTCG
>JASMLW010000352.1 GCA_030748485.1 Pirellulaceae bacterium
ACGATCACAGCGTGAGGGTGGCTGGCCGCTGGACTCGTGGAGCAAGGGAACGCCGTTTCCCGATCCGTTTCCCAACAGCATTTACAACCGCGGCCAGCAGATCACCGGCGGGCTGTTTCTTGAGTGGGGAGCAATTCCAAATGACCGCGAAGAGGAAATGGCGGACACGATCCGCATCAACTGGGCCGTCGAAAAGCTGAAGGAGAAGCACGACAAGCCGTTCTTTTTGGGCGTCGGGATTTACGCGCCGCACTTCCCCAATTACTGCCCGCAAAAATACTTCGACCTCTACGACCCCGATGAGATCGAGTTGCCGGCCTATAAGGCGGACGATCTCGACGATCTGCCAGCGAAGATTAAGAAGATCAAGACGGCTCGCTCGCGGATTCATCAGAAGCTGGCGGGCCTGAACGCCGTCGACGACGCGATTCACGGGTATCTCGCGTGCATCAGTTACGCGGACGCCATGATGGGCCGAGTGCTGGACGCGCTCCAAGCCAGCCCTTACGCCGACAACACGATCGTCGTGCTGTGGAGCGACCACGGCTATCACCACGGCGAAAAAGGCGACTGGGGGAAACACACGCTGTGGGAGCGGACTTCCAACGTGCCGTTTATCTGGGCCGGACCGGGCGTCGCCAAAGGGGCGAAGTCCGACGTCACCGTCAGTCTGATCGACATGTACCCGACGCTGGTTGACGCCTGCGGACTGCCCAAACCGCACCAGAAGTTGGAGGGCGAATCGCTGGCGCAGACGCTCGCCGAACCGGCGGCCGCCAAAGACCGCAATGTCTTACTGCCTCACATGCACGCTGGCGAATACGCCGTCATCAATCGTGACTGGCGCTATATTCGTTATGGAGACGACGGCGAGGAACTCTACGATCTCAAGGCCGATCCGAACGAGTGGCGCAATCTGGCGTCGCGGTCCGAGCACGACGCTCTGAAAGAGCGGATGCGCGAGTTTGCGCCGAAGACCTTTGCGGCGCCGGGCAGGTCACTCAACGCCCGCAAGGATCTGGTCGTCGAGAACGAAACGTTTCGCTGGGTGAAGGGGAAGGGCAACTATGCGCCCCCACCGAAACACCGGCCCTACACACAGCCTCGCGCGAACGGCGCCAAATCGAGCGCGCGGCAGAATGTTCTCTTCATTGTCTGTGACGACTTGAATACACACGTCTCTCCTTCCGGCTACGAGCAGATCAAAACACCGACGCTGTCACGACTGGCGTCCCAGTCGATGACCTTTCGGCGAGCGTACTGCCAGTATCCTGTCTGCGGCCCTTCGCGGGCGTCGTTCTTGAGCGGTCTCTATCCGCAGTCCACCGGCGTACTGAACAACACAGCGGACATTCGCACCGAGCGGCCGGGCGCGGTGTCCCTGCCGCAGTTCCTCAAGCAGAACGGCTACTGGACCGCGAGCGTCGGGAAAGTGTTCCACTCGCCAAGACACGAACAGGGAGAAGTCGCCTGGAACGAGTTTATCCGGTTCGAGAACGACGAACTCTCCGTCGTTCGCGAGGCGCGGGAGAAATTCGAGGCCGAACATGGGTCCGTCGAAAAAGGGTCCAACAGAAGGAAGTGGCGAGCGCTAAAGAAGCAAGTCTCCGCAAAGCTCGCTGCGCAAACTCCGCCGGGACACGGAAGAAGCGGTCTCACCGATGAGCAGCACAAGGACGGAAAGAATGCTCGCCAGGTTGCCAAGTGGCTGCGAAATAAGTCGCATGGAGAGAACCCGTTCTTCATCGCCTGCGGCATCCAGAAACCGCACGTTCCGTTCCTCGCTCCCGACAAATATTTCGACCTCTACCCGGCGGACGAAATTACGTTTACGCCTGATCGGCCCAGACTGTGGGACTCGCTGCCTCGAACGGCGGCCTCGAAACGGTATGAGGCTTTTGGCTTCGAGTTGGGCGAAGAGAACGCCGCGCTTCGTCGCGAGTACATGCAGGCCTATCACGCCTGTGTCTCTTTCATCGACGCCCAGTTGAAGATCGTGCTCGAGGCATTGAAAGAGAGCGGGCACTGGGACGACACAATGATCATCTTCACTTCCGACCACGGTTATCATCTCGGCGACCATTTTCTCTGGGGCAAGGTTACGCTCTTCGACATCGGCGCCCGCGTTCCGTTCATCGTTCGCGTACCAGGATTGACAAAAGCGGGCGCGACTTCGGAAGCGATGGTGGAATTGGTTGACATCTATCCAACGATCGCCGACTTCACTGGGCTGACGCCGCCAGATTACCTCCAGGGCGTTTCGCTGCGACCGCTGCTCGGTCATCCGGAGCGAAAGGGAAAGAAGAAGTACGCCTACAGCGTCGTTTCGCGGGGGAAGCAATTGGGATACGCGTTGCGGAGTCAGCGTTGGCGATACGGCAAGTGGCCCGACGGCGAAGAACTCTACAACCTGACGAACGACCCTCACGAGAAGAACAACCTTGCCGAGAAGCCCCATGTCGCTGAGCGACTGAAGGAACTCCGCGAGTTACTCAAGGAAAAACAAACAGAGGCGGCCGCTCGTCGTTGAGATTGTCGAGTCAAACGTAGGACGGGTCTCCAGGCCGGTCTCCAGGCCCGTCGGATGAAGCGAGATCACGCGAGTTGTCGGCTCACCTATCGAGAGGCGCGGACTCAACAATCGCTTCCCCTTACCTAACTATTCAATGGGTCCTCGACACGCTTGTCGATGATCTTGGCGCCTTGGCCGCCGCGCACGACCAGGGGCGTTTACGCCCCCCTCCGCCGCAGGCGGCATAGGCCCGTGCTTGAGCACGGGTGAACCAGGCGTTCCAGCTGCAACCAACGCTCCATTCTCGCGTCGCCCCGCGCCACCGCGTTCCACCTCACGCCCGCGCCGCCTCGTCTTCGCTTCCGTCGGGGGCTCCAACCCGATTCGACAGCCACCCCGGGAGCTTCCGGAACTATCTCCAAAGGAAACTCAATCGCCGGGTCTGGAATCTCGCTCGGCTCGGGATCGTCGATTGCTGGCT
>JASMLW010000353.1 GCA_030748485.1 Pirellulaceae bacterium
GTCGAACACTCACAAGTATGCGCCTTCCCAACGCGACCAATATCCTGATGGAGGCCATACCTCCGTCTACCGAATCATGCAAGAGGCCCGTGCTGGGCCCAAATAAACATGTTCACAGCAGCGGCCTTCCAAGGCCGTCGATTTTGGAAATCCTCGGGAAACGACGGCCTTGGAAGGCCATCGTACGGCAAGACATCGGTTTTGAAATGCGCTCTAAACTAAAGAAGGTCCTTGGTAGGCCGGATCCAGCGTTCTGGCCGAGTTGTTACGTAGTGGACTTCGCCAGAAGTCCGGCTCAGAATCGCGGCTGACGATTGAACTGAAACAGGGGATTCTGGCGAATCCCACTACCTACGGCGTGGCGCCGATTGCGCTAGACCATCGGGAACAGGGTCGCGGCGATCAGTGTGGCGATCAGTCCGGTGACGCCCATCAGGATGCTCATCGGCGTCACGTACTTCAGACCTTCCGTCTCTGTCATCCCACTCATCTTACAGATCACCCAGAAACCGCTGTCGTTCATCCAGGCGATCGGTTTCGATCCACAGCCGATCGCCAGCGCCAGGTAGAGCGGGTGGCAGCCGAGTCCGCCGGTGGCGAATCCACCTAGAACTCCCACCGCCGTGATCATGGCCACCGTGGCCGAACCTTGCGCCGTGCGGATCGCCGTGGTGATCAGAAACGCCAGGATCAGGATGACTTGATACGATCCGGCCGGGATGTCGCGGATCAGAGTGGCGACACCCGTCTGTTGCAACACGCCGCCGAACGCGCCTCCAGCGGCGGTGATCAGGATAATCACGCCGCCACTCGACAACGCACTCTGCACCGACGCCGCTAGATCTTTCAGGTTGGTTCGCCGCTTCCAGATAAGCATCGCCATCGCGATCGCCGCGGCAATCGTCAGCGCAATGTTCTTGTTGCCCAACGTCGCGGCAACCGCCATCAAGTCGGGACCCAGGTCGACGTTGAGCGACTTGATGATCGTGTAGCCGGCGATGAATATGACCGGCAGCACAATGGGTGCGAGCGAAAGCAGCAGCGGCGGCAGCGACGACTCGTCTTGTTGAGCCAGATTCTCGAGATCTTCGAGCGAGAAGTCGGCCGACTCGCGGAGCGGGACTTCGTATCGTTTGTTCATGAAGCTGGCGTACAGGAACGCCGCCGCGCTCGAGCAGAGACCGACGAGCGTGCCGCCGAGAATCATCAAGCCGATGTCCACTCCCAGCTCTTCAGACACCAGTAGCGGCCCTGGCGTTGGCGGGACCAGCGAGTGAGCCATGCTGCCGCCGGCGACAATCGTCAAGATGTACAGTAGGTAGTTCCGCTTGGTGCGCATCCGCATCGCTTTACCGAGCGGCATCATCAGGTAGAACACGGTGTCAAAGAAGACGGGGATGCCGAGCAGGAACCCGCTGCCGGCGAAGGCGACCGGAGCTCCCCGCTCACCGACGACTTTTAGAGCCGAACGGACGATCTTGTCGGCGGCTCCACTGTCGAGCAGACACTTACCGATGATCGCCGCCATGGCGATGAGAATTCCAATCTTGCCGCACGTTGTGCCGAACGCCGCCGCCACGCGTTCGCCGACGGTCATGTTGGCGATCTTGCTCGCCGCCGACAGGTCCGTGCGCGTCGCCACCAGATCGCCCGCGCGAGGCGCAATCTCCACGGCTCTCGTCAAGGCGATGGCCTGAGACACTTCGGCGCCGTCGCTCAGAGTGACCGTTTCGATTCGCGAGATGAAGGCCGTGCCGAGCTCGATGAAGCCGCCCGGCTCCGGGCGAATGACAATCAGTTGCTGAGTTGCGCGGAAGTCGGAGCCGTCGAGAAACAGCTCCCATTGCCCAAGAAACGGCGTGGACTGGATGATTTCGGTCGATCGTTTCTCGGTCTCATAAATCCGTACGACGGTCGACGATGTCAACGCGCCGACGGCGAGCGCGCCGAGCACCAGGGCCAGGAACGCGTGAAGCCGGAACAGGAGCACGCCGCCGACAACGATGACGACGCCAATCAACAGAATCACGACGGGATGCATTCGATTCGGCTCCTAGAGGTTTGCTCCACGATTGAGGCCCACAATATAGGCGGTCTCGCCGACGCTTCACAGCATTTGGAGTATTCGTTGGTCGAACGGCCGCTGAATTGCTAGGATCGTAGCAACTGCTTCGTATCCGCCCATTGAGCTGACGGCCTTGACCGAATCGAACGACGACTTTGCACCCCTGTTGTGCGCCAAGTGTCTGCGGGACTTAACTCCCGGCGCCGGCGACTTCTATGTCGTCTCGATCGAGGCTGTCGCCGATCCGACGCCGCCAACCATCGACGAACAGCCGCACGGGCGAGACCTGAAGACGGAGATCAACAACTTGATCCGCGATCTACATGATGTCTCGGCCCGCGAGGCGATGGATCAAGTTCGCCGTGGCGTCACCATCCATTTGTGCCGCAACTGCTACGGCAGTTGGATCGAGAATCCGGCCGGCTGACCCGGGGCTCGAACTGCTGACGCGGCTGATGAGCGTTAGCTCGACATGCTCGCCTGGGCGGCCGCGACGACGTTCGCGCTGGTGATGCCGAAATGCTCGTAGAGAGTTTGGTAGGGAGCCGAAGCGCCGAACGACTCCATGCCGATGAATCGCCCCGACAGACCGATGTAGCGATCCCAGCCTTGACGGAGCCCGGCTTCGACCGCGACGCGGGCGGTCACCGCCGGAGGCAGAACGGAATCGCGGTAGTCTTGATCTTGCTCGTCGAACAGCTCCCAACACGGCATGCTTACCAAACGGCACGCCACCCCGCTGCTCGTCAATTGTTCGTAGGCGTCGACGCAGATCGGCAGTTCACTTCCCGTCGTAATGAGGATCACTTGAGGCTGGCCGTCGGCCGCGTCCGCCAGCACGTAGGCTCCCTTGGCGACTCCCGTCGCGGGCGCGAACTTCGTTCGATCGAGTGTCGGCAGTCCTTGTCGAGTGAGCACCATGGCGGCCGGCCGATCGTTGATCTGTAGAGCCGCGCGGTACGCTTCGGCGACTTCGTTCGCGTCGCCCGGTCGGAAGACCAGCAGACCGGGAATGGAGCGGCAGGCCGCCAAGTGTTCGACCGGTTGGTGCGTCGGCCCGTCTTCGCCCAGGCCGATCGAGTCGTGCGTGAGAATGTAGATGACCGGTTGATGCATGATGCTGCTCAATCGCATCGACGGTCGCATGTAGTCCGTAAAGACGAAGAACGTGCCGCCGTACGGCCGTAGGCCGGCCAGCGCCATGCCGTTGCAGGCGGCGGCCATCGCGTGCTCGCGAATCCCAAAGTGCATCTTGCGACCCGACCAGTCCGCCGGGCCAAAGGCGGTCGCGCCGTCCACGTCGGTCATGTTCGACGGCGACAAGTCGGCTGATCCGCCCAGCAGCCAGGGCACGTTGGGCGCGATCGCGTTGAGCAACTTGCCCGACGTTACGCGGCTGGCAAGTCCCTTCTCGTCCGTCTCAAACTCGGGGATATCGTTGTCCCACCCGTCCGGCAACTCGCGCCGCCAAATCGACTGGAGTTCCGCGGCCGCGGCGGGCTGAGTTTCCCGCACTGTCGTCCAGCGTTCGTTCCACGCCTGATAGGCGGCCGCGCCGCGGGCGCCCAGGTTCTCGGCGAAATGAGGAGCCACCTCCGGCGGGACGAGGAAATCCTCCGCGGGCCAGCCGTACGCCTCTTTCGTCAGCTCGACTTCGTCGGCTCCCAACGGCGCTCCGTGCGCGCCGTGACTATCAGCCTTGTTCGGCGAACCGTAGCCGATAATGCTCTTCAAAACGACGAGCGTCGGCTGCCCCGTCGCGCTCTTGAAGCTGTCGATCGCCGCGTCGATCGCCGACAAGTCGTTCGCGTCATCGACTTGCACGACATTCCAGCCCAGGCCACGGAAACGCTGTCCCACATCTTCGCTGAACGCCAGCTCCGTTCGGCCCTCGATGGTGATGTTGTTGTCGTCGTACACCCAGCAGAGGTTGTCGAGCTTCAAGTGCCCGGCCAACGAGGCCGCCTCACTGCCGATGCCCTCCATCAGATCGCCGTCACTGCACAGCGCGTAGGTGTTGAAGTCGGCGATGTCTTCACCGTAGCGATCGCCCATCCACTTGGCGGCCATCGCCAAACCGACGCTCGTCGCCACGCCCTGTCCGAGAGGGCCGGTCGTCGTCTCAATACCGGCCGCCTCTCCGTACTCCGGATGGCCTGCGCAAGGGCTGTCCAATTGGCGAAAATTGCGGATGTCGTCGAGCGAGATCGAGGGTGAGTCGAGCGCGTTGCCGTCGTCGTCGACCGCCTTCACACCGGCCAGGTGCAGGACCGAGTAGAGCAGCATCGAGGCGTGCCCGCACGACAAAACAAAGCGATCTCGCGCCGGCCACAACGGCTGCGCCGGATCGTAACTCATATGTCGGTTCCAGATCGCATACGCCACCGGCGCGAGCGCCATCGGCGTGCCTGGGTGTCCGCTGTTCGCTTTTTGGACCGCGTCGATCGAGAGTGTGCGAATCGTGTTGATCGCCAGTTGTTCGACTGTGTTCGCCGCCGACATGTTTTGGTCGTTGCCTCTGTAAACCTAATGCTTGTCTAGTCTTACCTGCTTTAAGTGCAAGCGGATCAGTCTACCACTGAGCCGCCGCGGGCACCACCACCCCGAGACGGTCCAATCAAGTCGAGCGTCTACCGTGTTTGTGATCATGCGATCTCTAAGACGCCGCAGCCTACCGTCGAAACGATCCCGTACTTCGCCGTGCGCTCCCGTTGTGGGGCCCTTCGGGGCTGATGGGTCTTCATCGATCGGTAACCCAGGGCGGCGCTTCGCGGCTGCGCCGCTGCGCTCTGCCCCGGGCTATCATGTGATTGCCCCTTTCGGGGCGGGAAGAAGTTCCTTGGCGCCGCTCGCCCTCCTTCTATTCCACATCTTCGCCTGACCTGCTCCCCGCCCCGCGCCCCGCGTTCCAAAAGCCGAGGGCGTTTACGCCCTCCTCCGCCGCAGGCGGCATAGGCCCGTGCTTGAGCACGGGTGAACCAGACGTCGCGGCTGCATCCAACGTTCCACACTCGCGTGGCCCCGCGCTGACGCGTTCCACATTCGCGTCGCCCCGCGCCGCGGTGGAGACATCAAAACCGGGGGAGACATCAAAACCGGGACACCCGACCGCAGAAACCTCCACGCGCGACGCCTGTGACATCTGTTGGTCACTCCACCCGAAAAATCTGCTGAAAACGAATTTGCCCGGTCGCAATTGCATCTTGCCCCGCGACCGTTTCGTGCGAGAGTTGAGGAGAGCAGGCTGAGCCGGGCGCGCGCAGTCTGCACGGAGCCTTTCGCAAGGATGGGTTGCATGACCACGGCGCGCTCGAATTCGGTGACCCCGGGCGAGATCGAATTCCATCACAC
>JASMLW010000354.1 GCA_030748485.1 Pirellulaceae bacterium
GTTCGCCACCGTCGACTTTGTGCCTTTGTGGCTTTGTGTGAGAAAAAAAGGAATCTCACACGGAGGCACAAGGACACCAAGACGCGCGCCGCAGAATCCACCTTCCGTTCGCCACGGTCGACAACGCTCAATGCTCGAATAGTATTCACGACGCTTTTACTGGGGCCAATGGAGAACTTCGGATTGATGAACTAATTGTTCGGGGGGGCCACGAATATGGTCTTCTGATGGGCCGTTGGAAAAACAACTGGGGCGAACACGATGGCACACCAAAACCTGATTGCGTCCGGGTCGAATCTGAAATCAACATCTGCTGGCGGCAACTAAGCCATGCCGCGACAATCTCTGATAGGAAAGCTCGAAGCCGCACAGTCAGCAACGAATCCGTTCGACGCTCTTTTACCCCATCGCCAAATCACTCCGTGACGTCGGCCTTCCACAACTACAATCCGAAGCGAGTCATTACATGCCGCGATTCTCGCTGATCTTCATCTGCTGCGTTGTTACCGGATTCGCTGGTTACTTCGCTCTTTTGGCCGTTGCTATCCGCCACGATTCGTCATCCATTTCATGGCTGGTGAACTCGCTCGGCTTACTCTACGGAACACTTCTTTACACTTCTGGCCTGTCCGTATTCTATGTTGTCTGTCGCTCAGTTCTGCGATCCACCAGACCGACCGAAATTGCCGTCGTAATTCCATTCACGTTTCTGCCTGCTTTTATTGGCGCCATTGGACTCGTGCACGGATACATAAACTTCTATCGAGTTCTTTCATACTCGGGGAAATCGGCAAATCCATCCGAGATGTTCCAAGCACACTCGGTGGTGTTGGTGTGCTTGCTTGTCGGCCTTTGTTTTACCTTCGTCTCCTTCGCTATACTCTCGATCGCGATGATTGCGAAATGTCGAACGCGCGCATGACCGGCGATGCGGCACGCTTCCCGTCAACGCTACGGTGAATTTGGCCTACGGCCAAAAATGTGGGTAATGACAAGAGCGCGAGCGAGGGACAACAGCCGCATCGACTTCACGTCGCATTCCTTTGTTGGAAAAATTGTTAGAGCTGTTGTCCCTCGCTGGCGCTTCGGGCTGGTGTCGCGCTCGGCTATCGGTGAAGGCTCGCTTGTCGATAAACTAGCGGTGAACTCGAACACCGCGGTCCTACTGATTGAGACGAGTCGCCTTTGGCTGCTGAGAAAACAACTGATCCCGTCGACCCGGCGGAACCCGCGGTCATTCGCATCTCGCGGCGCAAGTTGTACGGCTTGATGGCGGCGGCCACGTTGGGCGGCACTTACGCGTTCGTCTCGTTCGGCGATCCCGAGAGCATCCCTACGCGCGAGGAACTGCTCGACAACCTGCGCACCCAGGCGTTGGCCGCGGAGGGTTCGTATCTCACCACGCTCGGCGGCACGGTTCTCTTCACGGCCGCCCAGGAAATGCTGGCCCGCGTCCTCGACGCCCGCCAGGTGCGGCACGGAGCTCAGGCGGCGGACAACCGCTTCTACGACGAGCAGCTCGAAAGCCATCCGCTGTGGACGGCCGTGATGGATAACGGCCTCAAGCCGGTGATTGAAGAAGCCATCTTTCGGCTCGTCCCCGCCGCCCTCTTCACCCAACCCGGCAAGATGAGTTGGGGAGTCGGACTCGCTTCCAATTCGCTCTTCGGCGCCATTCATAACTTCGGGCTCGACGACGACGGGAATCTCACCTTCGCCTACAAATCGCTGCCTATTCTGCAGTTTCTGCTGGGCGCTTACTGCTGGTATCTGATGAAAGCTCGCGGGTTCACACACGCGGCCGCCGCCCACGTCGCCTACAACTCGCTGCTCCACCTGCTCGAGATTGTCGAAGATCGCCGGGCTCGCGCGAACGAACGGGCGAACGAAGATGCGCCAGAAGAGGCGGACGAGGAGGCGGACGAGGAGGCGGACGAGGAGGGCGCGGGCGAGTAGAATGGCGCGCGGTGTTTGGCGAATGATGACTGCGACGAACGGCTCGCCGACGCTCCCGCCCCGATGATGGAACCTTTTCCCCCCGGCCCTTTCATGCTGACATTCACACCGCTGCTCACACACCGTCTAACCGCCGCCAGCCTAATCGTCGCCAGCCTGTTGGGATGTCAAAACCTGGCGGCCCAAGAACCGAGCCGCGATCGACTCCAGGCTCGCTTTGACAAAACGGTGCGGCCGTTTTTGAAAGAGCATTGTCTGGACTGTCACGGCGAGGACGTTCAAGAAGCGAAACTCGACCTGAGCGCTTTCGAGTCGCTCGAGACAGTCTCGGCCGCGCACCAGACGTGGCGCGAAGTGCGTGCGCGAATCGCCGCCGTTGAAATGCCGCCGCCCGACGCCGATTCGCAACCGTCGCTCGACTCGCGCCAAGGGATTGTTCGTTGGATCGACGACGCGCGCCGCTACGAAGCGGTCCGCAACGCGGGCGACCCGGGTCCCGTTTTGACCAGACGTCTCAACGGAGCCGAATACAACTACGCCGTCCGCGACCTCACGGGCGTCGACATCCGCCCCACCAAGACGTTCCCGGTCGACCCAGCCAACGAAGCGGGATTCGACAACTCGGGCGAGTCGCTGCAGATGTCGCCCGCGCTGCTCAAGAAGTACCTCACCGCGGCTCGCGAGGTGGCCGATCACCTGGTTCTCAAACCTCGCGGGATCGCTTTCGCCGCTCATCCGGTCGCCACCGACACGGACCGCGATAAGTACTGTGTCAAGCGGATCGTGCAGTTCTACGAACGGCAACCGACCGACTTGGCCGACTATTTCTTCGTCGCCTGGCGAAGCCGGCGACAAGCGAACGACAAACAACCTCTCGCGGAACTCGCTGCGGCCGCTCAAGTCAGCCCCAGGTACTTGGAACTCGTGGCGACTCTACTGAGCGACGAGAAGCAGGAGGCCGGCCCCATCGCCGCGCTGCGCTCGATGTGGTCCGCGTTGCCGGACGACGAGACACAGGTCACTGAAGCGCGACGAGGTTGCTCGCGGATGCGCGACTTTGTCAGCGGCGTCCGACAGCGTTTGTCGCCGACCCATCCAAACTTGTACATCTCCGAGAGCCATAAAGGATCGCAGCCGTTCGTGCTGTGGAAGAATCGGCAGTACGCAGCTCATCGCCGCAAGTACAACGCCAAAGCGCTGCTCGACGCCGCCCCGGACAACGCCAGCCGCATCGACCTGGCTTTGGTGGAGCCCGGGGACAAAGAGGAGCGTCGACGGTTCGTCGCAGCGCTCGATCGCTTCTGCGAGGTTTTTCCAGATGCGTTTTATGTCTCCGAGCGCGGACGCGACTATCTCGATGTTCCCCGGGAGAAGCAGGAGAAAGGTCGACTGCTAAGCGCCGGTTTCCACAGCATGATGGGCTATTTCCGCGACGATCGACCGCTCTACGATCTGATCCTCGACAACGCCCAACGCGAAGAACTCGATCAGTTGTGGCGCGAGTTGGACTTCGTCGCCGCGGCGCCGATTCGCCAGTACTCCGGATTCTTGTGGTTTGAACGCACCGACTCACGCTACATGCGCGATCCCGTGTTTGACTTCGCCCGCGCCGAAAACAAGGACGCCGCCACGGAGAAGCTGATCGAACGGCTGGCTGAGGTCTACGTCGACAAGGCGGAGCGAGTCGGCGGCGGCGAGACTGAGTTGGCCGCCATACGTCATTTCTTCGTGGACATCAACAAGCAGATCCGCTGGGTCGAAGAGGCGCGTGAACGGGCTGCGCCGACGCATCTCGCCGCGATCATAACGTTCGCCGAACGGGCGTTCCGGCGACCGCTGACAGACCGTGAACAACAGAGCTTGCTGGCCTTCTACCGGCACTTGCTGGAGGAAGAAAAGCTCGGGCACGCCGAAGCGGTCAAGGACACGCTCGTGTCGATCTTGATGTCACCACATTTTTGTTACCGGCTGGATTTGGGAGGAACGGGCGACAAGCGGGCGGCGATTCCCGACCAACAGTTGGCCAGCCGGTTGAGTTTTTTCCTGTGGAGCAGTCTTCCCGATCAGCGGTTGTTGGATCGCGCCGCCGTGGGCGAGTTGCGCCGGCCCGCGGTCATCGCCGCCGAGGCCCGGCGGATGCTGCGAGATGATCGCGTCCGCGGACTGGCCATCGAATTTGGCGGCAACTGGCTCGACTTCCGTCGCTTCGAAGAACACAACGCCGTCGCTCGCGAGAGGTTTCCTCAATTCACCGACGAACTTCGCCAAGCCATGTTTGAGGAGCCGGTTCGGTTTTTCGTCGACGTCGCCAAACGCGATCGCTCTGTGCTCGACTTTCTCTTCGCAGACGACACGTTCGTCAACCCGGCGCTGGCCCAACACTACGGGGTTGCCGATTCGCTCGACTCGAAATCGCCCAGTGATTGGACTCGAATCGAAAACGCGAACGAATTTGGTCGTGGCGGGCTGCTGCCGATGTCCGTCTTCTTGACAAAGAACTCACCTGGCCTGCGCACCAGTCCGGTGAAGCGCGGCTATTGGGTCGTCCGCCGTTTGCTGGGCGAGCGCATCCCGCCTCCGCCGCCGGGCGTCCCCGATCTACCTCCCGATGAAGCTCAGTTAGGCGATCGGACACTCAGCCAGGTTCTCGCGCGGCACCGCGAGAATCCCAGTTGTGCGGGTTGCCACAATCGCTTCGATTCGATCGGGGTCGCGTTTGAGCGGTTTGGGCCCGTGGGCGAGCGTCGCCGCCAAAACCTCGCCGGTAAGGATGTCGACACGCGAGTGCGGTTCCCCGGGAAAAACAAGGAGGCAACTGGAGTCGACGGCGACGGGATCGCCGGCTTGCAGAACTATCTCCGCGAGCACCGGCGGGTAGAATATCTGGATAACATCTGCCGTAAGCTGCTATCCTATGCCCTGGGTCGCAGTTTGATTCCCGCCGACGATTTACTAATCGCCCGGATGCGAGATCAGCTGGCCGAAAACGACCATCGCTTCGGATCCTTGATCGAGACGATTGTCACAAGCCCGCAGTTCCTCCAACGTCGCGCGTCGGATTGACGCCGCCACCGCGAGCCAGAGTGGCGCGATCACGAACGAAACAGAGACACGAAGATTGACCAGAGATTGAAAACATGAACTCAACGCCTAACAACCTTGCGATCTCGCGCCGCACACTCCTCCGCGGCGCCGGCGTCGCCATGGCGCTGCCGTGGCTGGAGTCGGTTCCCGTGTGGGGCGACCAGGCCGATTCAAAAGCCAACTCCGCCGCCAAAGAAACATCGTTTCCACACCGATTCGCCGTGCAGTTCATGGCGTGCGGAGTCCACCCGGATAACTGGTGGGCCAAAGGCTCCGGCGCCGATATGCAACTCAGCTCGACGCTCAAGCCGATGGAGCCGCTCAAGCAGAAGTTGAATGTGATTACGGGTTTGTTCAACAAGAACGCCACTGGCGTCGGTATTCACCCGGGGCAAACAGGCAATATCCTCTCCGGCGCGGCTCTGCAAAAGGGATCGGAGCTGCGCGGCGGCGTGAGCGTCGACCAGGCGTTGGCGAATGCAATTGGCGGGCAAACGGCGCAAGCCAGCATGGTGCTGGGCTGCGAACAGCCGATCACCGGTTACCACGAGACGAACTTTTCGATGGCGTACAGTTCTCACATCTCGTGGCAAAACGCCACCTCACCTGTGCCGATGGAAGTCTATCCCTCGCTGGCGTTCGACAGCCTGTTCGACAATCGCGGCAGCCGTCGCAACAAGAGCGTGCTCGACCGCGTCCGCGAAGAAGCGGCTGCGTTGAGCCGCCAGGTCAGCGCCGGCGACAAGTCAAAGCTCGACGAATACCTGACAAGCGTGCGGGAAATCGAGAAGCAAATCGAGAAACTGCGCGGCGAGCAGAGCGAGGCCGTCGATCGCTCTCAACGCCAAGGCAAGCCGCTGGCGTCGATGAAGCGCCCCGATAACGGTCTTCCGGAAGACATTCGCGACCACATGCATTTGATGAGTGACATCATTGCGCTCGCCTTTCAGACGGACAAGACGCGGATCGGCACATTGCTTCTCTGCCGCGACATTTCGGGATTGTTCTATCCGTTCCTCGGCGTCCGCAAAGCTCATCACTCGGCGTCGCACGCCGACCGCACGCCCGAGTGGGAAAAGATCTCGCGCTACTACGTCAGTCAATTCGCCTACCTCGCCGAGCGACTCAACGCGATGCCGGAAGGCGACGGCACCGTGCTCGATCACAGCTGTCTGTTGTTCCTCAACAATATGTGGTCCGGCAGCCGTCACGACTCGACCAAAGTTCCCTGTTTGATGGCGGGCGGACTGGACGGTTCGATTGAGACGGGCCGCGTGCTCGACTACAGCAAGAGCGGCGACGACAACCGAAAACTCTGCAGCATGTATCTCGCGATCATGCGGCGGATGGGCGTTGAGACGAAGAGGTTTGGCGACGCCGACGCCGAACTGGCGGACATCTGATCGTGACGAGTGAATCGTGACGAGCCAACGGCGTCCTGCGGCAAATCCGCCATGCTCCGTCGGCGTGACTTGTGGCGTTGAGGATGCGGGACTTACCTGGTTGGATTCCAGCGAACGACAGGAGCGTGCGAACGACGACCGAGCGGCAGCTCGCTCTGTGTATGGCACTGCAACTTGTCCGCTGCGACACGACTTGATTTGTTATGCCGATGGCTGATCAGTGGGACGTAGTTGTTGTCGGAGCCGGAGCCGCGGGGCTGATGGCCGCCGCGCGCGCGGCTGAATGCGGAGCTCGCGTGCTGCTGCTCGAAAAGAATCGGCAGGCCGGAGCCAAGATCCTGATGTCCGGCGGCACGCGCTGCAATCTGACGCAGGCTACGGACACGCGCGGGATCATCGACGCCTTCGGCGATCAGGGCTCCTTTCTTCACTCTGCTCTCGCCGCCCTGTCTCCTGACGATCTGGTCGACCTGGTGGAGGCCGAAGGCGTCGCCACGAAAACCGAGCCGACCGGGAAGATCTTTCCCGCCAGCGACCGCGCGGCCGATGTGCTCGATGCGCTGCTCGGTCGGCTCGATCGCAGCGGAGCCGAATTAGCGAGCGAGGAGCCTGTTGAGCGGCTCGAGAGTCGGCCGCCTCAATGGACGCTGACGACCAGTCGCCGCACTGTGCACACAAGACACGTTATTGTCACAACCGGCGGCAAGTCGTTTCCCGGCTGCGGCACGACGGGCGACGGCTACCGATGGCTGGAGTCTCTCGGACACCACATCGTCCGGCCGCGGCCTGCGTTGGCTCCCATTACAGTGCGAGCCGACTGGGTGAAGTCGTTGCGCGGCGTCACCATCGCGGACGTGGGAGTGGAGGTGGTGTGTCGCCCCGCTTCACCCCAGTCGGAGAAAACGGCCGCGCCTCGAGCAACGGGCGAAGTGATCGCCTCGCGACGAGGTTCGGTGTTGTTCGCGCACTTCGGTCTCTCGGGGCCCGCCATTCTCGATGTCAGCCGAGCGGTCGAATTGCACGCCCGCCCCAGCTCGCTCGCGTTGAGATGCGACTTTCTTCCGCAGCTAACCGAAGAGGCGGTCGGCGAGCAGTTTCAGCGGGCGAGTCTCGAATCGGGTAAACGGCGACTGGCCAGCTTATTGTCGACTCAGATTCCCCGCCGCCTGGTCGATGCGCTTTTCGCTTTGGCTGATCTACCGGCCGAACGGCGGGCGGCCGAATTGTCGCGCGCTGAGCGCGCCGTTCTCGTCACCGCAGTCAAGAGAACCGAGATTCCCGTCACTGGAACGATGGGCTTCGCCAAAGCGGAGGTGACAACGGGAGGTGTAAGTCTGAGCGAGGTCGATTCGCGAACGATGCAAAGCAAAGTGGCGCCCGGCCTGTTCTTGGCTGGCGAGATTCTCGACTTGGACGGGCCGATCGGCGGTTACAACTTTCAGGCGGCGTTCAGCACGGGTTGGTTGGCCGGCGTTGCGGCGGCCGCCGCACTTGTGTAAAGACGTGTAACGACTCCGGCTCCGAATCCACGCGACAGCGGCAGCCGCAGCTCAAGATCACGCGAGAATCGCCTCGGCGACCTCGCCGTAGACGTCGGTCAATCGGTAGTCGCGGCCGTCTTGACTCCACGTCAACCGTTCGTGGTCGAGTCCCAGGATGTGCAACAGCGTGGCGTGCAAGTCGTGGATCGTGCAACGATTCTCGGTCGCGTAGTAACCGTATTCGTCCGTCTTGCCGTATCGCATACCGCCGCGAACACCGCCGCCGGCCAGCCACATCGTGAACCCATCGGGATGGTGATCGCGACCGGGCTCGGCCTTGCCGACCTGGACGGTCGGGGTGCGACCGAACTCACCACCCCACAACACGAGCGTGTCGTCGAGCAGGCCGCGCTGTTTTAGGTCGATCAGCAGGGCGGTGATGGGTTTATCGATCTGCTTGACGTTCGTCGAGTGTCCTCTTTCGAGGTGCGTGTGTTGGTCCCACTGCTCGTTGTTGAACGGCAGCGAATGGGCGTGGCTGACCTGAATGAACCGCACTCCCCGCTCGGCGAATCGCCGCGCCAAGAGGCATTCGCGCGCGAAGTTGGCCGTCTCGGGTTCGTCGAGACCGTAGAGGTCGCGGGTCGCCTGCGTCTCGCGGCTCAAGTCCATCGCTTCGGGAGCGGCCGTCTGCATACGGAACGCCAGTTCGAACGACTTGATCCGCGCCTCGAGTTCGGAGTCCGCCGCCCCTTTCCGCCGGCTCTCTTCATGCAGTCGTCGCAACAGCGCCAGCTGCAACTTCTGTTGGGAGTGAGTGAGCCGGCGATTACTGAGGAACTCGAAAGCGGCATCTTTCGCGGGCGAGTTTGGGTAACCGGGCGTCCCGAGCGAAACGCCCGCGTGATCGGCCGGTAAGAACGCGGACCCAAAGTTGTTGACGCCACCGTGCAGCGACGTCGGACAGATCGTGATGAACGCCGGCAAGTCCTCGTTTTCAGTGCCCAGGCCGTAGCTGACCCACGAGCCTACGCTCGGCCGCAATTGAGCCTCGTCGCCCGTGTGGATTTTCATGCAGGCCCCGCCGTGCGCGACGTTCGTTTCGCACACCGAATGGACCATACACAACTCGTCCGCGACGCGCGGCAAGTGTTGCCACAGTTCGCTCATCGGCAGTCCCGCTTGCCCACACGGCCGAAACTTCCAGGGACTTTTCATCAAGTTGCCGCGGCTGGCGAACTTGACTCGCGAGCCCTCGAAGGGCAGCTTCTTCCCGTCATCGCGCGTCAACCGGGGTTTGGGGTCGAACATGTCGATGTGCGACGGGCCGCCGTGCATGAACAAGAAGATGACTCGCCGCGCGCGAGCTGGAATTCGCGCCGAGTCGGTGTCGCGCTGCGCGGCTTGCGACTGATCGCGCAGCAGAGTGTTCAGCGCCAGCCCGCCAAAACCGATGCATATTCGGTTCAACAGATCGCGTCGCGATAGCAGCCAACTACTCGACATAGACAAACTCGCTCGACGATAACAAGATTTGACAAAGCCCGCTCCACGTCGCCAGTTCGCGCGAATCAGCATCTTCGGTCGTCTCGCGGTAGGCGGCCAGGAATTCGCTTACGACAGCCTGCTCGCCCGCTGTCGCCCGCCGCGAGAACAACCGTTCGAACAGCCAGTCGGCTCGCTCCTTCGCCGCCGATTGACTCGACGCTCGCAGGAGGCGTCCCGCCAGATGCTCGGCCTGCGTCATGACAAACGGATCGTTCATCAGGAGCAGAGCTTGAGTCGGCACGGTCGTCGTATTGCGGCGTCCGACGGGCGTGGCCGCATTGGGAAAATCGAAAATCGTCAAGAACCGCACCACGTTGGAGCGGACCACAGGCAGGTAGACCGACCGCCGCCGGGAGTCGCGATAGACGGCTTCGTTCTTTTGCAGATCGGCCGGCGAGGGATCCTGCGACTTGACGACCAGTGGATCTCCGACAAGTGCGAAGTCCAGTCGGCCGGCGTGGAACAGGAGGCTGTCGCGGATCACCTCCGCGTCCAGTCGGCGGCGCGGTACGCCAGCGTAAAGTGGGTGGGGAACACGGGTCGCCTGCTGGCGATACGTAGCCGAATTGAGAATCTCCCGATGCAGCGCCTTGAGAGACCAATCGTGCGCCACCAAGGTGGTGGCCAGCCAATCGAGCAGTTGCGGGTGAGTGGGCCGCTCGCCCTGTCGTCCGAAGTCGTTCGGCGTGGCGACGAGCCCGCGTCCGAAATGCCAGTGCCACACCCGATTGGCGATCACTCGAGCCGTCTGTCCGCCGGCCCCCGCTTCCAAGTCAGTCAACCAGCCGGCCAATTCAAGCCGTCCACTCTGTTTGGACGCCACCGACGCCGCGCCCGACGCTGTTCGCCCAGCCGACACGGCCCGCGGGAATCCCCGCGCCACCTCAGCTCCCAGATCGAGATGGCTGCCGCGTATGTGCACGCGAACATTCTTGACAGTTCCCTCCGTCGCGGACATGACCTGCACGGCCTTGGGTTGGGTCTTGCGATGGGCGGCGATGTCATCGGCAAGGAACTCGAGGCGCGTCAGTGTCTTGGCCAACTCGCCCCGCTGCTCGTACGGAATCAAACGAACTCGATCGATATGCGACATCAAAGGTTTGGACTCGATGCGCAGAACGTTCTTGCCGTCCGCGAATTCGTGTACTCCCTCCGAGCACCATTGCTGATGCTCGGGCATCCATCCGCCGGTCGCCAAACTGATCGCCGGATCGCGAACCACCTTGCCGTTGATGGAGATCCGACCGGCGCGAACGTTGAGAGCCGCATAGCGCAGTTGCACCAGGTACTTGCCGGCTTTCAGTTCGACGTCGTACTCGGCGAAGTTGTCTTGAGCGCCGGGATCCGAGATGATCCCGATGCCTTTCCCCCACGTGCTCGTGTTGACCGACACGTTGCCGCGATCGAACTTCTCCGCCTCGCGATCAACGAGCGCTCTTCCGCTCACCTCCAGCTGTTTCCGCAGCCTGTTTTGTTCATCGAGGAGTTGAGCAAGCCGTGCGTCAAATTCTTCGCGACGTCGTTGATCGATAGGCGAGGGGACATCGGTGTCGGTCAGATTCGTACTGTGAAGGATGCCGGCCAAGGCGTAGTAATCGGTCGAAGGAATCGGATCGAACTTGTGGTCGTGGCACCGGGCGCATCCCAGCGTCAACGCCAAGAACGATTTCCCCAGAGTGTCGATCTGCTCATCGACCAGATCGGCTCGCATTTTCACTTTGTCGCGTTCGGCGAGAATCTTCGTGCCGAGCGCCAGGAACCCCGTCGCCGTCACTCGCTCACCGGCCCGACTATCATTCGTCGAGTTCAACAGGTCGCCGGCGATTTGCTCGCGGACAAATTCATTGAACGGGAGATCTTCATTGAACGCAGCCACGACGTAGTCTCGATAACGCCAGGCGTTCGGGTAGGCGTGATTCTCGTCGCCGCCGTTCGAATCTCCATAGCGAGCGACGTCCAACCAATGTCGTCCCCACCGTTGACCGTAGAGGGGCGAAGCCAACACGCGATCGACCAAATCCTCCCACGCGTTCGGGCGGCGGTCGCCGACAAACTTTGCCACTTGTCGGGGAGTCGGCGGGACGCCCAGGACGTCGAAGTAGAGTCGCCGCATCAAGAGTCGACGGTGGGGAGAGTCGAGAGGGGCGAGCCCGCTTTGCTCCAGTCGAGCGAGGACGAATCGGTCGATCGAGTTGCGACACCAGGCGGCGTTGCCCACCGGCGGCGGGTTTGCGCGGCGCGGCGGTGTGAAGGCCCAGTGCGTCTCCCAATTCGCTCCTTGTTCAATCCATTGTTTCAAGACGGCGACTTCCGCGGCGGACAATCGGGCGCCCGCGGATGGCGGCGGCATCCGTTCGTCGCCGACGTCGGAGATTCGCTCAATCATGCTGCTGCGATTCTCCGCTCCCGGAACGATCGCGCGGCCGCCCGATTCGAGCAATGCGGTCGCGCCGGCGCGGGTGTCCAATCGCAACCCCGCCCGCCGCTGCTTCGCGTCGGGACCGTGGCACTCAAGACAATGCTTCGACAATAAGGGCGCCACGTCACGTGAATAGCTGACCTCAGCCGCCAGCGCTCCGGGGCCGACGAACGACCACGCCAACGACCAGACAAACGCCGTGGCGGCAGCCACGAGAACAGACGATTGAACTTCACTGGGCGAGCGGGGTTCAATGATTGACTTGATGGGACGCATGCGATCTTCTCAACGTCTCACCTGGTGCACCGTTTTGCGAATCAGACTCGAATCAGACTCATAGTGTGGTGCGATTATAAGCGAAACCGCATTCGTTCGCGCCGGTTGACGCTCCGACCGATTTTGGCGAAGCCCCGAGTCCTCAACGCCGCCGATGTCAGTTACGCTGCACTTGCGTTGAGGCTTTGCTTGTGAGTGGCACTGCCACTTGTGGCGTTGGGGATTTGGGCCTTTGCTCAGACGATTCCAGCGACCAACGGGAGCGGACGAACAACTACCGAGCGGCAGCTCGCTTTGTGAGTGGCACTGCCACTGGGGAATGAGCCGAGGAGCGCGCGATGAGCATGCCTGAACACATTGCCCGCGAGGGCGACGACCGTCGCAGTTTTTTGATCAAGATGGGCGAGTCGGTTTTGGGCATGTTCTTGATGCCCACCTTTGGCATCGACAAGATCGCCGCCGCGGCGGGCGATTCGACCGACGCCAAGTTGGTCGATGAAGTGCGCACGGTCCTCCGCAAGGCGATCAAGTTGAAACTCGACAACGGCGAGTTTGCTTTGATGTGGATGGAGGACCTGGACGGCAAGGCGACGACGATGTGCTGGGCTCCCAAGTCCGAGCAATCTGCAGTACTGTCCAATTGGCGACGACGGAGCGGCCGCGTTCGCCGATGCGCGACGGCCACCGCGTCTGACGTTCCTCCGCGTTAGCGATATTGGGAGGGAGACTCTGGAGCGTCTCGAGGAGCGATACCGCGTTTGAGCTGCCGGCAAACAACCTCCCGATCAACTGGACCACGTGCTAGAATGGCGAAGACGTTTTGACTCCACGCCACTCCACCATCAAACGAAACGCCCATGGCGATTATCCACGGCAACCGACGTTCATTCCTCAAAGCCGCCGGCGTGATGGTCGCCTTGCCGGCGCTTGAATCCGCCAGGCTGGCCCGTGGCTCCGAACAGCCACAAACGGCTCCGCGGCGGATGGTCTGCATTGGCAATGAGTTCGGCATGTATCCGGGTGCGTTCTGGCCAACCCAGACCGGGTCCGACTACGAGATGACCGAGTTGCTCAAACCGCTCGAGTCATTGCGCAGTGATTTCACTTTGTTCGGGCGCCTCGACCACGGTCTCAAGGGCGGGCACTTCGCGGTCCATACGTTTCTCACGGGTGTCAAGTCTTCCGAAGGCAAGTCGATGCCGGACGGCGGCATCAGTCTCGACCAGCGGGCCGCCGAATTCGTCGGATCGAAAACACGATTCCCGTCGCTCACGATCGGCTCGGCGGACGGGCTGCACGGCGGCTGCCAGATGAGTTGGACGCGAACGGGAACTCGCGTGCCGCCGATTCCCGGCCCGCGGGAGCTGTTTCGCGCGCTGTTCGTCAATGACGACGTCGCGGCGAAGCAGAGAGCGAACGATCGCATCCAGCTGCAGGGCTCGATCCTCGACGTCGTGCTCGGTGACGCCCAGTCGCTGCAGCGACGACTGAACAAGACCGACAACCGCAAACTCGACGAGTACTTTGACGCGGTGCGCGATGTGGAAGTCAAACTGCAGCTCGATCGAAAGTGGGCGAAAGTCCCCAAGCCGCAGACCTCGTTGGACGAGCCTCAAAACCGGGGACTCGCTCAAGATCTGCCCGCCGTCTATGACCTCATCGCCCTGGCGCTGCGGACCGACTCAACTCGCGTCGCGACATTGGAGATCGGCGGCAGTTTCATCGCTTCGGACCTGGGAATTCGCAAAGGCTACCACGCGTTGTCGCATCACGGAAAGGATGAACAGAACCTGGAACAACTTGTGCAGATCGAGTTGTACCAAGTTGAGCAGTTCGCGCGGTTCATCGAAAAGCTCCGCGACATTCGGGAGACGAATCGCGACGGCTCGCTGCTGGACAGCACGATGGTGGTGATGGGCAGCGGCATGGGCAACGGCAATTCCCACACGAACACCGACTTGCCGATCATCCTCGCCGGAGGCGGACTGAAGCACGGCCAGTTCAAGAGATTCCCGGCCGAGAGCAAGAAGCGAGTTCCGCTTTCCAATCTCTACTTGAGCCTGTTGCAACGTTTCGGTGTTGAGACGGATCGTTTCAGCGCGAGCAGCGGCACGCTGTCTGGATTGGAAACGTGATTCATCTTCGATTGATCCACGCGGCTTGCTGGGGAGCTGTGCTGTCCTGTTTCGGATCGCCGCTCGCTCGCGGCGACGAGCCGAATGCGCCGGCGGCGCAGCCACCCGCGCCGGTCGCGCCGGCCGTGCAGACCTTCTTGGGAAAGTACTGCACTGGTTGCCATGGCGAAAAACAGGCGAAGGGCGAACGCCGCTTCCATCAATTGCCTCAGTCCATCGCCAGCGACGATTCTCTCGTCGACTTTCAAGGTATCCTGGACCAACTCAACCTGGGTGAAATGCCGCCCCCCAAGGCTGCCCAACCAACCGCTCAACAGCGTCGCCAGGTAATCGCGGCGGTCACGAAGGCGATCGCCGGGTATCGGGCGACGCGGAAGCCGGTGAAAGGTGAAACCGTCTTGCGGAGGCTCAACGCCCGCGAGTATCGCCATACGATTCGCGACCTCTTTCGACTGAACACGGTGATCTTCGATCCAACGCAGACATTTCCCCGTGACCAAACTGCGGCGCACTTGGATAACGTCGGAGATGAGTTGGTGACGAGCGGGTATTTGTTGCAACAGTACCTGTCCGCGGCGGAACAAGTTGTCGATCGAGCCGTCTATCCTCTCGAACCGCCCCCTATCGAGAAGTGGTCGTTTCGGAATGGTTTTCGGCAACAGCCCGAGATCGATCAAGTTCACAGACACACCAACCGCTTCGAACACATGACGCTTTACGAAGTGCGGGGAGCCGATAAGCATGAAGGAGCCTACGGCCACATTCGCGAATTCGCCAAGGGAGTTCCGTACGACGGCTTCTACACGATTCGTTTTCACGCCGAAGCGCTGAATCGGGAACACCCTTACGACCCACAGTTCTTGGGAACGGATCCCAGCGAACCGCTCCGCTTGGGAATCGTCGCCGGACATCAACGCGTCGGACAACTGCACAAGCCGCAGCCGATCGAACCGTTGCTCGAGGAGCTCGAGTTGGCCGACGAAGCCAAGTGGTACACGACTCGAGTCTGGCTGGACGCGGGATACACACCGCGGTTCACCTACGAGAACGGCACGATGGAGATGCGGTCGCTGTACGCGCGCATCCTTCGCAAGCACCCCAAGCTGTTTCCCAAACCGTCGCGACGCGGCATCGTGGCCAATCGATACACGGTGTTGAAGTTTGGCAAGTTGCCGCAAATCCGCATCTACGAATTTGAGATCGAGGGTCCGTTTTACGACCGGTGGCCGCGGGCGAGTCAGCGGGCCGTGTTTGGCGACAATTGGGAAGTCGTCCAAGAGACTGGCGAGTTGCCCGACGATCGAGTGCGCGCGCAGTTGAGTTCCTTTTTGGCGAGCGCATATCGCCGACCCGCGCGGGACGAGGAGATCGACCGGATCGCGAAGCTGATCGCGATTCGTCGTGGCGGCGGCCGTTCGTCCGTCGACGCCTACGCCGACGGTCTCAAGGCCGCCCTTTGCTCGCCCAGCTTTCTCTACCTCGAGGAGCGCGGCGATCAGCGACTCGACTCCTACTCGCTGGCGACGCGTCTGTCCTATTTTCTGAGCGGC
>JASMLW010000355.1 GCA_030748485.1 Pirellulaceae bacterium
GGCGACCAAAGCGAGGACAACGCGCGAGAAAGCGTCGTGAGTTTCTACTATGGAGCTCAAGGTTCTTTTGATGTGGCGAGTGAGGGAAGACGTGTTTCGGAGCGGTTGTATTGTAGTTGAGAGTCCACGCAGTTGAGAGCCTACAGCAAGCGCTCACACGCTCTGAGACATTTCGCTTGCCACCCATCGACGCCTGCCGATACAATCGGTGGCCAAATACGCACCCATTCTCCCAGGGGACCCCGATGAAGAACCTAATCCTCCACACCGTCGCGATCGCTTTGCTCTTCACCCTCTCGCTTCCCGCTTGCGCGGCCGAGAAGGCGGCGAAGAAAGTCAAGAAGGTGGACGTCCAGAAACAGGCTCCCGAGTTCAAGATCAAGGACTCCGACGGCAAGTTAATCGACTTGGCGAAGTTGACGGAGAAGGGCCCAGTGCTCGTTCGACTCACGTGTGGCTGCTCGGGCTGCGACAAAGAGCTCGCCTATTTCCAAGCGCTCCACAAGGCGTACGAGGGCAAAGGCCTGACCAGCATCGCCATCTTCCGCGAGCCGGACGCGAAGGTCGAAAAGTATGTCAAGCAAAAGAAACTGAACATGCGATACGCGGTCGACACCAAGGGCGACAGCTGGAAGGTTTTCGAAACGAAAACCATGCCGACCAACTTCTTGATCGAGAAGGGCGGCCGCATCAAATCGATCGCCGCCGGTTGCGAACCGAGCGGGCTGATCGCCAACGTCCTCTCCAAAAAGGTCGCTGAAATCTTGGAGACCGAAAAGGTCGACGTTAAGAAGGTCGTGGAGAAGAAGGCTGCGAAGTAAGACTTCGCCAGTCGCGGTGGACTTGGGGCGCCTTAACTCACAGGTGAATTCACCTGTTCGCCAATTGTCTGCTCGTCTGCGCCTGGCGAGTCGCCGGGAGCTCCGCCGCGGGGCTTGTCGAACCGGTTCAACAAGGCCGGCAGAAAGAAGATATCGGCGAACAGAGCGGAGGCCAGAGTAATCGCGCCCATGATGCCGAACAGCCGCGCATCGCGGGCGTCGCCGAACACGGCGGTCATCATTCCCGTCACCAGCACAATCGTAGTCATCAGCAGCGCGGAGCCCACGCCCGTGAAGGCTCGTTGAATGGCGGCGCGATGATCTCCGCCACCGCTCGTCTCATCGACATATCGCGTCAAGAAGTGAATCGTGTCGTCAACTGCAATGCCGATGCAAATCGTAAAGACGCACACCGTCACCAGCTCGAGGTACTGCCCGGTGAAATAGAGCATGGCCCCCGTGGCGACCAGCGGGAACAGATTTGGAACGATAGAGATCAAGCCGATGCGGATCGAGCGGTAGACGATCGTCAGGATCAGCCAGATAACAATGCTCGCCGTGCCCAGGCTGGTCGCCAAATCCGTCACAATCTGGTAGACGTTTCGCCAACGCCAGATCGCTTCGCCGTTCAAAGACAGCTGAAAGTGCGGATGCCGTTCGCCGATCTCACCGAGCGCCGTCTCGAGACGAGTGAAGACGGGGCCGTACTTGGCGATCCCAATGTCTTTGATGCGAAACTGCACGGACGCCGACTTGTACTCGGGCGCGTAGAACGCCCGTTTCAGTGAAGCGGGCAGCAGCTCGAGCAGCGTCATCCGCTCGCTCGGCTCGCCATCGCCCGGCAAGACGGCCAATAGATCGTGCAAACCCAGTGGCTGCCCGACGAGCGGTTCACCCGCCAGCGCCTCGTCCACCTCGAGAAGAACTTCGAGCAATTCGCCTTCGCCGGCGTCGTCGTCCCAAGAGACGCCGACGGAGCCGAATTCAAGACCGCCGAGAGACTCGTCCAGATGCCGCAGCGCCTGCGCCGCTTCACCCGACTCGCTCAGGCCGCTGTAGCGTTTCTCGTCGGGCGTCAACTGAGTACAGACAACCGCCAGGGCGATCGTAGTGGCGACCGCCAGCCAGGCGACTCGCCGATCATGGCGCAGGACGGCCGCCACAATCGGCCCGATGCGGCGGAGCTGTCCGTCAATCAGACTCTTGCCGAGCCCAATGTGAAGCCGCCGACCCAGCGGCGATCGACAACCCAACGGCACCACCGTCAACACGCTGATGAAAGTCAACACCACCCCGAGCACACAACACCAGCCGAACTCGCGCACGACTTCATGGTGAGCCCAGGCGAGGCTGCCGAATCCGATTGCCGTCGTCAGGCTGGTCAACGCGCACGCCATGCCGACACGGGCGACTCCGCGGCGCGTTGCGTGGCGAGTCTCGAGGCCGGCGGCTCGTTGAGTCCGGATTTCGACCATCAAGTGAACCGCATCCGTCAAACCGACCAGACTGATCAACACGGGAACGATGATGTCGTTAAACGGGTTGTCCTGCAGATTGAAGAAGTGGAGCATCCCCATCGTCCAGAAAACGCCCATGGCGGGCGCGATCGCGACGATGACGACGGCCGAAAAACCGCGAAACAACACCAGCGCCGTGATCATCATGATGCTGTAACCGATCACCTGGTAACGCCACGAATCCTTGAGATGATTGCGAGCCATCATGAGGTAGAGCGGAGCCGGCCCGGTCACCTGGAACTGCATGTCGGCTCCGGGCACGCGACCGACAGCGGCCTCCGCCGCCTTGCGCAGATCGCTCGTACAGGCGTCGTCCGTTCTGGCGTAGAACCAGTCGATTTGCAAATGCAGCAACAGCGTCTTGCCATCGGTCGAGATCAGTTGGCCTACCGCCATCGGATTCTTGAACGTCCGCTCTCGACCAGCTTCCATCTGCCGCGGGGAAGCGTTGGACGACGGCAGCAGCGAACCCGGCAATCCAAACAGATTCAAGTCGGGAATACTGTCTAGCCAAAGAACGCGGGAGACCTGCGGCAATGCTTCAAGATCGGCGACCACTTGGCGGATCGCGGTCAGCGAGGTCGTGTTAAAGAAGTCGTCGCAGGTCGCCACGACGATGCACTCGCCGCCGGCGACTCGAAACGGCTCGACATCCGGGGGCCGTTCGACCGGTCGCTGATTTCGTCTCGCGAACCGCGCCGGACTGAAGACTTCTTCCTCGACGCGCTGCGATTGAAAGAGGTCGCGAATCAAGTCGGGCTCAACGTATCCGATCACCGCCAACGTCGACATCAGCAGTACCACGACGACGTGCGCCGGCGGATGATCGGCCCACCAATGGAACAGTCGCCGACTCAGTCCGCTCACAGGTTCTTTGCTGTCCATCAACGCCTACACCGTCACAGATCAGAATCGACGAGCTGCTGCGGATTCAATCTCGCTGCGGGTCAGGCGATCATCGCGATTGCGATCCATGCGTCGAAAGCCGAAACGGCGGAACGCGTCCGGCGCCTCCTCGCGCTCGACCACGCCGTCGCGGTTGCGGTCCATCTGCGAGAGGAATCGTTCGACTTCGGCGGCGACTCGTCGGCTTCGCACGGCTTCACTCGCGCGGGTCTCCGCGTCGTCCGGTCGCTCGATCACGCGCTGCTTGTCTCGCGGATGTCCGACATCGATGAATGCGACTGCCATCTCCTCCCAAGTCTGATCTCCCCATCTGACGAACTCCTTGGGATCTGGATTCGTCGGGTTGTCGGCCGAGTTGTCGAACCGCACTTCCATCTCCAGCGATCTGACATCGCTCAGCGGCAACGGTTTCTTCAGTTGATACCAATGCTGCCAATTGAAGTCGTAATTCGGCACCGACAACAACGTCGCATCGCCCGAGGCTCGCCGCGCCGCGATCTGGAACGACTTGCCCCGCAGATGCATGTGAGGCATCACGCTCAGCAGCCGCGACTCGCGGGCGAACCGATCCAATTGAAAACCGACCGAGTGGCTCTTCGCCCCCGGTGGAATCTCGAAGTTGTGATTCAGCGCCACTTGCGTAGTGACGACGTGGGTGACCTCGTCCGGATCGCTGAACCAAACACCGACTTTCGTCTTATCGGGCGTTGATTGGCCGTTGGGGGTGTAGTGCATCTGAAAGACCAGCTTCGAACGCGCCGGAATCCGCCGCGCGTGCCCGGCGGGCAACATCGCCGCCCGCTGGCCCGGCACATATCCGCCCATCCAGCCAATCCCCGCCGTGTATTCACCGTCGGGCGGACGGACGAAGACAATCGCGTGGTGAACGACCGAGGCGTCGCCCGGCGCAACCTGCGCGGCGCGAACCCAGCGGTCCTTCTCCCATTGGGGATTGACGACGAAGTACTGGTACTCAACCGTTCCATCCGACGGCACGACGAATGGCCGGTCCCGCATGGCGATGACCAGATCGGGCGATTCCGGCAGGTGCCAGCCGGCGGACCATTCTGGTGGCGGAGGAAGAGCGTTCAGATCGCCGGACGGCATGCCCTGCTCGACCCAAGCGGTGAGCATCTTCAGCGCCGACTCGGGAAACTTGCGCTCGCCGACAAACTCACCGTGCTCAGGGTCGGCGTGCCAGGGGGGCATCCGCTGCTGTTGAATCACTTCCAACATCATCTCGCCCCAGCCAACCACCTCGTTGTAGTCGGTCAACTGAAACGGGCCGATCTCACCCGCGCGATGACACTCCACACAATGCCTATTCAGAATCGGCGCGACATCGTCGACGAACGTCACCGTCTCTTCCGGAGCGACCTTTTGCGGCGCCCGGGTGAATGTGATCAAGCAGCCAACGGCGACCGTCTTCGGCGCGCTGACATCGGAGCCGGCGATCAGTTCGCGGAGAGCCTTGCGGAGAATGCGCCGCGTCGGAGCCGCGCGAGAGATGCCCGGTTCGTACTGATCGTCGATTCGGCCTTGGTAGCGGATTCGATCGTCGGCGTCGAGCACGAACACTTCGGGAGTCCGCGTCGCGCCAAATCGCCGCGCCAAATCCTGACCGACATCTTTGATGATCGGGAAGGTGAGTCGATGCTTCTCGAGATACCGCTCGATGTCCGCCGGCGAGTCTTGTCGATTGCTGTTTACGCCCACCAACTGAACACCGTCGGAGCGGAACTCAGCCGCCAGCTTCTGTAGTCGTGCGCCATAGAGGCGAGCCAGCGGACACTCGGAGCCGAGAAAACAGACGACCTTCCACTTCGCGCCGCCGATCGTCAGTGGAGCGCCGTCGACGCTTCGCAATTCGGTCCAGTCGACGTCGACCGGTTCAGCCGCTCCCGCAACTGGGACCAGAAACGCCACAAGGAAAAGAACGACGAAGAATAAGCGGAGGAGAATATGCATGGAGCAATTGTACAATGCTCACCGCTCGCAACAAAAGACGGCCAGCTTCCGCAGATCGCCGCAGCGGCTAGGCGGCGCGCGAAGTGGCGGGATTGGCTGAGGCGATGCGCGGCGCCTGTTTCGAGAAGCGGTGGCTGAAGCGGCCGCCGCTGGCCGTCATGAACTCGATGCGAAACTCCGGCTCGTCCGGCACGACGAAGTCTTCGGCGACGTCAAAAAAGCAAGCCGGGCTGAACGCGATCGTCGACTCGGGCCCGACGTTCCACGGCGGCTTGTCCTCGCCCGAGTAACCCCAGTCGCCTTGAATCTCACCTTTGTCCGTCTTCAAGTAGCAGTCGAACAGCACGACCGAATTCTGCCGCGTACTGTGATTCACCAGCAGCACGCCGCCGGTGTCCAATTGCTGAATGCAGAGCCGTTTCATATCGTCCCGCTTGGGGTGTCGCCGACAGACGGCTCGGTAGTCACTCAACTGGTAGAAGGCCAAGTTGGGTCGTTCCTTGCGAGCTTTCACGAACCAGAAGTAGGCTGTGAACAGAAACGATGCGGCGCTCAACAGCAGACGGGAATCAATACCATCCATGATGCACTCCGGTCACGCGCCACGCGTGGTGTTGGGGATAGAATGTCGTGACGATTTTGGCGAACAGCGGGAACTGAAGACTGAGCAAATCCTTTTCCCGCGAATTCAGTCGATCGAAAGTCGGCGAACTGTACCTGTGACGGAGATTGCGATCAAGAGAAACTCACCCGCCGGCGGCGAACTGCTGTCGGACGTCGCAAGTCTGGGCGGGCTCGCGAGTTGGCGCGACGGCGGCCTCCGCCTAGCCAGCCGGGGCGAGCTGCGCGGAACAAAAGCGGAACAAATCACGGCGAGGCACTTGCGGGAACATGAGCCAGATGAGGCAATCCGCCCGTTCTCGGCGCAAAAGTTAGGCTGGACGTCTCACGCGACATCAGCGCAGTTCCAGCGCTACACGTAGCGAGCCGCCGCGCGCTCCCGTCGGTTGCTGGCATCGTTCGAGAACTGTCCCGAGTCCTCAACACCACTCGCGTTAGCGACTACCGCGCTCGAGCCGGCGCCGCGCGACAATTTGAACCCGCGCATCCGTAGCGTGCAGAACAGCGCGGCCGCCGTCAGTCCGCTCGACGCCTGCCAGGTGACCATCCAAAGAGCTTCTTTGGAGGAGCCGGCGATCTCGATCGCGCCCGCAGTAATCAGCAACATCGCACATGACGACGTCAATGTGACAGCGAGCAGATTCAAACGAGTCAAGCAGGCGGCCATCACAACGCAACCGCAGGCGATCATCGCACCGGCGATCGCCAAGTCCTGCATCTCGCTCATCGGCAACAAATAGACAGTCGTGCAACGGGCGATTGCGAAGAGCAGGGCGACGCCCGTCATGAGCAGCAGCAGGTCGAGGATCGAGAACCGGCCCGCGCCGATTGAATCAGATTCCGTCCTCCACGCCGAGTGACTAAGTCGCACGCCCCACAGTCGCAGGGCCCACAGCCGCAGGAGCAGAGCCGCCGGGAGCAAAAGAGCCAACTCAATCGCCGCTACGAACAGGTGCCGTTGCATACTCTCGGAATCCGGCCACAAGAAGACGGGCGCCGCCCAACATGCGGCGAGTGTAAACAGCAGGCCGGCGCAGCGCGAAACCAGGCGGCCTGGAGCCATGGCCAAGACGATCGCGACGGCGCCGACGAGTCCCGTCAGACCGCCGAGTAAGAACGCGGCGTCGGGCCTCCCTTCATCGCCAAATCCTAGGAGCAGATTCCTGCCGATGCCGGGCCCCGTCCCTTCATCGCCAAATCCGAGGAGCAGATTCCTGGCGATCGGCACAGCCAGAATCGCCCCCGCCACAACGACAGCGTCCCCAATCAGCAGTGGTTTCGATGTCGCAGCGCCAGGCGTCAACCAGATCCA
>JASMLW010000356.1 GCA_030748485.1 Pirellulaceae bacterium
ATTCACTCCATGTCGAGGAGATTGGGTGGTTGGAAAAAGTGGCTGTCTAAAAGAACTGCATGCGAATGCGTTCGTAAACGCCGTGCAACCAGACGTAGCCGACCGACCGCCGACCGCAGTCGATCTGTCCGATCACCGACGCGCCGTAATGGAGATCCGGCAACTGCTCACGATCGAATTCGACGATCACCCGCACGGTCGGTTCGGCGTCGTCCACCGAGTCGACGGCCATCGCGATCTGGCGGATCGTCCCTTCGCAGCGCCGATTGGGATCGGACGCCAGAATGAAACGGACTCGCAGCTCGCCAGTGCGTTTCCGCGCTGCGATGACGTGCTTCATGCGTTCGTCGGGCACGTCCAATTCCACCAACCAATCGCCCCCCGTGTCGGCGATCGTCATCAGTTTCATCCCCCGCTGCACGGGGCGAGTTTTGAGATCGCCGCGCAAGTCCCAACTGACGACCTGACCCATCAACGGACTGCGGATCTCGAAGTCGTCGCGGCGCCTTTGCAGAATCTCCAACTGCTGATTGAGGTTGGCGACGCGTCCTTTGAGGCGCTCTTCGCGAGCCGTCAATTCGTTCAACTCTTCGCGGCTCAGTTTGCGCGACTTGGCTGAATTGAGCCTGGTCGTTTGCACGACGTGCAGATCTTTGGCGGCCGTCTGCATCTCGCCCAACGTGCGGGTGTAGTCGTAGTCGAGCCGCGGCTCCCGCAACCGCAGCAACAGGTCATCCTGGTCGACCAGATCGCCGTGGTCCGCCTTGATCTCGTCGACAACCGCGTCGGCGGGCGCGAACAGATGTTGGCGTTTGGCCGGCAGCAGCCGTCCCCGCGCACGAATCTCCAAGTCATCCGTGACCAGCGCGGACGCGGCCAAGATTGCGCCGAGCGCGGTGGCGACGATCAATGTCCGGGGAAGTCGCCGGCCGCCGAACAGCCACGTCACTCGCTCCAGTACCCGAGTCAGGCGCCAGAGCGGTTGTTGGCGATACCGCAGCGCGTTGCGCAGCGCGGGCGCCGCGTGACGGACGACCAAGTCAGCCTTTCTTCGCAACACGGTCGCATCCGCCGGCAACGACAGGCTCTCGATCGCCAACATGATCGCGCCGGAAACACGCCGCTCGCCGGACTCCAGCGGTATCGGCAAGAGCGCCAGCGTCCGCGCGTGAGCGTCATCGACGTAGTCGTCGATCGCCTCCTGAATCTGCGGGGGAAACTCTTCGTCTGTCCCGTGCCACAACGGCTCGCCCGTCCGATCCACCCGCTTCGCCAATCGCTCGAGCGCGCGAATCTCATTGGCGCGGGGATCCAACTGGTCGACGCCACTGACGGCTTTGGCGCGAAAACGCCCCCGACTCGACCCGCTCGCCAATACGGTGACTCGATCGCACTCCAGCAAACGCCGCGCCTCGTTCGCCACCGTGAAGCAGACCGCGTCAAGCTCCCACGTCTCGTGCGCCTGTTCGGTGAAACGCTCCAACTCACTCCAGGCCGAGTGCATGGCCCGCAACTGGCGTCGTTGCTGGTGGTGCATGTAGTCGGCGGCGACTTCAGCGAATGCGCGGAGAATGTTCTGTATGTTCTGTTCGGCTGACGGCGAGAGATCACCGCTCCTCACGATCCCAATCGCCCCTTCCACGCCGTCGTCAATGCGGATCGGCTGGGCGAAAACGATCGACGTGTCGTCGTCGACCGGCGATCCCAACACGGTCGCCGCGAGCGGAAGTCGAGTTCCAAGTTGATCACTGTCGAGCCAGTCGAGCTGGGACGCCGTCAGCGCGGCCATTTGACAGCCGATCGAGTTGTCCGTCTGCGAAGCGGCCCGCCAGCATCCTTCCCCGTCGCGCAACCAAACAGCTCCCCCCGCAGCAGCCGTCGAACGGGCCGTTGAACTCAGCAACTCGGCGGAAAACTCCTGTGGCGAAACTACCGTCTGGGCAAGCTCGGCCAGCTTCTCCAGCAGTGATTCAATGTCGCGCCAAGCGTCGAATTGTGTGGAGGCGTCGGGAGACATGAGTCCAATATAACCGTGTTTGCGCCTATGTTTACCAAATTGCGCATTTGCTCGCCGAATGTGAAACTCGGCGATCCGCACAAACCTTACGGCCCGCCTCGCCAGCTAGCACGGATGTTCGGTTGGTAACGATTATGCGAATTGTGCGAAATGTTGCTGTTGTGCGGAAAATTCACTTTGTGTGGAGCGGTCGAGGAACCGATCAACTCCATGAATACGTCTTCATTCGCTGCGCGGACTCCCATTTTCGCGCGCTGGGTTGGAGATGTAGGACCACTTGCTGGACCAGGAGTGTCGGATTCATGTCACTGTCGATGGCGAGCGTTCGCTGGGGCATCGTGCTATCGTTGATAGCCGTGTCCGGGTGCGCCCTGGTCAATTCAAAGTCCGACGACTGCTCGGATTGCGCCGACTGTGACATGGCGGCCTACAAGACGGTGGCTTCTCAGATCGAGTACCCCGACATTTGCACGCCGATCGACGAGCTGCATGCTCGCAAGATGGCGAAGCCGATCACGATCCGGGAGGATGCGCCTCCCGAGCCGTGGCAGCTCAGCTTGGAAGAGGCGATGCGGTTGGCGTTGGAGAACTCGGTCGTGTTGCGGGACTTGGGCGGCTTAGTTCTGCAATCTCCCGAGACGGTTCGCACTGTGCACACGCCGGCGATCCAGGAATCGGACCCGCGGTTTGGGATGGAGGCGGCCTTATCGGCGTTCGACACATCGTTCGAGGCGGCGGCCTTTTTCGAGAACAATGAACGGGCGTTGAACAACAGCTTTTTCGGCGGCGGCACGCGTCTGCTGAAACAAGACTTCAACCAGATGTACGCTCAACTGGTGAAGCGTTCCGTCGGCGGCGGCGACTTCACGATTCGGCACAACATCGAGTACGACTCGAACAACGCTCCGGGCAACCAATTCGGCAGCGCGTGGGACGTGAACGTCGAGGGCGAGTTTCGGCAACCGTTGCTGCAAGGCGCCGGAGTCGACTTCAACCGGATCGCCGGTCCCAGCAGCATTCCCGGCCAGTACCGCGGCGTGTTGATCGCGCGAGCCAACGCGGACATCAGTTTGACGGAATTCGAGGCGGGCGTCCGCGACCTGGTTAGCGACGTCGAGAACGCGTATTGGGAGTTGTACTACGCCTATCGTGATCTCGACGCGAAACTGGCCGCCCGCGATCGCGCGCTGGCGACCTGGCGCGTCGTCAACGAGTGGTATCGGCGCGGCCGCGAGGGCGGCGAAGCCGACAAGGAGGCGCAGGCGCGTGAGCAGTACTATCGGCTCGAAGAGGACGTGCAAAACGCGTTGACCGGCCGCATTATCGAGCCCTCGCGGAACAACACGTTTCGGGGCACTGGCGGCGTCCATGCAACCGAACGGCGGCTGCGCCAGATCCTTGGCGTCACTGTCAACGACGGCAAATTGATCCGGCCGTCGGATGAGCCGCAGATGGCGCGGGTCTTGTTGAATTGGGACGAGATACTCGTCGAGTCGCAGGTCCGCCGACCCGAATTGCGCCGGCAAAAGTGGCTAATCAAGCGGCGCGAGTTGGAGCTGTTGGCCGCGAAGAACTTCCTCATGCCGCGGTTCGACGCGGTCGGTCGATATCGGTGGCGCGGGTTCGGTCACGACTTACTTGACCCCAATCGCGCCGGTAAGCCCGCGTTCAACGACGCCTACGGCAACCTCTCCAGCGGCGACTTCACGGAGTGGCAGCTCGGTGTCGAGTTGACGGTGCCGATCGGCTACCGCCAGGCGCACGCGGGCGTCCGCAACGCCGAACTCAACCTGGCTCGCGACGTGGCTGTTCTCGAGGAACAGCAACGGGCGGTAGCTCACGACCTCAGCGCAGCGGTTGGCGAAATGGAACGCGCGTACGTCGTCTCGCAAACGGCGTACAACCGGATGATCGCCGGACGCCAGCAACTAAGAGCACTCGAAGTGCTCTACGAAGATCCCGATCCCAGCCAAGTGGCGCGGCTGATCGACCAGATGCTCGACGCGCAACGCCGGCTGGCCGACTCCGAAACACGCTACTACCGATCCTTGATCGAATACACGATCGCGATCAAGAACGTGCATTACAACAAGGGTTCGCTGCTCGACTACAACGAAGTGTTCCTCAGCGAAGGCTCGTGGCCCAGCAAGGCTTACGGCGACGCGGCGGAGCGCGAGCGAACCATGCGTCATCCGTGGCGATTGGCGAACTTCATGCAAAACAGGCACCCGCCGCGAACGATCAGTCAGGGCGAGTATCCTCAGCAGACGACGCCCGGTGGTGGTTTGCCGTATCCGACGATGGAGCCGCAGGCTCCGCCCGTTTCGAATCCGCCCGAAGATGCTCCCGCCGGCGTTCCGCCCGGGGTGACGCCACCCACCGCGCCGACGGCCGCTCGGCCCTTCCCGACGGGTCAGGCGACGCCGCGACTTGTTCAGCGTCGACAAACGCCGCAACCGGTCGTGATCGCGCCACGCGGGTCTGGGAATGCGTCCAGTGAGGTGAGCCAAGCCAGCGCGCCGGCGGATTTGCGGATCCAGCCTCGGGGCATTCCCAGCATTCCGCCCGCCGGCGCCTCTGGCGTCGCGCCAGCTGGGTTTCAAGCGCCGCGGCCGCGGTTGGGGCGAGCTCCGATCGTCCAGCCAAACCAGCTCTCCTCGCCGCAACCGTAGGCGTCAGTCACCGGACTGAACCAGACGTGTGGCTCATTTGGCGACCGGCGACTAGACTGCCGCGGTATGCAAGACATCTCGCCGGCTCCCGAAAAACACGAGCGGATCGCAGTCGCGATCATTGCCGTCATCGCAGCCGTCTTGCGTTTGGTGTCGATCGATGACGTCGCCGTCGAGCACTTCGACGAAGGCGTTTACGCATCCAGCATTTGGTTTGGAGCCGACATGAAGTTCGGCTTCCCGCAACGTCATCTCTACGCACCTGACTTCGTTCCCGGCGCGATCCAGTGGTGCATCATTCTGTTTGGCTATCGAGTTGGGCCGCTCATTCCCGCACTCGTCGCCGGTGTGCTGACCCCGCTTCTCGTTTGGATGACCGCCCGCCGCTGGTTTGGCGTGAGCGCCGGCCTGGTCGCCGCGTCCCTCGCCGCCACCAGTGACTTGGCGATCATCTACTCGCGATCCGCGATGACCGACGGGGTTGTCCTGGCATGGATCCTGTTAGCTCTTTACGCCATGACGCGGGCGGTCGGCGACCTGTCATGGAGATGGTCGCTGGTGGCCGGGGTGGCGATCGGCGGTGGATGGTGGACCAAGTACAACGGCTGGTTGCCGATCGCCGTGACAATCGCCGCCCTCGCACTGGCTTGGGTTCTCGAAGTCGCGCGGCCGCGGGCCCAAGCAGTCGGAGAGCAACCGGCGGTTCGCAGCGAGCCGAGTGGATGGTCCCTCGGACTGCGGCGTGCGTTGCTCGTGTTGACGGCCGCGCTGGTCGGCTGGCTGCTGTGGCTGCCGTTTCTCAGCAGCCTCCAATCCGAGGGCGGTTACAGCGTGGTGGCCGCGAACCACCGGCAATACGTCGTCGGCCCAACGGGTTGGTTTTCGTCCGCCGTCCGGCAGTTCGGAAACCTCCGCGCCCTCGAAGGCGGCTCCACCATCTGTGGACTGTTGCTCGGTGTGGGGTTGGCCGTTTGGCGGAAACGGGACAGCCGCCTCCACTGGCTGCAGCGGCAAGGACCGCGGGTGCTGTCCGTGATCGTCGTCTCGCTGTTGATGAGCTTGCTGATCGGTCCGACATTGGGAATGGCGATTTGCGGCATCGTTGGCGCGGCGGTGGTCTTTCCGTTCCGCGTTCGGAACTTCGATCAGCGGTTTGGCGCGTGCCTGGTCGCTGTGCTGGCGGTCGGCTTGGCCGTCTCCATCCCACTCTACCGACCGTACCCCAGATTGTTGTTGCCGTGGCTGCCGGGAGTTTGGTGGTGCCTGAGTTGGTGGTGCGGTCGGATCTTGGACGCGACGGAGAGCGGCGGCGGCGGCCGCCTCGTCGCCCGCCCGCCGATGTGGGCCGCGGCGTTGATCGTCGTCGCCCTGTTGGCGGGCTGCGTGTGGCGCCACCCCAACCATCCCTGGCGAACTCGCCTGGCCCTCCGTGACGTAGCTCACCAGATCAACCAGATCGCCAGGCAGTCGCCCAATCGATCGTTACGGGTGTTTGGTGAACCGGCCATGTTCTTTCACTTGTGCGAAACGGGATCACCCCACCAGACGACGCCAATCCAAACGCTGACCTTCGCCAAGCAACCGCACCGGCCGTTCGCACCCGACATTTTTCTCGTCGCCGGTCCCCACGCGCGTCGCAGTCCACAATTTCAAGAGTCGTGGCCGGACGTCGCAGCGCGTCTGGAACTGATCGGCGAATTCGACTACTTCGCCACGGATTTCGTCGCGCTGAACCACCACCCGCGCGGCGAGGTGCGCGCCGGTCGCGGTCCCAACGAACCGATCCGGTTGTATCGCTTGCGCTGATGGGACGATCGGAACCGCGGCTGACCGCGTGGTTTTTTCGCCACACGAAGTTGAGTCGGGACAACCGTCTGGATTTCGCATCGGCGCGGTCCGCGTTCCGCAAACCAAGGTGAGTCTTCTGTTTAGGCGAGCGCGAAGGATTCTCGTCGGCTTTGGCCCGCCAGCTGCGAAAAGTCCACCTCGATCCACCAACACATCCGGGGTGCCTCATGGAATCTCAAGTGAATCCGCTCTTCAACTTCACACTCCGCGACACGTTTCGCGTGCTCTTTCGCCACAAGTATCGAGCGGCGATTGTCGTCTGCGGATTGCTCGGCCTGACGCTCGCCGCGCTGGTCATGATGCCGCGCACGTACGAGTCGGAGGCCAAACTGTTCGTCCGCGTGGGCAATGAGACGATGAGCGTCGACCCCAGCGTCAACCCGGACAAGTCGATCTCAGTCCAAGTCGCCCGCGAAGAAGAGATCAAATCACTGATCGATCTGTTCCGCAGCCACTCGGTGGCGGAAGAAGTAGTCGCTCGCCTGGGAGCCGACGTGGTCGTGCGGCAATCGTTTGAACCGCCAAAAGAGCCCGGACAAATCGACAAATGGATCGACTCCGCGATGGGCGTGGTCGCCAAGGCGATCGGCTCCGCCGACGTGACGATTGAGGAGCGGGCGACGCGCGTCGTCGTCGAGTCCATCCGCATCAGCGCTCAGCCGAAGTCGACGGTCGTCCAGTTGGCGGCCGAGGCCGCGACACCGCAGTTCGCTCAGAAGCTGGCCGAGACATACGTCGACGCCATGCTCGACAAACACGTTCAAGCGCATCGTACCGCCCAGACTCTGCCCTTCTTCGAGCAACAGGCGGACGCTCTCAAACTACAGGTCGACGAAGCGACCAAGCAGCTGCAGCACTTGAAGAACCACTTTGGACTCGTATCGGTCGAGGGGCAAAAGACCATCGTCGAAGGTCAGATCAGCTCCATCGAGCGGGAGATCCTCAACGCCCAAACGGATATGCAGGCGTACGGCCTCCCAACGAGAAGCGACCGTCGTGGGCGGCGACGCCTTCAGAATTCTGCTCGACGGACTGAGTGAACGGTTCTCGACAATCATCGTCGAC
>JASMLW010000357.1 GCA_030748485.1 Pirellulaceae bacterium
CGAGGGTGGAACGCGGTGGCGCGGGGCGACGCGAGGGTGGAACGCGGTGGCGCGGGGCGACGCGAGAATGGAGCGTTGGTTGCAGCTGGAACGCCTGGTTCACCCGTGCTCAAGCACGGGCCTATGGCCGCCTGCGGCGGATGGGGGCGTAAACGCCCCTGGTCGTGCGTGGCGGCGTCCTGCCTCCTTAGTCATTCGGCCCTAGTCATTCATTAGACATTAGTCATTAGTCAATAGTCATTCCTTCCCCCTCACGGTCCCGAACCGCGCCCACGAGTCAGCCGGCCAGTAGATGTACTCGGCTCGGCCGATCAGGTCGGCGGCGTGGATGGAGCCGATGAATCGGCTGTCGCGCGACCGATTGCGATTGTCGCCGAGGACGAAGATGTGATCGTCCTCAACGGTTGTCTCAAACGCCTCCGGCGTCTCTCCGCTGTCAGTCGTCACCAGGTAATCGCTGCCGTGGTGCGACTCGATCCAGTGTTTCCCTTTGAGGGTGATTCGTGGCAGCGTGTCGTCGGGCGCCGGTCGGCGAACTAATTCCTGGCCGTTTACGAAAACCCGCTGATCGCGGACTTCAATGTGGTCGCCGGGCAATCCGATGACTCGCTTGATCCAGGCCGCCGCCGGTGTCGATTGGCCCCGCGGGCGGAATGCGATCAGCTCACCGTAGCGTGGGAAGGACGAGTTGTATTTGTTGACCAAGATTCGGTCGCCGTCCACGATGCTCGGCGACATGCTGCTGGTCGGAATGTAGAACGCCGCGAAGAACTGGTCGCGATAGACAGACAACATGGCGAAGGGGTAGGTCAGTCCGACGATCGCCAACAAGATATAGACCGACGCGCGGTTGTAGTCGCGAGGCTCGTAGGACGCCGCGGTCCGCCGCGCCGTGTAGTAGGCGTCGGCCACCGAAAACCAATAGAGCGCCATGAGCAGGATCGACGGCGCGATTAGCAGAAAGATCAGCCCGACCTGAGACGGCTCGGAGATCGCCATCACGTATCCCAGTGGCAACAGAATCGTCCAGGCGCAATAGAAGAACAAGCCCTTCACGATCCGCCCCGCGTAGATCTGACCGAGACCGGCGGCCAGCAACGACAACGCGGCCGCCGCCCAGGGTTGTCGGCGATGATTCAACTCGGTGTCGGTTCCGGTGGATGGACGCTTGGCCAAATCAGGTGTATTGGGTTGATCGCTCGACACGGTGGCTTCTCCAAGTAGGTGTGTACTGAAAGGACTCGCTCGCGCCGGGAAGCCCGCCGCGTCATCCAGCCAAAAAAACGGCCAGGCCCAAATAGGGAATGGCGCCGATGAACAAAGCCGCCGCGCACAACAGCACGGGCGCCCACGTCGAGTCGTCGGGGGCTTGGCAGCCGGCCGCCGGCACAGCGGTGGGACCTCGGTCCTCCAAGCGCTCCATAACCCGGTCCGCCACGTCAGGCGTCGGTTCGTTCCGCCGCCTCGTGAGCCACGACTCCCAGCGATCGTCAGTTTGTGGATTCATGTCCAATTCTCCGCCGATACTCCCAGTTCTTCGCGCAGTCGCGCTTTGGCGCGGTGGACTCGCGACTTGATCGTTCCCACCGGCGCCTCTTCCATCGCGGCGATCTCGTCCAGCGGCGCCCGCTGAATGATCGCCAACACAAAGGCCGTTCGCTGCTCGGCCGGCAGACTCGCCAACGCTACGTCCAGCCGTCGAGCGAATTCGGCGCTGGCCGCTTCATCCAGCGGCGTTGACTCGTAGGGTGGCGGCTCGAGGTGGGCTTTCGAGTCGGGACGCTTGCGCCGTAAGAACTGAAAACTCTTGTTGCGAGCGATCGTCGCCAACCACGTAAAAAACGCCGCCCGCGCCGGATCGAACGATTCCAACTGCCGAAAGGCAGCCAGAAAGGTCTCCTGCAGAATGTCCTCGCGATCGTGGGGATCGGAAATCCAAGCGCCGATCCAGCGATAAAGGGACGCTTGGTGACGCTCGACCAGCAGGCGATACTCCTGCCGATCGCCTCGCAGCACGCGCTCGATAATCGACAAGTCATCGGACATTCAAAGAACCACCCGCGAACGGAACAAACTCGTGCCAACATATTCCCTCTCGGCTCGGTTTGGTTCCCTCGAAAATCAGAATCTTCGTCCCTTTTGACCTCTCACGACAGTTTCACAACGTCAGGCCTTTCCACAGCTGGGTCCCCCGTTGTGAAAAATAGGAGATCTAGGAAGCCCTGCGAGTTCTCAGGCCTTGGCCACCACTCCGTCATTTCCCGGGGCGTTCTAAATGGAGACAGCTGAAAGTGTCGCATTTTGATGCAGTCACGAGGATATTTGAATGTGCGCCTCGTTTTGATACAATGTGAGGTTGGCCAGTCGAGTTTTTGGGAGTTTGTTGGTGATGTTCCAGTTGGTGCAATTGGATGGTGCGGCGCCCGGGTTCGCCGTGCAGTTGAGCGAGAGCCAGGAGAACTACACGATCGGTCGGGAAGCGTCGCGCGACTTGCCGATCGATGACAACACGGCTTCGCGGCTTCATGCGCGGGTCTGGTTTGACGGGGCGCATTGGCAGATTGAGGACTGTGGCAGTCGCAACGGGACGCAGGTCAACGGTCAGATGGTGTTGCGGGCGACGCTGCAGGTGGGCGATCTGATTTGCATTGGCGACCGGCAATTTGTGTTCGCGACGGTGGCGGAGGAGGGCGGGGGAGAGCTCGGCGCGGCCGTTTCAGCGGCGACCAGCACGGTGGTGGTGCGAGTGTCGGCGCCGGAGCAGCGGGCGGCGTTTCTCGAAGAGCTCCGCGTGGAATCGTCGTCGGCGCCCGTGCGGCGGTTGTCGCTGTTGTGTCGTTTGGCGACGAAGATGCACGAGCAGGCGACGTTGAATGGTCTGGCGGAAGCGGCCACCGAGGTGCTCGCCGACGCCTTGGAGAGTTCGACGGTCGACATCTTGCTGGCGTCGCCCGACGGCAGGTTGCGTCGGGTCGTTCCAGCGGGAGCCGGCCGGCAGGCGACCGAGGGGACCGAGAATGTGCTGGCCGCGCTGGCGACGCAGAATAACGAGGCTTACCTGACCGACTCGCGAGACAGCGCGCCGATGGGCGAGCGAGGTCGCGCGTTGGCGACGCCGATACCTGGGCGGCAGGGGCCGCGCGGCGCGATCGAATGCCGCGACGGCCGCCCCGACGGATTCGATCGAGCCGACTTGGTATTCGCGATCGCCGTCGCCCAACAGCTGGGTCTGGCGGTGGAGAACGTCGAGCATCGCGAGCAGTTGGAGCAAAGCAACGAGCAGCTGCGGCAGCGACTGACTCACCACGCCCGCTTGCTGGGCCGCAGTTCGGCGATTGGCGATTTGCTCGAACAGATCGGCCGCGTCGCGCCGACGAACTCCACCGTCCTGGTGCTCGGCGAAAGCGGCGTCGGCAAAGAAATGGTGGCTCAGACCATACACGACATGAGCGGTCGAGCGACGGGGCCGTTTGTCGCGGTGAACTGCGCGGCGTTCAACGAATCGCTGCTGGAGAGCGAGCTGTTTGGTCACGAGGCGGGAGCCTTTACGGGAGCCGAGCGGCGGCGGTTGGGGCAGTTTGAGCAGGCGCACGCGGGAACGATTTTTCTCGATGAAATAGGAGAAATGACACCTGCATGTCAGTCGAAGTTGTTGCGGATTCTCGAGGGGCACCCGTTTGAGCGACTGGGCGGTTCGTCCCCCGTGCGAGTCGATGTGCGAGTCTTGGCGGCGACTCATCGCGACATTCGGGGGCTGGTCGCGAAACAGGAATTTCGCGAGGATCTGTACTACCGGTTGCGCGTCATCGAACTCAACATCCCGCCGCTGCGAGATCGCGAAGATGACTCGCTCGAGTTGGCGGTGACGTTTTTGGAGCGTTTTCGTCGCGAGACGGGCCGCGGTCCGGCGCGGTTCTCGAAAGCCGCCGCGCAGGCGATTCGCAGCTACGGATGGCCCGGCAATGTGCGCGAACTAAAAAACGCCGTCGAGCGGGCTGTCGTGTTGGGCCCGGGAGACGAGATCACCGTCGACGACCTCGGAATCGGCAAGCGGCGCGAAGGGCCTAATCCGCTGGTCACGTTGGACGAACTGGAGCAGCGTCATATCGAATTCGTGCTGCGGGCGGTCGGCGGCAACAAGACGCAAGCGTGCAAGATTCTAGGTATCGGCCGGGGAACGCTTTACAAGAAATTGTCGCGGCCGGCCTAAACTCGGGAGCAGGCGAGGATCGCATGCGAATATGCCACCAATTGTTCGTTAACTTCCCCGCGACCGGCTAAAATAGACAGTTCCAACACTTCATTTCGACAGGCGCTCGTCATGTCCGACAACCGAGAACGCAGTATCGTCGAACGGCTCGAATCTCGCATTCTCCTCTCCGGCGACGGACTTTTGGCCCGTGATCTGCTCGCCGCTCCCGACAGTGGCGCGGAGACGGAAAGCTTGAACGATCAGCCGGCGATTGAAGAGCTGGATCAACGAGACGCCCAAGAGCAACAGCAGCAGACCGGCCAGGGTGGTCCCAGCGAAGGTGAAGGCGGAGCCGACGACGGGGGTGATCGCGGTGCGGTCGGAGACGGCGGCGGCGCGGAGCCGGGCGAGAATTCCGACGGCGGTGACGGCGACGAACCCACCGGCGACGAGCCCACCGGCGACACTGACAATCAAGCCGCGAACGAGCAAGACGACGAAACGCGCGACAACCAACCCCGGATCACGGCGCGGCAAGTTGCCGTCAGCGACGCGCGCCTCGTCGAGCAAGACACGACCGACTCCGGTGACAGTGGAGGCGGCGCGTCGGTGCTCGACCGCACGACCACCAACGAACGCACTCAACCCGACGTCACGGTCGTTGATTCGCCACCGACCACCCAGGGCTCGACTTCATCGCCGCCGACGGTGTCGACGATAAGTTCGATTCAGATTGACACCGAGCCGATCGCCGATGGGGACGCCGACGACAGCGATGACAACAGCGACGACAATAACAACAACAGCAAC
>JASMLW010000358.1 GCA_030748485.1 Pirellulaceae bacterium
CGGCGACCTGTTCAAAGCTTTCTTCATCGCCCGCGACAACCCGGGCCGCCGGACCGAGGCCGTGTCGACCGTCATCGTCGATCGACTCTTCGGACTCTACATGTTGCTGGTCATGACATCGATCGCGCTGATCGTCGGCGGAGCGATCGACAAGTCCCCCGAGGTCGCCACGATCGCCGGAACCACCTTCGCTGCAACCATCATCGGCGCCATTGGCATCGCCTTCGTGCTCACCCCGTGGGCGACTGCGCCGCGCATCATCGAACTGATCCGCAAAGTGCCGATCGCCGGTGGCCCGCTGTCGCAATTCGCCACCGCGATGCGAGTCTATCGTACTCGACCCCTCACCCTCATCATCGGCGCGTTGCTGAGCCTGTCGGTGCACAGTTTGTTCGCAATCGGCATCTTCAGCGCAGCCCAGGGCATCTACCCCGAGACACCGACATTGACCGAGCACATGGTGATTGTGCCGCTTTCGATGGTCGCCGGCGCGCTGCCGGCAACCCCCGCCGGGCTGGGAACGTTCGAAGCCGCCATGGATCAGCTCTACGCAATTGTGCCGGCTGTCAAAGCCTCCAGCAGTGCCGGCGTAATCGTGGCGCTCGTCTATCGGCTGATCACGATCGTGATCGCCGCGATCGGCGGCTGCTATTACGTGGCCGGCCGCCGTGAAGTCCAGGAATTGCTCCACGAAGCCGAGCTCGAGGCTTCCGGCTAGGCTGGCGTCTCCTCGTGTCGCACAAGCGCCAGGCGCTTCGAAGGCGAGCCGGCGTTCCAAGGATCCTGGTGCACCTGGCTGCGGAAGTCTGCGCAGACTGGGAAACTTGAAGTCACCAAGAGTTTTCGCTATCCTCCCTATTCATCCACCTTGAGGATGGGAAGGGCCTTGCGGCGGCGACTTGGGGTATCTGCGTGGATTTCTCTTCGTCAATCTCTGCTTGACCTGCATGGCTCCAATGTGGAGAATCCCGCCCCGCTTCTTCTGGTGGAGACGTCCGCCAGGGTGGGGAAAGACCGTGCAAACCAACGTGGGTCCAAATATGGTAGGTGGCTGTGACCCCGCGATGGGTGAGCGGCCTTGCCAGGGCCAATTATTTCGCCAGCCCGGAGACCGGCCCATGCGGCTTGCCGTCTTGTCGACGATGTTGCTTTGCAGCTCAACCGCCGCGTTAGGCGCAGATCACTTCGTCAATAACGTGACGGGCGACGATCGCCGCAACGGGTCGCAGCCGAAAGTCAGTTCAGAGAACGACGGGCCATTCCGCACGATCGGCCGTGGATTGCGGGCGGCTCAGTCGGGCGATCGCGTGGTTATCGCCAATACGGGCATCAACTATCGCGAGTCGATCACGTTGCAGGCCGGTCGCCACAGCGGCATCCCCACTCAACCATTTCGAGTCGTCGGTAACGGCGCGATACTCGACGGCACCAGTTCCATTCATCCGCGCGTGTGGAAGTTCGTGAAGGAGGGCGAGTATCGGTATCGCACTCCGCGTTTCAACTACGAAATGTTGTACGTCGAAGGCAAGCCGGGCAATCGCGTACCCGCCTCGCGCAACAAACCGCGGCCGAAGTTGGAGCCGCTTCAGTGGTGCCACCACAACGGCTACATGTACTTCCGCGTCGAAGATGGCAAAACTCCAGAAGACTACGATCTAGCTCAAACCGGATTGACCGTCGGCGTCACGTTGTACGAAGTACGCCACATCTTGATTAGCGACTTGATCGTGCAGGGATTCCAGTTAGACGGATTCAACGCTCACGAAGGAGTATTCGGCCTCCGTATGCTCGGCGTCACGGCTCGCGGCAATGGCCGCTCGGGGATTTCGATCGGCGGAGCTTCGCGAGTGACGCTGGACGCGTGTTTGTCGGGGAACAACGGCGCAGCTCAACTGCGCACAGAGGGGTTCTCGAAGACCGAGCTGATGAACAAGACCGATCTGATCGACAACACGGCCCCGCGGATTGTCCACCGGGGCGGCGAGATCATTGAGAACGGGATGCGGTGGCGGCCGCCGGCGGACGACGAGCCGGAGCAACCGGGCGACGGTCCCGACGACGGTCGGGGCGACGGTCCCGATGAGGGGCAGCCGAAAAAAACTGCGACTGCCCGCCGCGCCAAACGAGACCTGTTCGAGACTCGTTAGCGAACGACTCGATTTCGTCATTCAACGATCGTTCGCAGCACTCCGATCTTCTCGATGGACGCTTCGATTCGATCGCCCGCCTTCAGGTAGTCACCTGTTGTATTTCCCACACCGGCGGCCGTTCCGGTCGAGATGATGTCGCCCGGTTCGAGCGTCACGAAGCTGGCGATGAACTCGACGACAGCCGCGACGGGGAAGATCATCTGAGCCGATGACGCGTCCTGCTTGACGCTGCCATTGACGGTCAACTGCATGGACAGCGACTGCGGATCTCCGATTTCGTCGAGCGTTGTGACGCATGGCCCGCAGGGACAGAAGCTGTCGTGCCACTTGCCGTGCAGCCAGTCGAAAAACCCGTCCTTATCGCGTTCTTTGCGTTCGGGATTGGGGCGGAATTTACGATCGGAGATGTCGTTGATGACAGTCAGTCCGGCGACATGGTCGAGCGCTGCGGATTCAGTCACGCCTTTCGCATGTTTGCCGATCACGATCGCCAACTCGAGTTCCCAATCGACGTGGTCCGGTGACACGGCGGGGATCTGGATCGGCCGTCCGGGGTTGGTGAGCGTTGTCGTCGGCGGCTTCATAAAGACGTACGGGAACGTCTCTGCTCGCTCCGCCGCGACTCCCCCGCCTTCTTCGATGTGTTTGGCGTAGTTGCCTGCGAGCAGGAAGAGCTTATTCGGCCGCGCGATAGGAACCAGCAGTTCAACGTCCTCCACCGGCACGCGGAGTGCGGCCGCATCCGCCCCAGCTCCGTTCAACCAGCCGGCCAGCGTCGCGACCGAGTCATGAGACCTGCCGTGGGGGAGAGCGGCCACCAGGCAGTCGAGATCACTCAGCGCGAGCGATTGGCTCGTCGCCGACTCGTACGCCGCGGCGGCGGCCGCTATGGGTGTCACCGCGTCATCGTCGTAGAAGCCGACGACGGCGGTCTCCTGGTGATTGAATCGGCAGAGTCGCATGGAGTTTCTCCTCTCGCGTTTTGTCAGCGTCCCTTGCGGGGCAGTTTCGATCTCAGTCTTCGGCTACTCATCTTTTGGCTGTGAGATGCGACCGTACATTTCTGGGCGGCGGTGTCCAAACCGATCCACCTCATGCTCGCCCGGCACGTGGACGATCTTCTTCCGCCGCGCCCATTCGACGTCGATGTCCGCGTAGAGCACGGTTTCCTGGTCGTGCGGAGCGTCGTCGAGAATCGAGCCATTGGGAGCGCATATCCGGCTGCGGCCAATAAACTCAACGCCCCGTTCAACGCCGACCCGATCGACGGCCATGTAGTAGACGTTGTTCTCCATCGCCCGTGTGTTCAGCACGTACTCAGAGACTCGCATCGCCGGCGGCGGCCAATTGGTCGGCAACGCGATCAAGTCGGCACCGTCGAGCGCCATGCACCGCGCCGATTCGGGAAACCCGCCGTCGTAGCAGATGTGCATTCCAACGCGACAAGCGCCGGCGGGGTGAACGTCGAACGGGCGGTCGCCGGGCGTGGCGAATCGGTCGATGCCGAGGAAGGGCAGATGAATCTTGCGGTAGGTGGCGACCAGCCCATCGGGGCCGATCAACAAGACGGCGTTGAACAGTCGATCGCCGTCCTTTTCGAGCATTCCGTAGATCGCGTGGACGCCGCGCGCCCGGCAGACCTCTCGAAATGCGGCCGCGCTGGGACCGTCGGCCGGTTCGGTGAAGGGAAACGCCTCATCCGCCGACGTGAAGCAGTAGCCGGTCAATGCGCATTCGGGGAAGACGACCAGGTCGGCCCCCGCGGCGGCCGACAGTTCGACGGCGTCGAGCATCCGTTGCAGGTTGGCCGCCTTTTCTCCAAACGCGACATCCATCTGCACGCCGGCAACTTTGTACTGACCCACCGCCGAAGCTCCCTATTGATGACACGCCGCTCGTCGACGCATTGGCCGCGGCAATTGAAGACGCCCAAACCGGCAGTCATCCGCGTCCGCCGTTACCAGAGTGTATAGCCGCCGTCGATGACAAGCGACGCCCCGGTCATGTACCGCGACGCATCGCTGGCCAGATAGACGGCCAGCGGGCCGAGATCTTCGGGCTGGCCGTGATCGCCCATGGGAACGCGAGTGCGAAAGCCTTCGATGACTTCGGGGTGCAGTTTCGACCAACGCACGTTGGGCTCGGTCATGAAACCGCCCGGCAGTATCGCGTTTACGGTGACGTGGGACGGCGCCCAATCGGCAGCGACTGCGCGGGTGAACTGCACCATCGCCGCTTTGGATGTCTCGTAATGGCGTCCGGCGATTCCGCGGCCGGCCACCAGCGCGTTGATCGAGGCGATATTGATGACGCGGCCGCCCCCGCCGCGCTCGACCATGGCTCCGCCGATCGTCCGCGTGCAGACAAAGGCGCTGGTGAGGTTCAGATCGACCAGCTCGCGCCACTTCTCCAGGCTGCACTCGGCGACCGGGATATTCTCGCGCCGGCCACCGACGTTATTGATGAGGATATCGATGGGGCCGTGTTGATCGAGAACTTGTTGGCAGACGCTCTCGCATTGTTCGGGAACGGAGACATCGGCCTCGATCGTCGCCGCTCGCCGACCGAACGATTGGCAGTCGTCGGCCGTCTTTTGCAAACTAGCACCGTCTCGCCCGACCAGCACGACGTCGGCTCCAGCGTCGGCGATGGCCAGCGCCATCTCGCGTCCCAATCCGCGGCTGCCGCCAGTGATAAAGAGCCGCTTGCCGTCGAGTCGAAAGCGATCGAGCACACCCATGCCGTTTCTCCCAAGTTTGAGTCCGCGAATCCGAGTTGGTTTATCGCGAGCGAGCAGGCATGTCAATCACGCGGCCGAGAGAGCTCTGGAGACGCCGCGTCATTGTCCTCCAACTCCTCACGCGGCTGCCGCTGATACGATAGACTCGGCGATTGGTGGTTGATCTATTGCCGATGGAGTTGTTGTGATGAGAATTGGCGTCTTTTGCAGCGGGGGCGATGCTCCTGGGATGAACGCGTGTGTTCGCGGAGTCGTCCGAACTGCTGTCGGCGGCGGACACGAAGTGGTCGGTGTCCGCCGCGGTTACCAAGGGTTGCTGGACGAGGATTTCTTTCTCGACCAGCAGGGTCAGCCGCAGATGCGGTTGCGATCCGTATCGGGTTGGTGCGAGTACGGCGGCGCGTTCCTGCGAAGCAGCCGCAGCGAGGAGTTTCGCACGCACGACGGTCAACAAAAGGCGGCCGAAATCTTGACGCGCAGGAAGATCGACGCGTTGATCCCGATCGGCGGCGACGGCACTCTCCGCGGCGCGATCGAATTAGCGAAACTCTGGAACGGTCAGATCATCGGCTGCCCGGGAACGATCGACAACGACCTGATCGGCTCCGACAATACGATCGGGTTTTCCACGGCCGTCCAAACGGCTGTCGAAGCGGTCGACAAGTTGCGCGACACGGCCGAGAGCCACGAGCGGATGTTCTTGGTCGAAGTGATGGGAAGGCACAGCGGCTACATCGCCCTCTACACGGCGCTCGCCGCCGGTGCGGAAGTCGTCTGTGTGCCGGAGACTCACACCGACATCCCCGCGCATGTGGCTCATCTCAAAAAGCTCCAACAGCGCGGAAAACGGTCGATCATGATGATCGTCGCGGAAGGCGAAGAGGAAGGAGGGGTCGAGTTGCTGCAGAAGAAGCTCGAGGACGCCGGCTGTCCGTTTTCCTGCCGCTCGATCGTGCTCGGTCATCTGCAGCGCGGCGGCGCGCCGACTCCAGAAGATCGCATGCTGGCCGCGAGACTCGGCGTGGCGGCTGTCCGCGCCCTCGAAAACGGCGACACCGGCAAAATGGCGGGAATCATCGGAGGCGATGTCGCGCTGACGCCGTTCGCCGAGACGTGCGGCGGGCATAAGCTGCTCCCCCCACAACTGCTCGACTTGGTCGACACGCTCGCACAGTGAACCGAGGCGCTCGCACAGTAAAGTCGACTCGCTCGCACGGTAAAGTCGCGCAGTAAACCTGTCACGGCGAGCTTCTCGACAGCGTAGCTCGCTTCAACGTCCGCTGCTACATCCGCCAGAACGTCGATGCGACCGGCGACTGATAGACGACGTTTAAGTGTTTTGTCGGCGTCCGCCGTTGACCGTTGGCAAGCGATTTGAGACACGCTTCGACGAGACCGCTGGTCAACAGCGTTCGTTTCACCGGGTAAGGAGCTCTTCCCGTCATGAACATCTGCTCGGCGTTGTTCATCAATGCTGCTGAGTAGACGACGTTCGGCGTCGGCGGCAGGTAGAACAGCGTCGACAACGGTTCGGCCTCGCCTCGCAGCTTGGCGGCGAACGTGAAGTCCTGCACCAAACCGTTCATCAACAACATGGTTGCTCGCAGTCCGTCGGCGTACTCGATCCGATAAGCGACCGGCGCCTTGACCCACTCCATCATCTGCCGCCGGGTTGGATAGCGGTGGCTAAACGACTCGGGTTGGGCGAGCGTATGAGACCGCGACAAACAAGCTTCGAGTAGTTTGGCGTCGAGTCCGCCGGCGGCCCAATTTGGCTTTTCGAGCGCCTGCCAGACCGCATTTCCCTCCAAGGCTTGCACGGCGACGACGCCCGTCTCGCCCCCACGGCGGCGCTCCAACATGCACTGCATCATCTCGAGGGCGTGGAAGTCGTAGATGTCCTTCGGTCCGTACGCGACGCCGACCGCCTCTTCGATCTCGGCGTCGCGCGGCATCTCGACCGCCGGCATTCGCCACGTCACCGGCAAGGACGAGCCGGCGAGGAACGGGAAATTCAGTTTCTCGGACAGCTCGACCATCTCCTTCGCCCAGCTGAATTTCCAGGACAGGTGTTTGTCGTTGAAGACCGGCGTCGACTTGCCGTCCTGTTGGAAAACGTCGGTGATCTGTTTGAAGAGTTGATACCTGGGGTATTGCTTCTGACCGAACTCGTTGATCGGGTAGTCGCCGTGCTCGCCAATCAGCAGAACCACATCGACGTCGAGTTTCTCGCCGCCTCGCCGCAGCGCCCCGGCCACGGAATCGTAGATCGGAAAGTCGAACTCTTGCGAGCGACGACGGCTCAGATCGTTGTCCGGCTTTTGGTCGACGTAGGCTGAGACGACATCGATTTCGGGATGATGCCAACCACCCCGCAACGGGTAGCCAACCAGAAACCGCTCCGCCATGTGCCACGCGTGAGAACGATACCACCACGTCGTCGTCACGACAGCCATCCGTTTGCGCTTGCCCGGCTGGGGCGGTTGAGCATGTGCGAGCGGGGCGGCGAGCAAGCTCGCTCCGGCGCCCGCCAAGAACTGTCGTCGGTCTGGCATCGTATTCAGCCTCCGCTAGGGATCGCGTCCACATTCAAGTCCACAATCTATCTCACGGCAAGATTCACTACCTCCCCCGGGCGCCTTCGTGATGCAAGCCTCTCCGGCGGCAGCGACTCGGCGAACTCGAATTGCAATCGTAAACTCAGACAGGTACGATAGTTTCGCGATTCGCGTCATTACAATCGATGCGCCGCATCACCTATTAATGAGCATTGGGTTGCGAGGTATTTCGGCATGTTGACCATCTACGGCAAGTCTTCTCGTGGCAACTCGTTTTGCGATGGCGTCTCGCGGCGCAACTTCCTCAAGATTGGTGGAATGGCGCTCGGGGGACTGAGTTTGTCGCAAGCGATGGGTGGCGAGTCACAGGCCGGCACGGGCAGTTCACACAAGGCGATCATCAATATCTACATGCCGGGCGGGCCGTCCCATATCGACTTGTGGGACCTCAAGCCCAACGCGCCGTCGGAAATCCGCGGCGAATTCAGCCCCATCAAGACGAACGTACCCGGCATCGAAATCTGCGAGCACTTTCCGCGGATGGCGAAGATGATGGACAAGTTCATCCCGATCCGCTCGATCTCCGACGCCGACGGTCGACACGACGCCTACCAATGCATGACCGGGCGCCGGTTTGGCGAGCGGCGGCCGCCCGGCGGTTGGCCCTCGGCCGGGGCCTGGGTCTCTCATCAGCAGGGTCCGGTGAGCGACGCGATCCCCGCCAATGTCGCCCTGATGTACCGCACTGGAAACCGCACTTGGGGCGAACCGGGAGAGGGCGGGTTCGTCGGGTTGGGCCACTCCCCTTTCAATCTGGTGGGCCGCAAGGCGCGAAGTTCCGCGGAAAACATGGTGTTGCAAGGAATCACGCTCGAGCGTCTGCGGGATCGCAAGCGACTGATGGCCGCCTTCGACACGTTTCGCCGCGATGCGGATGCTTCCGGTTCGATGGACGGGCTGGACGTCTACACGCAGCAAGCCATTGGTATCTTGACCACGTCGAAGTTGGCGGACGCTTTGGACCTATCGAAAGAGGATCCGGCGATCGTCGCGCGCTACGGCAAGAGCGACGAGAAGTTCCAACGCGACGGCGCGCCGAAGATGATAGAGAACTTCTGTATCGCGCGGCGGCTGGTCGAGGCGGGAGCTCGTTTCGTGTCACTCAACTACAGCCGCTGGGACTGGCACGGCGGCGACGGGATGAACTTTCCCAGGTCGCGGCAGGAATTCCCTCTGTTGGATCAGGGTTTGTCCGCGCTGATCACCGATCTCCACGAACGCGGACTCGACCGAGACGTGTCGGTGGTGGTGTGGGGCGAGTTCGGGCGCACGCCCAAGATCAACAAACGCAACAGCCGCGACCACTGGCCCAAAGTTTCCTGCGCGATGCTCGCCGGGGGCGGCATGAAAACCGGCCAAGTGGTCGGAGCCACCAACAAGTACGGTGAATTCGCAGTCGATCGCCCGGTCAAGTTCCAGGAAGTCTTCGCCACGCTCTATCGCAACGTCGGACTCGACGTCGGCAAGATTCGAGTGTTCGACAACTCCAGTGTGCCCCGATATCTGGTCGATTCGGGGGTGGAGCCGATCGACCAGATTATCTAAGTCGATTTGTCTTCCTGTACGTCCTTGTACGTCCTTTGTACGTCCTTTGTAGGTCCTGCCTGCCGGGCAGGACATCGCGACGAAGTCGCGACAATGGGCGCTCCACTTCCCACAGCGTTGCGCTTTGATATTTTGTAGGTCCTGCCTGCCGGGCAGGACATCGCGACGAAGTCGCGACAATCGACGTTCCATTCAAGACAACGCGGCGTTTTTCATACCGCGCTGAGCACGAATCCAACAGGTTTTCTTGCGCCAACCCGCTCCGACGGCCTCGGAAGGCCATCGTACATAAGTAGGTCCTGCCTGCCGGGCAGGACATCGCGACGAAGTCGCGACAATGGGCGTTCCATTCAAGACAACGCGGCGTTTTTCATACCGCGCTGAGCACGAATCCAACAGTTTTTCTTGCGCCAACCCGCTCTCGACGGCCTCGGAAGGCCATCGTACATAAGTAGGTCCTGCCTGCCGGGCAGGACCTCGCGACGAAGTCGCGACAATCGACGTTCCATTCAAGACAACGCGGCGTTTTTCATACCGCGCGGAGCACGAATCCAACAGCTTTTCTTGCGCCAACCCGCTCTCGACGGCCTTGGAAGGCCATCGTACATAAGTAGGTCCTGCCTGCCGGGCAGGACGTCGCGACGAAGTCGCGACAATGGGCGTTCCATTGAAGACAACGCGGCGTTTTTCATACCGCGCGGAGCACGAATCCAACAGCTTTTCTTGCGCCAACCCGCTCTCGACGGCCTCGGAAGGCGCCTCGGAAGGCCATCGTACATAAGTAGGTCCTGCCTGCCGGGCAGGAC
>JASMLW010000359.1 GCA_030748485.1 Pirellulaceae bacterium
CTCGCCCATGGCGAGCGGCGTTTTTTTGCGAACTCCCGGTAAACCTCCGATATTGCGCGTCCCCGCGCCTTGTTCGGTATAATCTCTTTGTCGCCGCTGGCCATTGATTGGGAAGAGGAGAGAGTTATTTTGCTTCATCCACGGTTGAGCGTATTGCCGGTCATCTTGGCGACAGTTTCATTTCTGGGGTGCTGGCGTCGCAGCGAAGAGCTGCGACCGCAGCCGCCAGTCACCCATGGACCACTGGTGTTGGACCAGAGCGACCAACGTCACTTTCGGTTTTGGTACGCGGGAGCCATCACGGGGCTGAGCAGCGGCGCCAAGGCGAAGGTTTGGATTCCAGTGGCGACGTCCAATCATGCTCAGGATGTCAAACGCATTGATGTCTCGGCGCCCAACGAGTTTCGCGAGACGAAAGAATCGAAACACGGTAACTCGTTGATCTTCTTTGAGGCGACCGCCAACGACGCCGGAGAGATCCCATTCTCGATTGAGTACAAGGTGACCAGGCGAGAACTGACGGCCGACCGAGCTGAAACGGCTGAGAAGGATCTGGACCTCTACCTGCAGCCGGCGAAACTGGTGCCCGTCAGCGGAGCGATCGCCGCGCTATTGGGCGACAATCGGCCCAGTGGTGAAGCCGAGGTGGTGGCCCGTCGTCTCTACGATTCAGTCAATGCTCACATGCGATACGACAAACCGGAGGGCGGCGAATGGGGCCGCGGCGACGCCACCTGGGCCTGTGGCTCCGGATTCGGCAACTGCACAGATTTCCACAGTCTGTTCATCGCCATGTGCCGCGAGTCGCAGATTCCAGCGCGATTCGAAATGGGATTTCCGATCCCCACTGGATCGCAAGGAGCTGTCGCCGGATACCATTGCTGGGCCCACTTCGCCGCCGCCGACCGCTGGACGCCCGTCGATATCTCCGAGGCCGACAAGTCTCCCGAGATGACCGACTACTTCTTCGGCAACCTGACAGCCGACCGCATCGCCTTCGCCGTCGGCCGCGACCTCGAACTGTCGCCGTCGCCGCGGCACGGTCCGGTCAACTTTCTCGTCTATCCGCACGTCGAGGTTGAGGGGAGAGTTCACGCGTCGCTGCGGAAAGAATTCCGTTTCCAGTCGATCGACTGATGTGGTAAGAGCTCGACGCGTGAAACGATTGCCTCAGACGCCTGATTCACTGTTACGGATTCACTGTTAAGGCGGGAGGAATAGGTGGTCATTTTCGAGCCTTCGGGTCGCGTCAATGATATCCCTGACAACGGTCGATTCAATTCTAATGCGGCACCCATTCGCCGCCTCGCCTCACCCGTCCCGAGTGGACGGTGGCGCCGACGAGCCCCGTTGTTTCACACCCAGCATTCCCGCAATCCACACCCCGCTCTATGCCATCTTCGAAGACCACGGAAGTCGTACGACAGCGAGTTGAAGATTACCTGAGAAGTCGCGGAGCCACCGCCGACGATCATCTGGAGGAGACGATACTGATCCGCGACGGTTTCTATTGCGGTCGTCGATTCACAGTCGGCGAACTGCAAGCGGTGTGGTTCGTTGAGGAAGATCAACTCAAGGTATTCGACGCCGACGGGGCGCTCGCCGAAGTGATTGAGAAGATCTCGGCGATCGACAACCTCCGCAGCAACGCCGCGTAGCGGCTTGCCTGTCGAACATCCGCGATGTGCTCATCCAGTCGCCGCGGGCAACCGCTTCCCCGCTCACGGTTGACTTCACCAGCCGTTTCGCCAATAGTTAATCTCTTAACTAATTGGTGAGGTCGGTTAGCGGATGAGTGGGCGACACACACCTTGGGAACTGGCGGACGACTTTCCCGACACGGCCGCGCGGCGCGCCGTCGTGTCGGTCGTGCGCGGCTTTGGCGCACTGACCCGGCAGATGGGGCCTCACTACGCCAAGTTCGGGCTCACCCCGCCTCAGTTCCAGTTGCTCACCGTGCTCAACCGTTTGCGCGAGGAGCAGATCACGCAGCGCCGTTTGGCGAAGGAGTTGTACGTTTCCTTTCCCAACATCACGGCGATGCTGTCGCGGTTGGAAGACGCGGGTTCGATCGAGCGGAACATCAACGAGGCGGACCGTCGCGAGAAGTTGGTCCGCATCACGCGCGCCGGACGCGCACTGCTGAGGCGGATCTGGCGAGACCAGCCCGATCAATTAGAGCGCGTGACGGCCGGTTTAACGGACCGCGAGCGGCGCGAGCTGTCGCGACTTTTGCATAAAATGATCGCCGGCCAAACGGAGCGCTCAGTGGATGAATAGCGCGAGTCAGCGCGCGCGGCAAGACTTCACGCATTTCCCACCTTCACAGGAGAGAACACCATGTCTGGCAGCCACCGGTTACAACGCTGGACGGCGCACTCGATGCGACCCATCGCGATGGTTACATGCATGTTTTCGTTCGCCGCCGCCAACACCGATTTCGCCGCGGCCGCCACGATCGAGGTGCCCGGAGATCAACCGACGATTCAGGCCGGCGTTGATGCCGCGGCGGCGGGCGACACGGTGCTGGTCGCTGCTGGAACTTATCGGGAGCGTATTCGTCTGAAGGCGGGAGTCACGGTCAGAAGCGTCGGCGACGATGGGCGGGGAAAGCTGGGTTTGCAGCGAGCCGAGGTGACGATCATCGACGGCGCGGTCGACGGCGCCGCGGGGCCAGGCGTCTCGATGGCCGCGGGCTCGACACTCGATGGCTTCACGGTGACGGGCGTCGGCGAGTACGACGAAGCGCTCTGGAAAAAGCACCATGCGACTCAGGGTGAAGAACAGCCGCACGAACACATCGGCGTCGCCGGCACGGCGGGAGTCAGCGTGATCGGGATCGCCGAATGCACGGTCGCCAACAACATCGTTCATCACATCGGATACACGGGCATTGCGATCACGGGCGCGAAGGGAAAACGCGTCTCGCCGCATATTGTGGGCAACGTCACCTATCGCAACATGGGCGGCGGCATCGGCTCGATGAAGGAGTCGACAGCGACGATTGAGAAGAACGTTTGCTTCGAGAACTTTTACGCCGGCATCGGCCACAACAACGCCAGCCCGCTGGCGATCGACAACGTTTGCCACGGCAACATCCGAGCCGGCATCGGTGTCAGCGAACATTCTCGGCCGGTTGTGCGGGGCAACAAGTGTTACCGAAACCGCCGCGCCGGGATCGGGGTGCGGACGGGCGCGGAGACGGAGCCGCTGGTTGAAGGCAACGAGTGTTATGAAAACGACATGGCCGGCATCGGCGTGCGCGACTCCGCCGCGCCGATCATTCGCAACAACCGCTGCTACAAGAACGCCATGGCGGGCGTCGGCTGCCGGACCAAGGCGCGTCCGCTGATCGAAGACAACCAGTGTTATGAGAACAAGATGGCCGGAATCGGTTGCCGCTCGGAAGCCGAGCCGGTGATTCGCGGCAATCGCTGTTGGAACAACAAGATGGCGGGCATCGGTTCTCAACAGGGTGCTCGGCCCGTGATTGTCGACAACGAGTGCTTCGCCAATGCGATGGCCGGCATCGGCACAGAGGAAGACGCCGAGGCGATTATCCGCGGCAACCGCTGTTACAAGAACCTGCTGGCCGGCATCGGCGCTCGCCAGGGCGCTCGACCCATTATCGCGGACAATCAATGTTACGAGAACCTCATGGCGGGGATCGGTTCGGAGGACGGCGCGGATGCGATCATTCGCGGCAATCAGTGTCGCGAGAACCAGCAGGCGGGCATTGGCGTCCGCGGCGGAGCGACGGCGCTGATCGTCGACAACAAGTGCGTCGAGAACAAGCTGATCGCGGTCGGCGTGAGGAGCGGGTCGAAGGCCCACATCACGGGGAACCTGCTCGTTCGCACCGGTGGCATGCCGCCGATGATCGCCGTTCGCGAGCAGTCGGCTGCGGTTGTCGCCGATAACGTCATTCGCGGCGGCGGAGTAGCCGGCGTGATGGTTCAGGGAACGGCGCGTGTTAGCGGCAATCAGTTCGACGGCAACGGTCCCCGCGGCGGACCGGGCCCGCCCAATTTCGCCGTTTGGGTTCACGGCGGTTCGACCGTGTCCGTCTTTGACAACCGGATCGACAACTGGAGGCACGCCCTGTTCGCCGTCGGTGCTCGCAGCGTTCGCGCGATTAACAACACGACGGACAACTTCCTCGGCGCGGCCATCGTCGTCGACAAGACCCAGTCGCCGGCCCACGTCTTCGGCAATGTCGCCCTGTCGAGCAAGGAGAACGACAAGGCGGCTCAAGTTGGCGGCCCGCGCGGCGTCGTCGCCGAGAACGAGCGAAAATCGCGGCCGCCGAAGAAGGAGCCTGAAGCCGCTGAAGGACGTTGAGTGGTTATTCCCGGGCGCGGACGCGAGAATGGACTCCGTCGCCTCCACCCGAGCGCTTGAACCCGCCGACCACATCATCGATATTGGACTCACCTCCCTGACT
>JASMLW010000360.1 GCA_030748485.1 Pirellulaceae bacterium
TCCTCTTTCTGAGCGTCTGGCCGAATTGGAAAGCTGAAGGCATGCGCGAAGACTCGTCTACGGGAACGAGAATTGACAAGGCAATCGCCGCCGCCGAATCGGAGTTTCGAAACGGCCTCGACGATGTCCAGGCCTGGTCGCAAACCGCCTATCCAGACTTACAACCGCGTCTTGCGGCGGAGATCGAAAAACGTCTCCCTGTCTGGCAAGTCCTTCGTTCACCACCACAGTTAGTTCAAGATTCGGGCGACGATAACGGTGTTGCTGTTGGTGCTGTTGTCGGTGGACGGTACGAATTGACGGAGCTTGTCGGGCATGGCGCGCAGGCGTCGGTCTGGACGGCATGGGATGTTGAGCAATCGGAACGTGTGGCTATCAAGGTGCTGCGCCGACTGACAATTGGCGACGCGAACGGTTTACGACGCGAGGTCGAGGCTCTCGGCCGGTTGAAACATGCTCGGATCGCGGCGATTCGCGATCATGACTTGGGTGGGGATCGGCCATTTTTCGTTAGAGAGTTTATTGTTGGTCTGCCGCTGAATGAGTTGATTCTCGACGACCAATATCTTGATGAAAACGTCGCGGCAGCGATCTGCCGTGACATCGCCGACGCCATCTCCCATGCGCACGAGATGGGCGTCATCCATCGCGATTTGAAGCCAGCCAATGTGATTCTCCGCACGGCGGATGACGCACCTGTCTTGGTCGATTTCGCTCTGTCGAAGATTGATGAGTTGACGACCATTGCGGCAGACGGCCCAGTGGGCACATTGCAGTTCATGGCGCCGGAACAACTGCTCGCTGGCAGTGCCCGAAACGATGTCCTTGTTGATGGCCGCGCTGACGTCTATGCGATTGGCGTGACGCTTTACAATCTTCTTACCGGAGATTTGCCTTTCCGAAGGCGTTCTATCGACGCCGCCAGAAGAGAAGTGCTGCGGATGGATCCCCCACCCATTCGGGAGATTCGGCAAGACGTTTCCGAGGAACTCGAACGGATCATGCTGCGCTGCATGGAGAAGAAGCCTCAGGACCGGTATCAAACAGCGCGCGAGCTATCCGACGAGCTCAATCGGTTTTGTCTCGGCCAGCCCATCCTTTACCGGGGGCGCACGCTTGGGAAAAAGTTGGTCGTTCAGTGGCGACGCAATAAATCGAGCGTCATGTTGGCCGTTGCCGCAGTGTTGCTGCTTTCGACCGCTGTTGGGCTGGCGATCGGCGGTCTTCAGTACGGACAGATGTGGGCCCAATTCACTGGGCAGCAATCGGAAGTTGCTGGGCTCAAGTCCAACCTGGAATCGCGACTACTCGAGTCTCAACTCGACAACGCTGAGTCATTGGTCAACACGGGGGAGCGAGAATGTACGGACGGGCGAGTTGAGTTGGGACTGCTCTATCTCGCCGCTGCGCTGGATGGGGCCGCCGGCAAAGACGCCGAGTTGGAACGGGAGATCCGTTTGGCGCTGGGGAGCTGGACGGTTCATTCCCACGAGTTGATCGGCATGTGGCGACACGGCGGCCGGTTTGACGACATCGCTTTCGCGCCTGATGGGCGCTCGCTTTTCACGGCCTCGGGGAGCATTCGCCAATGGAGCGTGGAAACGGGCCAGTCGCTTCCGGCCGCGGACCCCGACAAGTTTCGCGGAAACTTCACCGCCATTAGTCGATCTGGACGATACGCCATTGCCGCTCGCAACGGCGATCAGACGCTGCAGTCCAACGGTGAGGCGTTTCCACATCCTTTGCCGAAGTACGGCGCCGTCGGCTGGGACCTTGTCGCCGATAAGCCATTGGGCCCAATCTGGACGTTTCCAAAAGAGGCGGACGGCGACGACTACGCATCGCCGATGTCCGTCGCCATCAGCAATGACGGACGACGCGCACTCACTGGACATCTCGACAACCGAATTCGTTTGTGGGATGTGCAAACCGGCAAAATGATCGGTCAACCGATGGATCACGGTCGCTGGGTCACATGCGTGGGCTGGGCGGACAAGGAGAAACTAATTGTGTCCGGTGGCATCGACGGATGGCTGCGCTTTTGGGACCCGGCGACTCAGCAAGCGGCGGCAGCCCATCAGCTTCATTCGGACTCCATCAATGACATGTCGGGGCATTCACGCACCAACTTGATCTACACGGCTAGCTCTGACCGATCAGCCATCTGTTGGCATGTGAAGCCGCCCCGCCGGCAAGAGGTCGCTGCGCTTTTCCACCAAGACCAAGTGCGCGCCGTCGCATTCAACGGCTTGCAGATGGTTGCCACGGGTGGAGACGATCGAGTCGTCAACTTCTGGGATGATTGGGAACACCGCCGGGTCGGGCCGGTGCTGCTGCACCCTTCGGCCATTGTCAAATTGGCGTTTCGCAATGACGGACAAATGGTTGCCAGCGGCACGGATGACGGCGTCGTTCGCGTTTGGAGAATTCGCCATCGCGAGATAACAATTGGCGATCGCGACCACAACGTGGACAAGGCCGTGCTCCGTGACAACCAGGTTGTTTCATTTGACAGATCGACAGGGTCCGCGCGGACCACTTATGTCAGTCGTTCCGCGCGAGTTGCGGCGGAAACTCCTTCGCCATGGCGGGGCGAGTTCATTCCATCTATCTACGTCAATTCCGCTGGGACCTTTGCCGTGCTCGAGGACACCGACAAACGTTCAGCCCTGCTGTGGAATGTCGAAACGAATCAAGTAGTCACTGAGATGGATCACGACGGGCAAGTCGATGCCGTGCATTTCGGGCCAGACTATGTGGTGATTGTCGTTGACGATCACGCCCATCTCTACGACCTCAAGAACGGCGAGCAACGATTCCGTCTGGGCGACTCCGAGAGTGGAATGCGCGGCGTGGTCGGTTCGCCGGACGGTCAGTTTCTCGCGATTTCGTCGTTGAAGGGAGGCTTGGAACTGTGGGATGCGCGAAACGGCAAGTCCCATAAAAGGCTTGTGGGGCATCGCGCCTTTGTGACCGCATTGCATTTCGACCATCTTGGGCGGTTGTTTGTCGGCGACCGCAATGGTGTGGTGTTTCGTTGGGGTGCGGCCGACCAAAAGATCGCGCCAGAGCCATTGAGTCCCAGTCACGCAGGACCCATCACGTCGATTACAACATCTCAGGATGGACTACTCGTCACGGGCAGTGAGGATGGCACAGTGCGCACCTGGGATACGGTGCGCGGTATCCCCATTGCCAAATCGACGATTCACGGGATGTCTGTCGAGGCTGTTGCCTGCTCGCCCGATGGGAGCGTGGCGGCCAGCGCAGACGAGTCGGGTGGTATCCGTGTGTGGCAAGCTCGAACTGGCCGTCTTCGCACTGTGGTGCGAGCGCGGGATCCGGTTGATCGATTGCAGTTTTCACAAAACGGACGCTGGCTGCTCGCGACCGGTGAAGTCCATCGCGCGCTGGTGATCGAGGTTCCGCCTCCCACACTCGGCGCTCCCGCCAGTGTCATGCGATCCATACAAGCGAGAACGGGATTGAGGTTGGGAGAGCGGCTATCGCCCGAATGGCTGGACATATCAGCGTGGCAATCGGTGCGCGACAGCGCCCGCCCATGATTTCGGGTCGGCTGCGAAGCGGCGACGCGATAGTTTTCGACTCGACGGTGGCCGTTGAGGAGTTAGGATAGAGCGACCGCTGGGGAAGGCGTGGGACACCGAGGAATCGAAGAGGTGATGAGATGCGTGTCCTGCCGTGCCCAGGTTGCGGTGTAAAGATTAAGATTCCCGATGGCAGAACGGGCCGCTGCAATTGTCCCAAGTGCCAGATGGCGTTGATGATTCCTGAAGTGGGCGGGCAAACTCCCCCGACCCAGACGCCTCAAGGCGGAACTCTTTCGACGCCACCGCAGTCCGACCCTCTGCAACTTCCCCAAACGCAAGCCGACCTGCTGCCGCCGCTTGCGCCTCAGCCCCAAGCTGCGCCGCGCTCGCTGAAGACGGGCGGTCCGTTGGGAATGGCCGGCAAGGCGAAGAAGCGGGCTGGCAGCGCGAGCTCGTCGGAGCTCAAACAGTTTCTCAAGAGACTCGGTGTCGGACTGGGAATCCTGTCCGTCGTTTTGTTCTTGCTCGGCGGGCTCGGGTTGATCGCCGAGCCGATCGCCTTGACTGCCTGTTTCGTCGGACTTGGAGCCGCCATCGGCATGATCGTCGGAGGCAAGGTCTGGTTGCTGGTGATTGCGTTTAAGGAATCGCCCGCGCAGGGATTGCTCGTGTTCCTGGTTCCGTACTATTGGCTGTTCTTTTTATTCACGCGCAAGGGCCGCGCTTTGCACGCGCTGGCGTTGATCGTCGCGGCGTTGGTGCCGGCATTGATTTGCGGCGCTATGCTGACGGTGTTTCTGCCGCGCTACCAAAGCGGCGGGTCGTTTTCCAGTTCGCGCCGCTCGGGCTTGTCGCGATCACAGTTGGCGACGGTCGAGGAGCGGATTCGGGCGTCGCGCGAATCGTCTCCGGACGCCGATGTCTTGCGAAACGTCTCGTTCCCGACTTTCTCACAGATTGGGCGACTCGACGACGCCAAGGCGGAGCAAGTTCTCGCCGAACTCCCCGGCTACGTGCCCGGTTCCTTTCTCTATGATGCGCGGGGGCGGAAGTTGTCGTTTCAGTACCGCGGGGCCAAGGAGATCGCACGGCAGTACGGGTTGGTGCTGGCGTCCCAGGCGAAAGTGATCATGAGCTTCACGCCGACCTTTCACGACCAGCCTCTTCAGCTTACCGAGGCCAAGTCTGACGCGGGCGCGGCAGCCACTGAAACGTCCCAGCCGCCGGCAACGCCTCCCGTGACGCCTGGCGCCGGCGCAGATCCGCCAGTCGAACGAACTGTGTCATTTCAAACGCTGGGCCAAAGCCCGGTCAATCAGGCCGCCGCCGACCAAGCGTTGTCTCAAGTCAACGGATATGTCGCCGGGTCGTTTCGTTTCGATCAGCAGAATCAGTTGGTGACGCTCAGGTTTCGCGGCTCCGACGCTGCCGCCACCCAACTCGGATTCGCCTTGCAACGGAAGCTTCAGATGACCGTCCGGCTGAAGCCGATCTTCGCTGCCGAAGAGTAAACCTGGGCGCTGCTTGTGACTCTCGGTTTCCCAACTCTCGAACAGTTTGGGACGACTGAGCGAGAGTTTGCCGCGCTCGCCGCGGCTGACAGTTAGAATTGGAAGCCTTCCGTCATTGAATCGTGCACGCCCCCCGAGCAGTGTCAATATTCTTGCCGACAGGCATTGGATCTTGTCGATCGATCGCGGAACATAGTAGAGACTCGGTTGTACGCTTTTTGATCTGACTCTCAATCGACTAGCAATGAATCGAACTTCGACAACCTGGTTTGCGGTCTTCGCGATCATGATCGCTGCGCCCGGTGTCTCGCTCGGCCAGACCGTCGATTACGAACGAAACGTCAAACCGATCCTCAGCGCGCGGTGCTACAGCTGTCACGGTGGTCTCAAACAGGAGTCCGGTTTGCGGCTGGACACGGGGGCGCTGATTCGTACTGGCGGCGACGGCGGCGCGGCGGTTGTCGCGGGCGACGCCGATTCAAGTCCGCTGATGGAGCGGATCGCGACCGCCGATGATGACCTGCGGATGCCGCCTCAGGGTAAGCCGCTGACGGCCGAGCAAATCGAGACCCTTCGTTCGTGGATTGTCGCTGGGGCCGCGTCGCCGCCGGACGAGCAACCTCAGGAGGATCCGCGCTCGCACTGGGCTTTTCAAGAACCCGTTCGTCCGGCAGTTCCGCAAGCGCCGAACGAAGTTTGGATTCGCAATCCGATAGACGCCTTCATTTCCGACGAGCATCGGCGGCGTGGCTTGGCTCCCGTTCACTCGGCCGCCAAACACGTCCTGCTGCGGCGAGTCTATCTCGACTTGATAGGACTGCCGCCAACGCGGGAGGAGTTGCACGCGTTTCTCAACGACGAATCAGCGAACGCCTACGAGAAAGTCGTGAACCGTCTGCTCGACCGCCCCGAATACGGAGAACGATGGGGACGGCATTGGATGGATGTGTGGCGCTACAGTGACTGGTACGGGCGGCGCCGAGTCCCCGATTGCCTGAACAGCTACGGGCAAATCTGGC
>JASMLW010000361.1 GCA_030748485.1 Pirellulaceae bacterium
ATCCTTCGCCCGTCAATGAGCCGAAGTATCGCATGGATCGGGATTTAGGTGTATAGAACATGTTCACAGCAGCGGCCTTCCAAGGCCATCGTACAAGGTTTTGAAACCGCCTCTAATGACTAATGAATGACGAGGGCCGAATGACTAAAGTCCAGTTACGAATGACCCGACGGCAGCGAAGACGAGGCGGCGCGGCTCGCGAGGGTGGAACGCGGTGGCGCGGGGCGACGCGAGAATGGAGCGTCGGTTGCAGCTGGAACGTCTGGTTCACCCGTGCTCAAGCACGGGCCTATGCCGCCTGCGGCGGATGGGGGCGTAAACGCCCCTGGTCGCGCGCGGCGGTCAAGGCGCCAAGATCATCGACAAGCGTGTCGAGGACCCATTGAATAGTTGGACAAAGTGGCGCTGTCCAATTAGTCATTAGCCCTTAGTCACTAGACCTTAGTCATTACCCATTACAGCATCATCGTCGTCGGTTCAATCAACATCGACCTGGTCGTGCGCAGCGAGCATTTCCCGCGGCCGGGCGAGACGATCAGCGGATCGGACTTTCAGCAGATTCCGGGCGGCAAAGGCGCCAATCAAGCGGTGGCGGCCGCGCGTTGGGGCGGGCATGTGAAGATGGTCGGCCGCGTCGGCGAAGACGCATTTGCGCGGTCCTTGCGGGAGGGGTTGCGCGACGCGGGGGTCGATGTCGAGGCTGTCGAGTCTACTTCCGGTTCGTCCGGCGCCGCGGTGATCTCGGTCGACAGCCAGGGTGAGAACGCGATCACCGTTGTGCCCGGGGCGAACGGACGACTGACTGCGGAGGACGTGGAGCGCTGCGCAGGCGCGATCGCCGCGGCCGACGCTCTGCTCGTTCAATTGGAGACACCGGTCGAGGCGGTCGTGCGCGCTGTTGAGTTGGCCAAGTCCCACGGAGTCCTCACCGTGCTCGATCCGGCTCCCGCGCCGACATCGCCGCTGCCGCGCGAACTGATGAGCGTCGACATCCTGACGCCCAATCAAACCGAAGCCGCGGCGTTGTGCGGTGTGAGCGCGGCGGATCCGTTGGCGGCGGCGGGAGTGACTGAGCGACTGCGAGCGTTGGGAGCTCGTCGCGTAGCCTTGAAGATGGGTCGCCATGGAGCCTATTTCGACGACGGCGACCTCTCTTTCTACTCGCCCGCCTACGACGTCGACGTGGTTGACACGACCGCCGCGGGCGACGCCTTCTCCGCCGCGCTGGCCGTCGGCTTCGCCTCGCAACTGGGCTCCGTTCCGTCGATTCGCCTGGCCTGTGCGGCCGGATCGCTCGCCGCCAGTCACCGGGGAGCTCAGCCGGCGATGCCTTGTCGAGAGGACGCGCAGCGGTTGTGCCAGGAGCAAGAGGTGGTTTGGATCGACGAGCCGACGGTCGGCATGCTGGGAGACATTCGTGTCGGTGTTGGGTCGGTTGTGCGGGAAACTGAGTACGAAGTGGAGGGCCGCGCGATGCGGGGCCCGGCATGTTTCATCGCCCCCGAGACGGGAGGCGATCAGCTCGTCGGTTCGGGCAGTCGCTTTGCGCTGGACGCCGACCAATGGCGAGTCGCGGTGGTCGAACCGCCGCGCGACGGTCGCCCCGGCTCCGCCACATTTCAGCGCGTCCGGAGTAGTCAGCCGGTGAAATCGCGGTAGTCGAGCACGACTTTCACTCCTTGCGGCTCGCGGCGCACGAAGTCGACCAGACTGTCCGCCGGCGAAACTCGCTTGGTGATCAAGTCGGCAACTGCGGCGGAGTTCCTCGCTTTGGCGTCCGCCAAGTGCTCAAGGGCGTCGCGAAAGTCGCGCGGCGCCGCATTGACGCTGCCCACGTGGAGATGATTTCGCAAGATGGCGTCGCGCATCAGTTGAGTGACCGCGTGCGGGCGTTCGGCCATTCGACGCATGCTGCCGAGCCAAACCATGACGCCGCGGGACGCGAGGCGGCGAGCGGCGGACAGCGTCAAATGGTCGTTGCCCGTACATTCGAGGATCAGATCGAAACCGTCCTCGTCAGGTCGATCGGTGGTCCAAGCCCATCCATTGGTGTCCGCCGATACGTACTCGCCACCCAACCGCCGCACCAAGTCGGCGCGAAACGTGTCCGCTCGGTCTCGTCCAAACACGGTGACAGGCCAGTTTCGCGCCGAGCACGCCAGGACGGCGGCTAGCCCAATGGGGCCAAGCCCAGTGACCAAGACGCGAGGAGGTTGCCGCCAAATGTCGCCCAGGCGAGCCCGCTGTAGGATCGCCGCCTCATTGACGCCTTTCTCGGCCACCGCCAGCGGCTCTGCCAGTACTGCCACGTCCAACAACTCAAGGGGCACTGGGATCAAGTGGCTGGGGCGATCAATCCATCGCGGCGCCGAGAAACCGTGTTCCCACACGATTCCACGTTCCCCATAGTCTCCGAACGAGAGCATATCGACCCGGTGTCCGGCCGCGCGGGCTAGTGGGCGGCGCACCAGCGGCACGACCCAGTCTCCAGACGACAACTGATCGACTCCTTCACCCACGGCCACCACTTCAGCCAAACACTCGTGTCCCAGAGCCAGGAAATCGGCTCCCGGGGGAACAAGGGGTTGCCGCGAAGCCAAGATCTCGCGATCCGTGCCACAGATGCCCAATTCGACCGTGCGGCAGAGAACCTCACCTGGCCCGGGCGGGGTGGGCTCCGATAATGAGACAATCAGCGGATCCGGTCGATCAGGAAAAGCGGCAATTGCGAACATCTTGCTTGCTCAAATCAGAGAAATGGGGTGGCATGATAGAGACCGTCCGATGGCGGAAGCGGCAGTGCCACTCACAAGGCGAGCTGCCGC
>JASMLW010000362.1 GCA_030748485.1 Pirellulaceae bacterium
CGGCTGTATCGACGTCACGTCGCGATGCCTGGCGATTGAAAGTCCGTCGCGCTGCCTGGCGATTGAAAGTCCGTCGCGCTGCGATCCCTCGCTCGCGCGTCGGGCTGGTGTGCGGGCTGGTGTGCGGGCTGGTGTGCGACGCCGTTCCGCTGGTGTGCAGTGGTTCGTCTACACCAGCCCGCAGCGCAAGCAAGGGGCGGCAGCTGTATCGACGTTACGTCGCGAGTGCCTGGCGGTTGAAAACCCGTCGCGCTGCGATCCCTCGCTCGCGCGTCGGGCTGGTGTGCGGGCTGGTGTGCGACGCCGTTCCGCTGGTGTGCAGTGGTTCGTCTACACCATGATCTTAAACACCATCCATTGCTAGGCTCTCGGCTAGGAAGCGTGCTTGAGGATTCCAGCGATCGTGCGACGCAGTTCCGCTTCGGTCGTGCGATGATTCATGACGACCAGGCGCAGCGTGTTGCGACCTCCCAACAGCGTGGTCGAGAGCATCAGTTCGCCCTCGAGAAGAGTTGCCTCCATCAATGCGTCGTCGCGTTCCGCGCGCTCGGCTTCGGATTCTCCAGGTCGCAAGCGGTGACAAAATGTCACGACGGAAAGGCCCACACCGCGCACCTCCAGGCGATCATCTTCGCCCAACAGGTCCGCGGCCAGGCGAGCTAGCCGCATGTCTTCGGCGATCTGCGTGGAGAGCATGTCGCGGCCCGCCGACCGGATAACCATCCAGACCGACAGGGCCCTGCCCGGACGGGATAACTCGGGTCCGCGATCCATGAAATTGACTTCGTCGACCGGCAGGTCGCGCAGATAGTGGCCGTCAGCGGAAAAAGCGGCCTCGAGGTTCCTTTTCTCGCGGACCAGTACACACCCCACGCCCATCGGGCAGTAGAGCCACTTGTGGGGGTCGAGCGTGAGCGAATCGGCTCGTTCCATTCCGTCAAGGAGTTCTCTCCCTTCCGGCGTCAAGGCGGCGAATCCACCGTAGGCCCCATCGACGTGGAACCACAGATCCTCCGCCACACAGTGATCGGCGATGTCCGAGAGCGGGTCGATGGCTCCGGAGTTCGTCGTTCCAGCGTTGGCCGACACGAAGAACGGCAGCGCACCGTTCGATCGGTCCGTTCGCACGGCGCCGGCGAGTTGTTCGAGATCCATGCGAAAATCGTCGTCCACTCCAACCGTGCGAATCGCGGCTTGCTGGAAGCCAAGGATGCGGGCCGCCTTATTCACCGAAGCATGCCCTTCGCGAGACAAATAGATCACGCCGCGTTGCATGACCTCCGGCCCGTACCGAGCGCGGGCCGACGCGATCGCGATGAGATTGGCCATCGATCCGCCGCTGGTGAGAATTCCGCCGGCCGCCGGGTCGTACCCCAGCATCTCGCCAAGCCAACGCAACACGGTCAATTCGAGCGCCGAGACCGTCGCGCCTCCCAACCACGTACCGACAAACGGATTCGTGCCGGCCGCCAGCATCTCGCCAACCATTCCAGCGAAGCTGGATGGACACGGAATGTAAGCGTGAAAACGGGGATGCGCCACGCGAGTCATGCCGGGTGCGACGCGATCGAAGAAAAAGCCGAGACAGTCGTCGAGGCTGGCAGCGCCTGCGGGGAGCGGCTCATCAACCAACGCTGAGAAGTCGGCGCCGGTGCCCCGCCGCGCAACCGGCTGATCAGACATCGTTGTCAGGTGATCGACGAGGCGGTCAACAAGCGCGTAACCGAATTGCCGCATCGCGTCGGCGTCCGGGTCGAGCGCCGGCCTGCGCCGCGTGTCGTCGCGTTTGGCGGCTTGATCTTCAGTGGGCATGTTCCGATGGATTCTCGTGGAGAGTAGTTGCAAGCCAGGCTGATTCTAGCGGCATTTTCTTCTCTGCGGATAGCACCAGAGACCTCGCCCTCTTACCCCCACCCGTCCACTCGCCGCGGAAATCAGACGCCGCCTGGATCACCAAGACGGCGTCCGGCCAAGGGGACGTTGGCAAGAGTCGGTCTCAATCGGAGAATGCCACGAAATGTTTTTGTAATACTGCTTGAGATCTCCTGTAGCGGCAGCCCACCGGCGGCGTCCAACTAGGTAGTGAACTCAAACGACAGCGCACTTCGCGAGCAACGCTTCGCGTCGATTGTCGATGAAAATCGGAATCGCGTGAGCCGGATTGCGCGCGTGTACGCTGGAGAAGACGCCGAAGACCTGTTTCAAGAGATTCTGCTGCAGGTCTGGCGAAGTTTACCGAGGTCGGCAACACCGGACTCCGATCGACAACAACCGGAACGGCCGCGGCACCGACACCTACTTCAGCTCCTTGATTCGCACGTTGCGGTACCAGATCCTTTTTGCCTCGTCCTGAAAGCTGATGTATCCCTGAGCCGGCCGATCTTTGAGCTTCGTCTGGCTCAAGTCGAAGTCCTGAATTCGCTCGCCATTCAGGACAACCTGCAGATGGTCGCCTTTCAACGTGATGGTGTAGCGATTCCACTGGCCCGCGGGCTTAACCATCATTTTCGACGGACCGGAGGTGCCGATCACGCCACCACAATCGTGGGCGCCGAATTTCTGCTTGCCGTAAGTGTCGAGAATCTGCACCTCAAAACCGCTCGTCACATGATTCTTGAGATCGCCGACCCGCATGAAGACGCCTGAGTTGCCTTTCGCATCGAATTTGAACTCCAGATCGAGGACGAAGTCGCCGTACTTGCGGTTCGTCGTCAGGTAGTCCTTGTAACGCTGCCAGCCACTCTCGCCCGGTCTCGGTTTCAGCGTGATCGTGTTGTCCTTCTCCACGACCCAGTTGCCGGTTGTCGTCCAGCCGGTGAGGTCTTTCCCGTTGAACATCTCCGTGAACCCGGATGCATCCCGAACCTCACGAATCGCAATGTCACGAAACTCGACATGCATGTCCTGACCGCCGTGCAGCTGAAGCCCGAAATGCCCCTCACGACGCCCCTTGTCCTTCTTCAGTTCCGATGTAACGACGCCATTGATCTTCACGACGATGTGCTCGCCGACAGCGCTCAGCTCCAGCTCGGTCCATTCACCTGGCTTGTATTTGCGTTTCTCGATCACGTCGGCAGTCGGTTGATGGACCCAAGCCCGCCCGCCGGTTTCGTACAGACCGCCAGTTTCCTGAGACGTATCCACCTCGACCTGGAAACCGTTGACGCTGACACCGCTCTTCACGCGGCCGGCGCGAAAGTAGAAGCCGCTGTCCCCCGCGATCACGCGAAACTTCGCCTTTACTTCAAAGTCCGAGTACGTCCGATTGGAAAGCAGAATCCCGTGTCTCCGCTCACTCTTGTCGCTCGTGCCGACAATCGAACCGTCGCTGACCTCCCACTTGCCGCCGGGCGTCGGCGTCCAGCCGTCGAGCGATTTGCCATCGAAGAGCGGTTTGAAATCGTTGTCGGCCGCTACGCCAACGGAAGTGACGGCGATGACGAGCATGATGCAGATGATGAATCTCATGTTGTCCTCTCGTGATTTGGGTCCGCGACGCGTCTCATCGCGTCTAACGATTGTAACGTGGACGGGGGGAATTCTCTGGGTCGGGGCCCGTAGATTGTCAACAATGGCAACGATCTCTTCAGCACCTGGCAGTCGTACTATTCAGACTCCCTCGCTTCACTCCGCCCGCCCTTACTTCACCTTGGTTAAAGCGACGTCGTCTACGAATCACCGAGCTGTTTCCGCAGTTGTCGGAGCACACGGCTTTTCGCCTGGCGCACGGCGGCGGCGGAAATGTCATTTTCACGCGCGATCAGGTCTGTGGGATGTCCGAGGACTGTCGCCCGCCAGAAGAGATCCCACGTGCGGGCGGCGAATTCGGCGCGGATCTTTTCCAACGCGCGGTGTAGTAGCGCGGCGGCGTGATCCGGTTCAGTTGGGTCATCGATGGGAATCGGGTCGATAATCGCCTGCAGGTTGGCCTGCGCGGTTGAGCCGCCGGCGGCTCGCTGCTTGCCTTTCTGACTCCGGTGATACTCGACGATGCGGCTGCGGGCGATCTTCCATAGCCAACCTCGAAATGTGGAGTCCGCACGACGGCTGTCGAACCGGTCGAGTCCGCGGAAAGCCGCCATGAAGACTTCTTGCGCGATGTCCGGCACGACGTCTGGCGGGACATTTGCCGTCCGGCACCAGCGGCTGAGCAGCGGACCGTACAGCTCGACGAGATCTCGCCAAGCGGTCGGCGATTCCTCCCGCAGACGCTCAGCCAAGCTCAATCCACTGGAGCTGCCTGGCGATTTTTCAGAAATGCTGTCACGCGCCACTCGTTGAACCTTGTAGATGGCGGCCAGCTCGGCAACGATTGAGAACAGGTGAATCAGCCGCGGATAGCCGCACGAAGATCATTCGCCAGTTCTCAACGATTTTATATCAACCACCACCAGCCCACCACGCAATTAACAAGGTTGAGAACAGATGCACGCGACGACCTGCTACACGCACGATGAGCTGGCAGGTTACCTGCAGGGGCGGACCACCGACCAGCTGAGTGACGCGATCGAGCTGCATCTCGAATCGTGCTCGCGCTGCGAAGATACTCTGGCCGGTTTGGACGACGGCGACGACACGCTGATTCGCACGCTGCAGGTAACGGGCGACGCCCAGCAGGAGCAGACGCCGCCTTGGGCTGAGGGCCTGGCCAACGCACCGTATGAGGCCGGCGAACTCGCGTCCGGAGCGGATGAAAAACCGCCGACGGAACCGGCGACGGAACTTGGCGATTACGAACTCGTGAGTGTCCTGGGACGAGGCGGGATGAGCGTCGTCTTTGCCGCGCGGCACATGCATCTCGGCCGCGATGTGGCCCTGAAAGTGCTGCTGCCGACAATGCAACAGCATGCCGTCTCGCGGGAGCGGTTTGTTCGAGAGATGCGGGCCGTCGGCGGGCTCGACCACCCCGCGATCGTCCGCGCGATGGACGCCGGCGAGTGGGACGAGACGCTGTATCTGGTCATGGAGCAGATCGACGGCGTTGATTTGAATCGCGTCTCAAAACTCGAAGGTCCGCTCAAGATCGCCGACGTCTGCGCGATCGGGATTGAGGTTGCCAATGGGTTGACTCACGCTCACCACCAAGACGTTGTGCATCGGGACATCAAGCCCAGCAACTTGATGCTCGATCGTCACGGCAGCATCAAGATACTCGACTTCGGTTTGGCGAGAATGCAATCGGCCGCGTGCGACGTGAGTTTGCAGACAACGATGGGCCAGTTGCTCGGAACACTCGACTTCATGGCCCCCGAGCAGGCCAGCGGCAGCGACGTCGACGCGCGGGCGGACATCTACGCACTAGGAGCAACACTCTTCAAGCTACTTGTCGGCGCTCCGCCGCACGGACGATCGGCGGACATGCCCATCCTCGAGTACCTCAATCGCTTGGCGACCAACGACGTAAAACGCCTGGATGAAAACCGCGATCAACTACCGAGCGAACTCGTCGAATTGATCGCCTCCATGTTGCAGCGAGATCCCGCGGAGCGGACCGCAACAGCAGCCGAAGTTGCTGACCGTTTGCTGCCGTTTGCCGCCGGCGCCGACCTGCGAGAACTCGCCGTAAGTGCGCTCGAAAAGTCGTCCGCGTCGAATTCGGAGCAGGAGTCGGCCGCGGCCGTGAGGGAGAATCTGGCGGATTTCTGGTCAAAGCCGCTGCCAACTGATCTCGAGAAGCAACCGCCACTTCCACCAGATTCGCACCCGCATCGAATTGGCCCAGTTGGTTGGGCCGCCCTGGCAACCGGCGTCGTGAGCGTGCTGGGCCTCCTGGCGTTTGCGATCGTCGTCACGCTCAAGTCTCCGCAAGGCGACATTCGCATCGAATCGGAGCTGGACAACGTCCGCGTCGAGGTCGTCGACGAGAAAAACAAAGTGGATGTGATCGCAGTCGATCAGGATGGGTCGACGACAACCGTGCGAGCGGGTCGATACCGCATCAGGTTGGATTCCCCAGCCGACGGCATCGAAATCACGCCGCGAGAGGTCGTGGTGACGAAAGGCAAGACCGTCATCGCCAAAGTGAAGAAGGTCGCCTCGGACCAACCGAACGCGAACCCAACGCGAGACCCGATTGCCGCCATGGAGGCGCAACTTCAGATCGAGGAAATTGAGACTGAGTTGACCAAGGCCAGAGAGCAGCAGGACCCCGACGAGGCCGCCATCGGTCTGCTCGAGAAACAACTGGTCCGCTTGCGCGCCTTGAGCCGGCCGATTCCAACTGAGCCCGTCTATCAAGGGCGCACGCTGGCCGATTGGGTTGCGCAGATGCACTTCGAGCAAGAACGCGACGCTAAATGGGCTGCCGCTGAGAGCGTCTTGAAGCTTGTCGAAACGCGCCCAGTTGAACAGCGGATGGAATTGATCTTGGACGCTGGGACGAGAATGTTGGCCTGGGTTGGAAGGCCCACTGACGAGAGCCTCCACAACCTATTGCGAACGGGACGCACTGTGGACAGCTCGACGAGAACTGCGCGATCCAGCAGCACAACCACCGCGTCAAAGCTCATTGTCCGAGTCGATCGCGCGGAAGCCTCCTCCCACCTCGAGCGAGCTTTGCGAAGCGACGACGCGCAACGGCGCGACTTTGCCTTGCTGGTCTGCGCCTATTTGCGGGAGCAGATGAGGAACGGAGATTGGCCGTCGCTGCTGTCGGCGTTGAAGTCTCGAAGCGAGACCGATACGGGGGCCGGGCAAGTTGTCAGCCAATTGGTGCTGGCGGCGAGTGTCCCCGATGTGTCGAGTTCCGCCAGACTGCTTTCCTCCATTGACGCCCATGCCGCGTCGGTCGAGTCGCTACACACGGCTTTCTATGCAGCCGCGGAAAGGAACGTCGATATCCCTCGCCATAGAGAGATTGCCTACACGGCGTCCTTGTTCGACAAGGCTCCGTACGCCGGCGAGTTTGATTCGGTCTGGAAGACGCCGGAAATCGGGCCCTTTCGCAACGTCGATTGGGATCACATCGAAGGGGAGATGCAAATGGACATCAATAGCGTCGTTGCGCTATTGCTGCGTTCGTTTGAGCGACGTCTGGATGCCGTCGGCGACAATTGGGCAAATGCGGAACTGCAAATCAGCGCCGCAGTGAAGTCAAAGATCCTGACGAGCATCATCGACCAGGCGAACTTGACGGGCAAGACGCGGGACCAGGGAGTTGAATTGCTGAACCGTCGCCTCGCGCAGTTGCTTCACTTCCGCGCGCAGAGCGCGAAGAAGCCGGACGGCGCGATGGATACGCCCGCCGCCGTTGCGGTCGCCTTATTGCTGTTGACCGGCGAAGTCCCCGAGTCGCTCAAAGAGTCTGGACGGAATGAAAACGGATTCCTCGCCGAGCAACTCGCGGCGCGCAAGACGTTGATTGCGGAGGACAGATCCGTCGCAATCCCCGGGCGTTCCCGCAGCGGGGTGTTGAGCGCACAAGCCATTTCCGATTTGGCGGAATGGTATCCGTACGAGCTGCTTGACACATTGCACGACGCAGCCAGCCGCATGAATGCAGAGGTTCGCAGGACTTCACGGTGGGGCCGTTCATCGAGGTCCAATCCCATGGCGCACATGACCCTCCAATACGGTCTGACACGCATCGATGTGCGACTCGCGATCGACTACGCGGCTTCAGCATCCGACGACACGGTCGACACTCTTTCAGCCGCCGAATTCGTCAGTAACTCCATCACGGAAATGGAAGCCAAACAGTATCTAATGCGTCACCCTGAGTTCCGAGGAGCCGTCAACGACCTGATGAATCACGCCCGGAATCAACATGCTGTGGAACTGGGCTTCAACATTTGGCGGACCGCTCAAAGCGATGACGACGCCGACGCGAAATTGCTTGATTGGCTGAAGACGGGCAGCGCACCACGCGCCAGAACCGCCATGCAACGGCTCGCCGTTCGGAACGACACGTTCAGTTCGAAGTGGAGAGAATTCCAACGCGATCGGGCGAAAGACTACGCAGCCGCGATCGATCGCATCGCCGCCGAACAACAACTCACGGCGCGGGATATTTACTTTCTCTCCGAAATGGCGGGGGACTCGCCCAGCGCTGGACCCCACGCCGTGAAATATCTGGCTTTCTGGTTGGACAATCCTCAGAAACGCGCTCGTGAAGCGGCGATAGCAGGTCTGGGCCGGGGCGCATCGTCGCTGGCTCCCTGCATGTTCATTCTCAACCGTGATCCGCAACAGGCGCAACCACTCAAGCAGCAGATTCAACAAGCCCTCGACGACCCCGACGGCGCGCTGGCCGTTGAGGACCGAGCCCAACTAACTGGCCTTTTGCGGTCGCTGTTGAACAAGGGCGAATGATCCAACCGATCGGTCCGCTACTCATCCCCAACTTCGCGCATCAACCGATCGAGCGTTTCGAAAACTCGCTCCTCGACCGTCTCAGTGAACGGTCCGGGGAATTTCGTGTAGATCATGTGCCCGCCGCCTTCGTAGCCGCCTTCTTTCAAGACTCGCAGCGTCGGCAGATATCCGAACACGTCGTTCGAGTATCCCGCCACCCAGATCGCCGGTCCGCCGTCGCGGGGGTACGTGGCTTTAGTTCGCAGGGCGTAATCCACGACACACTCGCCGCCGATAGCGACGAGCAGCAAATCGTCGCCGAACTTCACGACCTGGACGGGCAGTCCATACTTTCGCGAAACCCGCCGACCCGCATTCAATTCGCCGAGAATGAAGTTCGCCTTCCACCGTTGATACTGATTCTTCGACTCGACCTGTTTCTCAAGCGTCTGGCGATCTGCGTGCGGCTGAAACTCCAAGGGGGCGTCCGCCAACGCTGCGCGGAGTGACCCGGTGACGCTCCGCGGTTGACTCGCCAACGCAGCTTCGACCGCGTCCGCCAGCGCGCGGCCATGCTGATGTAAGTGCTTGACTTCGCGACGCGGCAGTGGGTTTTGATCTCCACCGGCTCCCATCACGAACATCGCAATCGCCTCGGGGTGTTTCTCTTCGATGTACTGCTGAGCAAAGCCGGCGTAATCACCCGACGTCTGGTTGAACGACATAACCGTGTTGTGACAAGCGTAACCAAACAGGATCGCCTGCAACCGACCTTTGCTATCGGTCACCTTGAGCACGGGGACAGCGTGATCGGAAGGGCCGATTAGCTTTCCTTCGCGGCGCAACCGCGGAACGTCCGCCGCGCGGTTGTTGCGCCGGTTGACGGCGAACGCAGCTTCGCCCTGCGTGTAATTTAGCCGCGCAGGAACTTGGTTCGCGATCGCCTCGCCGACGAGTTGCACGATCTGGTCTTCCAATCGCACGACGTACTCGCGCATCTTGCCCGCGTACAGTGGCGGAATGTTGTGTAGCGATTCCCGATACAGTCGAATCTCCGGACCACAATGGGTATGCGAGCAATTCAACAGTAAGTGCGAGTGGGGCAGCTTGTACTTGTCGAGGACGCGACGCTTGATGGCTGCCGCCAAGTTGCGCGGGATGACGAGCAAGTCCATGGTCACGATGACGACTCGCGAGCCTTCGTTGTCAGCGACGGCAATCGCTTTCGCGTGCAGGTCCTGGAGCGTCCCGTCGGACGGTCGCGTGCGACTGGCGTAGCCTCCCATCCAGTACGGACCGTCGGGGGTGATCTTCGTTCGAGCCACACCGGCTAGCCAAGACGGCTCCGCAGCGAAACTCGCCGCACTTCCAACCGTCACAGCGGCCAGCGCAAAGAACGCGATCAGGCAGCGGCGAATCTCAATCTTGTCATTCATCACGGGATCGCTCTCCTTCGGCCAGACTCAGGGTCCTTGGCTAGAGGCTGTTTCAAAACCTTGTACGATGGCCTTCC
>JASMLW010000363.1 GCA_030748485.1 Pirellulaceae bacterium
GTCGCCCGCTGGTGGTGGGATTGAATCCAGCTGGTTGAGATCGGCGGCCGTGAGTTTTAAGTTCTTGCCTACTTGGGCCACAGTCGACAGGCGGTCCACGCCGCGGCTAGACTCCTGACTTCATTCAGATGACTTCGTTCAGATCACTTCATTCAGACAGATTGCGGGCGAGCGCGTCGAGCGTCGACGTTGACGGCCCAGCGTTTTGCATTGACGTCAAGGGAGCTCCCGTGGAGTACAGAAGACTCGGTCGCACCGGACTCGACGTCTCCCGTGTCAGTCTCGGCACTGGAGGCCCCAGCCGCATCGGCCAGCGGACCCATCAAGATGAAGCAAAGTCTCACCGCCTGATTCACCGGGCGCTTGAACTCGGAGTCAACTTGTTCGACACGGCGGCTGCTTACTCAAACAGCGAAGCGATACTCGGGCGAGCACTGCGTGATGTGTCGCGAGATCAGTATTTCCTGGCGACCAAATTTACGCCGACCGTGGCGGAAGGCGAGCTGGAGGTGATCACACCCGAGCAGATGATCGACTCCTGCGAGCGCAGCCTTCAGCGGCTAAACGTCGACGCGATCGACGTCTTCCAGTTTCACGGGCTCGTGCCGGAAAACTATCGGCCGGCGGTTGAGCGACTCTATCCGACCGCGCTCCGTCTTCAGGAGCAGGGCAAGGTTCGGTTCTTGGGCGTGACCGAGTTCTTTTTCAACGACCCGTCACACCGCATGTTGCTCGAGGCGCTGGCCCAGGACATCTGGGACACGGTGATGGTCAAGTACGGCATCCTCAATCTGACGGCGGAGGACGAAGTGCTGCCGATGGCCCGAGCTCGCGACGTCGGAGTCTTCAACATGTCGGCCGTGAGAGCGAAGCTGTCGCGTCCAGACCAGCTCGAACAGCTGATTCTCAAGTGGAAATCGGCGGGCCTCATCGACGCGTCAGCGCTACCTGACACGGATCCACTTGGATTTCTCGTCTGCGGCGAAGTAAAGTCCGTCGTGGCGGCCGGATACAAGTTCGGAGCCGCGAACGAGGCGCTATCGACCGTGCTGATCGGCACCGGCGATGCGGCGCATCTCGAAGAGAACATCTCGACGATCCTCGGACCGCCGCTGCCCGACGACCACATGGACCGCATCCGCCAGATCTTTGGCGGCGTCGCCGAGTCGGAGCGCGACTGAGTCGGTGTCGAGCGCTAAGAACTCGTCGGGCGATCAATCTCGAAGAAGAAGCACTCGTGCCCGTAGAACGCACCGCTGCGATTCCGAGTCAGGCCACACTTCTCAAGCACTCGTTGAGACGCCAGGTTTTGGGGATGGGTGATCGCGACGATGCGGTCGAGTTCTTGTTTTTGGCGCGCACTTAAGTCACCGATGGCGGCTTGCCGCAACTAGCCGCGCTCGCCGAGCTGACGACACTCGACCTGAGTCGCACGCGTATCGGAGACGGCGGTCTCGCCACTCTCGCGTCGCTCGCCAGCCTGCGGCGACTCTTCGTGCGACACACGGACGTTTCAAAAGAGGCCGTAGCCAAGTTAAAGGGAGCGCGACCCGGCCTGAAGGTCTATGTCTGAGTTCTGTGGCGCAGAAGTTGCAGCTTGCCATCCGCGGCTTGCAACCACTCGATCTGGACGACGAGCGGCGGCGCGGTCTCTTGCGAGGCCAGGTCGATTCGCACTCTGGAAGCTCGCGCCGCCGGCTGACGTTGTTGGCGGTTGGTGCGATTACTATACTTCGAGTCAGCAGAGAACACCTTACACACTGTCTGAATTGGCAAGTGTCTGAATTGACAAGTGTCTGAATTGGCAAGTGTCTGAATTGGCAAGTGGGCAAACTCCCATCCACTAGCATGTTGGGTAATGATGGAACTGCCGTTTCGAACGACCGCAGTTTTCCTAATGAGCTGCTCCTTCGTCTCTCTTCCGCTGGCGGGACGAACCGCCGCCGCCGAGAAACCTCTTCACGTCGCGATTGATGAGTTGGTAAACAGGGCGGCGGGCGACGTCGTCCTGGCTGATCCCAGTACGGATGCGGAGTTCATGCGGCGCATCTATTTGGATCTTGCCGGCCGCATCCCGACACCGGCTGAATCACAACAGTTTTTGTCCAGCGAGTCCGCTCAACGGCGCAGCGAGTTGATCGACAGATTGCTGACCGGGCCGGACTACCCGCGGCGGATGCAAGAGTTGTTCCACGTGATGCTGATGGAGCGCCGCGGCGAGCATGAGGAGTGGACGAAGTTCCTCCGCACGGCGTTCTCGAAGAACACTCCATGGGATCAGGTGGCCCGAGCTATCGTCCGTCCGAATGCGGATGATGAAGCGACTCGCGGAGCGGCCTATTTCGTCACGTCTCGATTGGTCAGTGAAGGAGCGATGGCTCCCGTCGACATTCCCGGACTGACTCGCGATTTCGGACGCCTGCTCGCCGGCGTCGACTTGAGGTGCGCTCAATGTCATGACCATGTCAGCATAGGTGACTACAGACAGGTCGATTTTCAGGGCCTTCACATGGTCTTTGAAAACGTGCAGACACGGCGCGACGTCCCCTTCCCGGCCGTTGCCGAGAAAGTGATGACGAAAGAAAAGGAGTTCATGTCCGTCTTCATCCAAACGGCGCGAACTACTTCGCCGCGCGTTCCCGGAGCCGGTGAGATCAAGATTGCCACTTTTGAAAAGGGGGAGGAGTTCGCGGTCGCGCCAGACAGGACTAAACGCACGCCGGGAATCCCCAAGTTCAGCCCCCTCGGACAGCTTGCCGACAAACTCGCTTCGCCCGACAACCAGCTCTTTTGCCGCAACATCGCCAATCGCTTGTGGTTCGTGATGATGGGCCGCGGGCTCGTCGAACCACTGGACGTGCACCACTCGGACAACCCACCGTCGCATCCCGAGTTGCTGGAACTGCTGGCGAGCCAGTTTGCAGCTCATCAATTTGACATCCGCTGGTTCTTGCGTGAACTCGCGCTGACCGACTGCTACCAGCGATCGAGCGTCTCGAAAGCAGAGGCGTTGCCGGCGGCCGGACTGTTTGCGATGGCGAATGAGAAGAGACTGTCGGCCGAGCAGTTGTTTTGGAGCACGCTGATTGCGACGGGCGAATTGGATTCCTGGGATGGCGAACAGGTCGAAGCAACCATCGCCGACTCGGATCCGCTGACGGAGTTGAAAGAGCAGTTCCTCAAAGTGTTCGCGAATTCACCCAAGGTTCCCGAGACCGATTTTGCCCCGACGGTCAAGGCGGCGTTGTACTTGATGCACGACGACGCGGTGCAACAGTTGCTCAAGCCGAAGGACGGCAATCTGGTGGGCGGATTGAGCAAGATCGAAGACGCTCAAGAGATCGCCGATCAGTTGTTTCTGCAAGTGGTGAGCCGGCCGCCGACGGATTCCGACGTCGCTGATGTGAAGGAACTCTTGGCCGGCAAGGCGGGTGCGGAACGCTCGGCCGTCATTGGACGAATCGTCTGGGCGCTGCTCAGTTCGACGGAATACTGCGTGAATCACTGACGCCAATCGAAGAGGTGGAAGGTGAGTTTGGAGACAAGACGTTGTCGCCCGTGGGAGCACGAGATTTCACGCCGACGCATGTTGGGCGGCATGGCGGGAGCCGCTGGAGCCGCCGGGCTGGGAGGTCTCGGGGGACTCTTGCAGCCGGCTGTCGCCGAGGAGTTGGCCAAGAACGACCGGCAGGTGCTTCTCGTCTGGCTCGATGGCGGCATGAGTCAATTGGAGAGTTGGGATCCCAAGCCGGATACGCCGTTCGGCGGTCCGTTTCGAGCGATCCAGTCGTCGTTGCCTGGCGTTCCTGTCAGCGAACTGATGCCGCGGCTGTCTCAGAAGATGCACGAGTTGGCGATCGTTCGCTCGATGAAGACGGAAGACGCGAACCACTCCTCCGGCGTGCCCAAGATTCTCCGCGGTCACCCAAAGAACCGGGGCGTTACGTATCCGTTTTTCGGGTCGGCGGTCGCCAAGCTGATGGGTCCGACCGAGAGCGGTTTGCCGCCCTACATGTGGGTGAAGCCCGGCAACGGCGGATTCATCTCCAAGCACACCGGTTTTCTCGGCGCCAAATACGGGGCGTTGGCGCTGGGGGATGGTAAACCACCGGACAACCTAGTCCGCCCCGATTCGATCAGCGGCGCGGAGGACGCGGCCCGGCAGGAGTTGCGGCAGAAGTTCAACCGCCGCTACGCGGATCGTCGTCGACCCGCCTTCAACGAAGCGAACGCCTACGTCTACGATGTGGCGCAGACGCTGATGAAGCACGTCGACTTGTTCGACGAGTCGTCGCTGGCGGAGAAAGATCGCCGGCGTTACGGCGACCACGATCTCGGGCGCCACGCTTTGCTGGCTCGTCGGCTGATTGAAGCCGGTGTGCGGTTTGTCCAAGTCACTTCGTACGGCTGGGACACTCACGGCGACAATTTCAATGCTCACGCCAGCCGCATGCCCAAGGTTGACCAGGCGTTTTCGGCATTGCTGGAGGACATTGACGAGCGTGGACTTTCGGACCGCGTGCTGGTGATCATGATGGCCGAGTTTGGGCGCACGCCGCGGATCAACGGATCGGTCGGCCGCGATCATTGGCCCGACGCCTGGTCCATGGCGATGGCCGGTTGTGGGATCAAGCCCGGTGTCGTTGTCGGCGAGACGTTGCCCGACGGCACGGATGTGAAGACGGAACCGTACGACATTGGCCACATGTTCCACACCTGGTACACCGCACTCGGGCTCGACTCCAAGATCGTCGAGTTCATGAACGGAACGCAGCCGCTGCCGATCGCCCACGACGATATGGCGAAGGTTGAAGAACTGCTGGCCTAAAGCGGTTGGAGTACAACAGTCCGGTTTGTCGAGCAGAGATTTTGGTGAGACTCAATGGATAAGAAACTCGAACCTCGCGAAGCATTTGTGATCAAGTGCGATCGTCAGTTGAACGTGACCCGGTTTAGCCCGTGCGGCAAGTTCTTATTCGGCGGCGGATACGATGCGACGATCCGCCGCTGGGACATTACGGGAGAAGAGCCGCGGGACTTGGCTCGGATCGAAGGGCATCACGGTTGGGTCCAATGGCCTCGCAGCAGGTGAAGACCCCTGATCGCGACTGGAACATCGAATGCTATGGAGGCTCCGATACCAGCGTAGCAGAAGCTCTCCAACGGGCGGAGGCACGTGTGCGTCCCGTGGTAGCGGCGGTCTCTGCCGGACGACCCCCACACCGTCCCCTGAACCACCATGACTGACTCGCAAAAACCAGACTACCACAAGCCGTGGTGTTGGAAGTGCCAGGAGCACACGCGCTTTAAAACGATCACTCGGACTCACTACGACGAACATGGGACCAGGCGAAGGACGCAAAACGTTTGTGCCATGTGTGGAAAATCCGTGTTCAGGCCAGCTGCTGTGGATTTTGCATACTACGGCAAGGTCGGTAGACGTTTCGTTTGGGTTTATTTCGCAATCGCCGTTTGCTGCATCCTGCCTTTGGTTTATTGGGGTATAGACAACCTTGCCGATGACGCCCAAGCATTTCTAGCCGTGGGATCGATCGTGGGATTGGTCGTAGTAGTTTTCCTGATCATTCCGTGCGCCATGCTGGTATGGGCAAGCAGAAAATATGCGACCTGGAAAACGTGGGCTGAGGAACGTGGCTGGCAGGAGCCGCCAAAGGAAAAGCGTGCTTGGGTACCCAAATGATTTTTTTGTCAAGATGCAGTTGGCGGAGCCCTAGGGGCAGGAACCAACGTTGTTCATCATTGATGAGGGCAAGGTGAAGTAACAGCCAAGGTGGGATTCAAAAAATTGGCCTTCTCTCGATAAACCGTTATGATGCAACACAGATCCCATGGTGCATGGCGAGTACAGCCGTTTTACGTAGCCAGCAGCGCAACCCGGCCCAGCCTCTGCGGTTCAATTTATCGTCCACTCGAAAGGGTTACCCTTCATGGGAACAAACCAAAACCGGCAGCGTTTGATTGCCATTCTTACTACGATGTGCGCGTTACCAGTTCTCCCTTGTTTTGCCGACAAGAAGGCGGATACGCGACAAGCGGTAGGCAAATGGGTCATGACCTATTATCAAAACCCGGCACCGGCTGAGTTTGTCGAAAAGGTCAAGCAAATGTCAGCCCTTGGTTTCTTAAACGACCCTCGCCCCAACGCCAGACCGGATGCCAACGTCATGTTTCTCGGCAAGGTAATGGAAGCCAACGCCCAACAAATTCCCCAGTGGATGGATGCCTTGGCCGGCCTTCCGGAAGCCGATTTAAAAGTTGTGAAACGTGCTGTGTGGTACTCGGGCACCGAGACGGGTAAGGCCTGGCTGATCGACCATGGCGAAGCCAAGTTGGCCAACGGCCCCCGCCCAGTCTTGCTTGCCAAACAACGGGCGATCCAGATGCAACCTTCCCACCTTGATCAGCTGTGGGAATGGTTTTTTGCTACCGGGTCCGATGTCCCGGTAACGCGTATCGCCTCTCTCTTCAGTCTGGCGCACGAGCCACCCAACGCCAAAACATTGCAACTGATTTCCCCACCGCCACCGTCTGACGACAAACGGCAGAGACAAATCCAGCTGTACAATTTCTTACTTCTGCGCGCCGCGCTATGGTCCACCACTTCGCTCGCCGTGCAACACGATCGCGTGCTGACGATTCTCAAACAGCTGCAGCAAAAAGAAAACAACCCGCGCATGAACGCTTGGGTCGGCCAGGTGATTCGAATCGCGGAAGCCAAACGGGATACACCACCTGCTGGCAAGAATGCCACAGACGATGCCCCCCTGCCGTGAACACAACATAGCGTTTGCATCCCTTGGCTCTGCTAACGCGCCACCTCGCCAGCCTCGCCCGCGGTGAGCTGATTGCCAAACAAGAGTTTCCCCAGTCCCAGGTACGGGTCATCCAAATCGGCCTTGAGCACTTCGCGGTACAGCCATTTGGTCATGCGATTCGGCGTAGCCCCCGGGTGTTCGGCAAGATACGCGTGGATCATTTGCCTTCGAAGTGTCTCATTGACTTGCGTGTCCTGCGCCAGCAGTTTGTCGCTCGGCGTTGACGGCTGATCCGTCGCACCCCGCCTCACGGGTTGCCCCGGCGGCCGGACCTCAGACGGACGTCGAAGCGAAGCACTGCGTGCTTGCAGTCGCCGTGTCGGTTCCAAAACAATCTTGACTCCCATTTCGCGGCCCGTGATCGAGGTGCCAAGGGAGATCCGATGGAGATACTCCGGTTGTCCTTTCGTCTTCAGAGACTCCGCTTGTCGTTGATGATATTCAGCCAGGGCTTCGCTTCCCTGGGTGCTTGCATACGTTGCCAGACGCCGCAGTTGCTCGAGCTGGATGACGTACGTCTCGGCGTCATAGAGCCCAGGCAGGATGTCAAGAACCAGACCGTCGGCATCGGTCAGGTACGTCGCAATATTGCCATGCAGCGTGCGCGTCACGACATTGCCGGCTCCAAAGTCAATGCGCACCAGGGGCACGGGGCGCACCGACTCCCATACAGGTTCAAAGTGACGGTTGATAAAGTCGGCAACACGGTCATTCGAGAACAACACGGTTCTCGCAAAACGGGCATTCGTTCACGTGAAGTGTTCGTCGAGTTGTCCTAACAGCTGAAACAGCATCACCGGTTTACCAGAACGGCGTGCCGCGGCCTGTGCCTGGTCCCTGTCGGCGTGCCATTTCACCTTGCCCGGCGCCACTTTCTCAACATGGGACTGCTCGCCTGCCCGAGCCTGACGCTGCAGTTCCTGTTGGAGTGCCTCCAGGTCCGAGACCAGTTTTTTCGCCGGACGCTCTGCTACGAGCTTTGATCGATCCAATGCGTCTGGCTTCTTCTCATCAGGCTCATCCGCAAAGCCTCGCAAGGTCGGCAGGCAACACAAACCCAGCAATCCCACAAACAGTGTCTTTTTCATTCCAGCAACTCCTCATACAGGTGACCGCTACGGGACTCATTGTAGGCTCGCCAGGACGGTCCTTAGGTCACAAGCGTGTAACATGGGCTCCGGAACCATCCCCACCTGCACGGGCCGGCAACCCGCGGGTTGCCCACAATGTGCATCCAGTCAGGAGGCTGCCTGACGCCATGCGTCCATATCAGGTACCGAGTCGTCATCAACATCACCGGCGGGAATGACATCGAGCAGATCGGTGGCTGGATCGGCCAACTCAGCCACGGAACGGATCACGCGGTCCGGCCCGTAAGCAGAGCGAGCAAGATCTGCTTCCTGAGTGGTGCCGGTAAGGACAAGAATCGTGCGATATCCCATCTGTGAGCCCATGACGCTTCGCGCTTTGGTGATTCTAACTTGCTTATTGACGGCAAACACAACACGGGCAATCGCAGAGGATTCCTGGCTCAAGACGACCGGTTACGGTTTGATGTTCCACTACGAATGCTTCACCAACCACGATGCGGCCGCCTTCAATGCCGCAGTGGATTCTTTCGACGTCGAGGCTTTCGCCGATTCGGTTGCGGAAACAGGAGCGGGACATGTCATCTTCGTGATCGGGCAACATTGGGGAAAGTACTGCGCGCCCAACCGTGCCTACGAAAAACTTCTCACTGCCCAGCCCGGCGAATGGACATCGCGACGTGATCTGGTACTGGAAATCGCCCAGGCCCTGAAACAACGTCACGTGCGATTGATCATCTACATGACCGCTCGTGCTCCGATGCGGCATTACCACATCATTCAAGCGATGGGGGACACACTTCCGAGCATCAACGGCAAACCCGCCGGTCCCAAGATCAATACCATGTCGCATCCTCGCAAAGTCAAAGGGTTCCTGCGTAGTGAAAACCAAGCTCCCAATCCCGTCTTCCTGAAACATTGGGGGGAGGTCTGTGGGGAATGGTCGCGACGTTACGGCAAGCTCGTCTCCGGATGGTGGTTCGACGGTTACAAAACGGAAATGCGAGACGCCTACGCGGACCTTCAGAAAGAAACGTTCAACATCGACACCTGGATCGCGCAGGTCCGTTCCGGCAACCCGGACGCAGAACTTGCAAGGGCCGGAGCAGGTTGGCGGTGCCAGGTTCAATGCCGGCGCGCACCCGTTACTTTCACTCTGTACGCAAGGCCGCATCTGTCCCTACGGCTCGGCCGAACCGGGTGACTTCGGTGGAGATTTGGAGTAGCACGATTATGCTTTACCGACATGGTGACGTGTTGATCGATGGGATCGAAACCGTGCCCACCGGCGCGACGCGTTTGAAGCACCTCACGCTCGCGGAGGGCGAGATCACCGGGCACAGTCATCGCATCGAGCAACGCAAATCGGCCGAGTTGTACCGCCATCGTGGCCAACTCTACCTAAAGGTCGTCGCCGATCGCGCCACGGTGATTCACCAGGAGCATCATCCGATTGAATTGCCAAGGGGAGTGTACCGCGTCTGGAGACAGCGCGAGTACACGCCTGAGCGGATTATCACCGTACGCGACTAGCGATCCCGCTCAATTCTGATCCAATCATGTGGCGACTCGATCCAATTGCACTCTGGTCGTGCGACGCGGGCGATTACATTTCGAGGAATGCCGATGGGAGCTTTGACGGCGCAACAAGCCAAGGAGAAGATCTTGAGCGGCGATGGGGCTCGCGGCATCGTCGTCGACGATTGTCTCGACCTGTCATCCGTGGATGGTCTGACACGGCTGCCCGCCGGGCTGACATGTTATGAACTGGACGCGTCCAACACGCAGCTGACGAAGCTGCCCGACTCGCTGCGAGTCGAGTGCAGTTTGGTGTTGCGCGACTGCCCGCAACTCGCCGCACTACCGCCCCACCTCACCGTCGGCACGTTGGACGTTTCCGGCTGCGTTTCACTGTGTGAATTGCCGCCCCATCTGGACGTCTGGTTTCTGCTCGTCGCCGGCTGCACGGCGTTGTCTGAATTGCCCGAATCGACGATGGTCCGCAACGGGGGAATCAACGTGTCGGGCTGCGCCCAGTTGTCGAAACTGCCCGCTTCGTTGGGGCCGCTGGCGACGCTGGACATCAGCGATTGTCCGGGGATCGTCGAGTTGCCGGCGGGCCTGGTCGTCGGGCAGTGGGTGGATGTCGCCGGCAGCGGCGTGCGAGAGATGCAGCCGCAAATCGCCGGCTGCACGCTGCGTTGGCGAGGCGTCGTGGTGGACGAACGCATCGCCTTCCGGCCGGAGACAATTACGACGAAAGAGATCCTGCGGGAAGACAATGCGGAGTTGAGACGCGTTAAGATTGAGCGTTTCGGTTTTGAAGAATTCATGCGCGACGCGGGCGCCAAAGTCATCGATCGGGACAGCGACCCGGGCGGCGCTCGCGAGCTGCTTCGTCTGCCGCTGAAGGACGACGAAGATATCATTTGCTTGTCTTGTTTTTGCCCCTCGACCGAGCGTCACTATTTGCTGCGAGTCCCCCCCGAAATCAAAGGCTGCCATCAAGCGGCCGCCTGGATGGCCGGATTTGACGATCCTAGTGAGTACGAACCGGTGATCGAAACCTGAGCTCAGGGCGCGCGGTGGAGCGAAACGAAATAGAAACTCAAACACCAACTGGGAAACATTGGAGAAGCTTCAATGGCCGAACGAACTTTTGAATACGCTGACGGCAAGTCATTCAAATTCTGGAACGTGGAGCGGCAGGGGACATCGGTGATAACTCGCTACGGTCGGATCGGTACGACCGGACAGGAAACGTCGAAGGACTTTCCCAATGAAGAGAAGGCGATCGCCGGCGAGGAAAAGCTGATCAAGCAAAAGACGTCCAAGGGGTACACGGAGACGACCAGCGGCGGTGGTGGTGGCGGTGACGGCGGCGGAGCAGCCGCCGGCGGCCGTCGCGAGTTTCATTTCACCTCGGGCTCGTCCAGCAAGTTCTGGGCGATCGAAATGAAGGGCGAGTCGTTTGATGTCACTTACGGTCGAATGGGAACGGACGGACGGACCCAGACGAAAGAGTTCAAGTCCGCCGCCGCCGCCCAGAAGGCCTACGACAAACTGGTCGAGGAGAAGACGACGAAGGGGTACGTCGAGGTTGGAGGTGACGATTCGGATGGTTCGGGCGGCGGTGTCCTCAAGGAGATGATGTTCTCGACAACGAAGAACACGGCTGATATCGGCGAGCTCAATACATTCATCGGCAAACGGATTAGCGAGTTCAAGTCAGCCAAGTCGATCAAGAAGGGAAACAAACACGTTTACAAAATCTGCGTCGACTACGACGATGACGAGGATACGTTCAACAAGCGGCTGACGGAGTTCTTGGCGACCGACGCGGCTCCCACCGCGCAAGGATTCGTGATCGGCTCGTGGACTCCCGAACCGGACGCGTCGAGTGAAACAATCATCGCCGAGCTGGTCAAGAAGAAAGACCGCCTGTCCGAACTGACGGCGCTGTTTGTCGGCGAGATTGGGCAGGAAGAATGCGAAATGTCGTGGATCCAGCAAAGTGATATGGGACCGCTGTTCGCCGCCTTTCCGAAACTCGAACTGCTTCGCACTCGTGGTTCGGAGGGGCTCGCATTCAACAAGGTCAAGCACGACACGCTCCGTGCGTTGGGCGTTGAGTCGGGCGGGCTGCCCAAGAAGGTCGTCGCGCAGATCTGCAAAGCCAAATTGCCGAAGCTCGAGTATTTGGAGCTTTGGTTGGGCACCGACGAGTACGGGGGCGACTGTGCGGTGAACGACCTGCAGCCAATACTCAGCGGCAAGGCGTTCCCCAATCTCAAGTACCTGGGACTCCGCAACTCAGAAATCGCCGACGACATCGCCGGCGTCGTCGTCAATTCGCCCATCGCCAAGCAGGTCGAGACACTCGATCTTTCACTCGGAACGCTGACCGACGAGGGCGGCAACGCGCTCCTCTCGTTACCGACGGACGGCAACTTGAAGCGACTGGACGTTCACTTCCACTACATGTCGAAGGCGGTCGTCAAGAAACTCAAGGCGCTGCCGTTCACGGTGAACACGGCCGACGTCCAGGACGTCGAGGATTGGGGCGACGGCGAGATGCGGTTCGTCGCGGTGGGTGAGTAGGCGGTTCGGTGACTCCGCTGCACCAACGGCGTCGAGTTGTGTTGGCGAATCCGTCGAATCGGCGAGTGGCGCTGTACCAGGCGGCGCTGGCTCGGCTCGACTGCGACCCGGCGCGGGTGGTCTCGTATGAGGAGTTGCTGGATAGCCGCGACTTTTCCGTCTTGCGCGAGGCCGACGTCTTGCGGATCGAGTCGCCGGGCGAGGACTTTGGCGTCGAGCGGCGGTTGATCGCGTGGGGAGCCGATGACCGGGCCATCGGTTCTGCTCCGCGTCTCACGGCGTCCGCAGCGCAACGTCTCGAATTCGATCGCGGCCGCGTCGCCTGGACGCGACAGTGGTATTGCGGTTTTCGCCGGTTGCTGGACGAGGTGGCTGCGGCGATCGCCGGCGGTGGTCTGGAACTCTACAACTCTCCAGCCGATATCGCATTGATGTTCGACAAACCTCGGTGCCAGACGCACCTGGACGACCACGGGACACCCACGCCGCCTCGGCTCCGACAAGTGAGCGACTTTGCCGAGTTGCGCGACGCGGCCGCCGAGCGCCGCTGGACTCGCCTGTTCGTCAAGCTGTTTCACGGATCGTCGGCCTCTGGAGTGGCCGCCGTCCATCTGCAACCGGACGGCGTCCGAGTCGTGACGACCGCCGAGTTGGTCAGCGGCGACACGGGTCCGCGGATCTACAACAACCTGAAGATGCAGGTCTACGCCGGCGACGACGCGGCGCGAGTTGTCGATCTGTTGCTGCAAGAGGGAGCTCACGTCGAGCGTTGGTTGCAAAAGGCGACGATCGGCGATGGTCGGGGCTTCGACCTGCGGATCGTGGTCATCGCCGGTCGACCTCGCCATGTGGTCGTTCGGGCGAGCCGCAGTCCGATGACGAATCTGCATTTGGGCAACGAACGCGGCGACCTCGACGAGTTGAAATTGAAGATGGGAAAACCGCGCTGGCAGTCCGTGCTCGACACAGCCTCGGGGGCGGCCGGCGCATTCCCCGAATCGCTCTACGTCGGCGTCGACTTATTGGTGGAGCCGGGTTTCCGCCGTTCCTGCGTGCTCGAAGTCAACGCCTTTGGAGACCTGCTGCCCGGCGTGCTGCACGAGGGTCGCGACACGTACGAGTGGGAAGTGCTGAGCGAGGGATCGCGATAGGAGAGCTCCCAATCCAACGAACGAGTGCGAGAGAGAGGATTTGAACCTCCACGCCCTTTCGGGCACTGGATCCTAAATCCAGCGCGTCTGCCAATTCCGCCACTCTCGCAGTGGTGATCCAGTCTAGATATCGGCCGAGTTTGCGACAATCCGGTTGTGTGGCGTTTTTAGGACATGATCGCGGCGCAGGTGATCGGTCAGATCGGTCAGATCAAAGACGAGGGGCGTTTACGCCCCCATCCGCCGCAGGCGGCAAAGGCTCGCCAGGTTTGGAATGACTAATGACGAAGGACTAATGACTAAGGTGCCGCGCGACTATTGATTACCGGATTTTGAGTGTTTTCCTCGGATGGATCTCGTAGTTCCAATCGCCGTGGAAGTCGTGTCGCTTGATGATGCACTCTGCGAGAACCTCGTCCGATACTTTGATGCCCTTCGTG
>JASMLW010000364.1 GCA_030748485.1 Pirellulaceae bacterium
GCCAACATCGATGTCACGAACGACCACGACTCGCCCAACGTGAAGGTGACGTCGTTGACGACCGTCGGCGGCGATATCCGCTTCGAACAGACGGATGAAGGCATCGTGCTGGTGGACGGAATGGTCACCAGCGGCAACGGCGTCGACGGGGGCGAGATCTTCCTCAAGGGAGACAACGGCATGACGATCGCCGCCGGCGCGACCGTCAGTTCGAAGAGCGGTGCGGGCGGCCAGTTGAAGGTGAGCGGAGCGATCATCGATGGCGTTATCGCCTTGGGATTGGGCGACATCACGATCAACGGCGGCGACAAGGACGTGATCATCAACACCGACACGGTCAGCAACACGGATGTCGAACTGGGTGCGAAACGAGACATCATCATCAACGCGAGTCTCGAGGTAACGGGCAACGCGAAGCTGACCGCCGACACGGACAACGACGGCGTGGGTGGCTTCTGGTTGCGCGACGGGGGCAAGCTGACGACAACGGGAACGGCGACGATCGGCGGCTCGGATGTCTTCGCGATTCCGGCCAACGACAACGGCGTGCAAATCGACGCGGACGGCGCGGGAGCTCTGCAGATCGACTCGCAAGGCGATGTGATGATGAATGTCTCAACGAACGCGCCGGGCGACAATGCGGTGGCGATCGGCGGCCGGATCCAAAGCTCGGCCGGACGGATTGTCATGACCACGGACGATGTCGATACAACGGCGACGGGCGACGTTTCCGCGGCGCAGGGCGTGGGGATCCACGCCAACGCGGGCCAAGGTGTGAACTTGGGCGGCGACCTGGCCGGCAACGTGGGGCTCACTTCTGTTGACGCATCTCGATTGGGCGGTGCGATTCTTGTCGACGGGGGCGGCGCCGCAATAGCGATCGGCGGCAACTTCACCTACGCCGACACGCTCCATCTGACGACCACATCGACCGTGCAAGGAAATGGCGATCTGGACGTCGACAACTTGGCGATTCGCGCGGGCGGCCTGATCGATTTGGCGGGCGACAACGACATTGACCAATTCGCGGCTGACCTGACAGACGGCGGGGCCGACTTGCGATTCAACGGCCAAGCTAACATCGGTTCGGTCGGCCAGGTCGGCAACCAGAGCGCCGCGCTGGCTGGCTTGACGAATCTCAACGGCGACGTCGTGTTGTCTTCGATGGCCGGAGCGATAACGCAATCGGCCCCGATTCGCGCCGCTGGGCTCGAGATTCTCAGCCAAGGCACGGTCGACCTCCAAAACGCGGCCAACGACGTCGGCACGATTGCGGCCAATGCGCCGGGTTCGATCAACTACGTCGACTCGGGACAAGTGCGAATCGGCAATGTGAATGCGAGCCAAGGGCTCGTCTCCGGATCCGACATCACGATCACCGCCGACACGCTAGTGTTCGGCGCCGAGATTCGATCGGCGACACGCGTCACTTTGATCACGACCGGCAACACGATCATCGACCAGAATACGACGACGAACGACATCACGTCAGTCGACTTGGTCTTGCGAGCCACGGGAGTCGGCGAGGAGACGAACCCGCTGGAGACGACGATCGATCGACTGGCGGCCGTCATCGGCGGCGGCGGACTGTACCTGACCAATAGCCAAGGGCTGATCGTCGATCAAATCGGCGCGACGGATGGCGTGACGGGAGCCGGTGATTCGATTGAATTGACCGCCAACAGTCCGCTCACCGTGAACTCGACAATCAGCAATGCGGGCGATATCAAGTTGACGGCCTCCAACAGCGGCGGGGCCGACGACCTCACGCTCAACGGACGCGTGGTGGTGACTGGCGACGGCTCCATTGAACTGAACGCCGGTCGCGATATCCTGGTGAACTACTCGGGGGTCGATCCGGAGGTGTTCGCGGCGGGCACGGGGCCGATCGTCTTCCGGTCGGAGGGCGACGTCATTGTCGGCTCCGACGTCGTGATGGGCAGCGCCAACGGACGTTTTGAGACGTTCCCGACAGTGCGGGAAAACGTCACGCTGTTCTTCGCGCCGGTCGACCGCGGCGGCTCCAACATCGACGCCGCCGGCAACGCCTCGGTAATCCTGAATGTCGGTCTGGTTTCCGAGACGAACTACCGAGTCCAGATCGATTGGCACGACGGCACGGTCGACGATATCGGCGGCGTGGTCGGTGGTGTCAACCGCATCTTCGATCATCGCTACTTCGGCAACCCGAATTCGGGGAACGCGTCGTCGGATGTGCCCGTCTCCGCGACCATCGGACTCGACGCTCAGCCTATCGGGATGGGCGCCAACATCAACGGCATTCAATTCTTCATCAATGGCGATTTCGTCAATCAGATAGAGACAACCGTAAGCCGCCTGCAGGTCGTGCCGGGCGAAGGCATTCAAACCTACTTGCCCCCGCCGGTGACCGAGTTTGTGCCAATCGAATCGAGACAGCGGTCGGTGATCGTGATCCTCGTCGATGTGGCGTCGTCATCATCACTTGAGTCGGATTCGTTCGACCTAAACACCACGGTGATCGAAATCATCGTGACCGACGAAATCCGCGTGTTCTTCCGGCTCGTCGACGATGCGACCGGCAAAGAAGCGATCGAAGAATTTGATCTGCCGCCGGAAACACTCAACCAACTCTTGAACATCTTCAAGAAGTACAAGTTGCCGGACGGACATTACAAGATCTACCTCGAGGACACCGGGACCAATCAGATTCGCCTGCTGTTGGATGTGCACGTCTTCCAGGGACGCGTCGTGCCGGCCAACTTCCGCGACAACACGGGCGAACAACAACCTGGCCAAGACGAGCAAAAGAAGAACGACGACAACGCCGCCGCGCTCGAACAACCGCTCGACGCCGTCCAAGCTCAACCTGTACATTTGCAGCGAGCCGGCTGGCTGGAGGAGCCGCTTGACGCGGAACAACCGATCGAGGACGAGGCGAATGAAGTGGCGGCCGTATTCAATCCCCAGTGGCGACGCCGAGCGGTCACGACCGTGGGAGCCGCCGCCACGGCTGCCGTGATCGCGGGAGATTGGCGCAATCGCGTGGAAACGGCGATCGACAACGAAGAACAAAACCTCAGCAAGGCGGCCCGGCGAAAGCGACGACTACGCGGCGGTCAATGAGAACGAGAAAAACTGAAAACCAAAACAGAACAATGCGGCGACGGCGCGATTCCGTCTCCATTCCCCAACCTGCAAGAGTTGTAAGATGAGCAGCGGTCACGACCCACAACAGCCTCACGACGACGAAGACAAGCGGCAGGACGCGCAACAACCTGATCCACCGGAGTCGGACGACTTCTTTGGCGGCACGGTCGATTCGGACAATCTGCCCGCGGGTCCGGACCCAAGTCGTCAAACGGTGAACATGGATGACGACGCGCCCGACGAAGACCGGTTGAGCGAAACCGTCGACGGAGCCCCGCCGCGAAACGCTGATAGCAGCAAGACCGTCGTCGAAGTCCCGCTGCCCAGCGGCGACGAAGATCGGACTAGCCAAACCGTGGACGCCGACAGCGGACCGGTCGGTGGCCAGACAGTCGAAGCTGACGAACCCGTCGGTGGCCAAACGGTCGAAGTTGACGGACCCGTCGGTGGTCAGACAGTCGAAGCCGACGGACCGGTCGGTGGTCAAACGGTCGAAGCCGACGGCCCCATTGGCGGTCAAACCGTTCAGGGTCTCGGGCCCGTCGGCGGCCAGACGGTGGAAGCCGATGGACCGGTCGGCGGACAGACAGTCGATGGGGAAGGTCCCGTCGGCGGACAGACGGTCCAGGGAATGGGACCCGGTGGAATCGGCAAGACGGTCGACGGCAGCATCGGACATGGAACGGTTGAGGAAGGTCGCGTCCCCGGCCAGGCGCAGCCGCCAGTTCCCAGCGACAAAACGGTGGTCGGCAAGAGTACGGCCGCGGGCGACGGGACGATGCAGCGAGACGGAACGCTGGACTCCGCCGCACTCAGTTCGCAATCGGCGAATCGCATGATGGTGATGTGGCAGAGCGTCAAGAAATCGAATCGCGTGGGGGCGACGATTCAAGGCGACGACGAGGATGAGGACGAGGCGCAACGGACGAATCTGGTGATCCAGAGCCGCGACATGCGCGAGATCACGGACCACGTCACCGACGGAGCCGACTACGAACTGTTGCGCAAACTGGGCGAAGGGGGCATGGGTGTTGTCTACATGGCTCGCCAATCGTCCATCGACCGGACGGTCGCCATCAAAATGCTCAAGCCGGCTGGAGCGCGAGACCACAAGCAGCGCGGCAAGTTCCTTGCGGAAGCAGTTGTCACGGGCGAACTGGATCACCCCAACATCGTACCGATCTACGATTTGGGCACGAACAATGAAGGCGCCCTCTTCTACTCGATGAAGCGCGTCGTCGGAACGCCTTGGGACGACGTGATCGCGAAGAAGAGTGTCGCGGAGAACCTCGAGATTTTGATGAAGGCCTGCGACGCGGTGGCCTTTGCGCACGCCAAAGATGTCATCCATCGCGACTTGAAGCCTGAAAACATCATGCTCGGCGACTACGGTGAAGTGCTGGTCATGGACTGGGGTTTGGCTGTCGCGAAAGCGGACGCTCCCAAGGCCAGCATGGGAGGTACTCCGGCGTACATGGCTCCTGAAATGGCCGCCGGGCCGTTCGACCAACTCGGCGTCGGCAGCGACGTCTATTTGTTTGGCGCGATTCTGTTCGAGATCATCACCGGCAAGCCGCCGCACACCGGCAAGCCGCCGCACACCGGCAAGGATGTGATGAAGTGCCTGTTCAACGCGGCCAAGAACGTCATCCGCGAAACAGATGTAACCGGGGAATTGATGGACATTGCCCGCGAGGCTATGTCGACCAAAATCGAGAACCGCCACGCCAGCATCAAGGATTTTCAAGACGCGATTCGCGGCTATTTGTCGCATACCGAGAGTATCGCGATGACAAACCGCGCATTCGAATTGCTCGAAGAAGCGGAATCGAAACACAGCTACGACGAGTTCGCGCGAGCCGTCTTCGGGTTTGAAGAAGCGTTACAGCGATGGAGCGAAAACAAGAGAGCTCAACGCGGCTCGACCAAAGCCAAATTACTGTACGCGGCCGCGGCGAAGGAAAAAGGAGATTTCGATCTCGGACTGTCGCTGCTCAATCCGGAGATTGACGACCATCGCGAGCTGCGCGACGAAATCCTCGCCGCCCAGCAGGAACGGCTGGCCAAACAGCGCCGCCTCAAACTGGCGATGCGCGCCGTCGGCGGCCTGGTCGCAGCCATCTTCCTGATCGTCTCGACTGCCTTCGTCCTCGTCCGCTCGCAGTATCTCGAAGCCGAGACACAACGGGGGCTGGCGGTGACGGCCAAGGATGCAGCCGAGAAAGCTCAGGGCGAAGCTGAGAAAGCTCAAGGCGAAGAGGCGTTGGCCAGACGGGAAGCCGTGTTGAAGAGGCGCGAGGCGGAAGAAGCGCAGCGGCTGGAGAAGATCGCTAAAGATGACGCCGTCGAAGCACAGCGACTTGAAGCGAGAGCGCGGGCCAACGCCGTCGCGAAGCAGATGGAAGCCGAGGAGGCCAAGCGCCAAGAGACACTTGCCCGCGAACAAGAAGAACTGGCGCGGAAAAAGGCTGAGTATGAAGAGTACATCGCCCGCATCGGTTTGGCCGCCGCCAAGATTGAAGAAAACGCCTACGACCAGGCGATCGACCTGCTGAACGGGTGCAAAGTCGACCTGCGAGATTGGGAGTGGGGGCGTCTCAAACACCTTTGCGATCAAAGCGACGAGGAGTTGGAATCGGCGGCTCCCGTCGAGGCGGTGGCTTACGACCCGCGAGGTGAACGGGTGGCGACGGCTGGTTGGAACAGCGAAGCTCACATCTGGGACGCCGACGGCGAACAACTCCACACGCTGAAGCACAAGTCGCTCTATGTCTACGCCATCGCGTTCTCGCCGAACGGCGGGCGGGTCGCCACCGGCAGCGCGGACGAAGACGGCGAATTGAAGATCTGGAATGCGGAGAACGGTGAGTTGATTCGCGCCATCGGCGGTCACGAATCAGCCGTGCTCAGCGTGCGTTTCAGCAAGGACGGCGGGCGGATCCTCACCACCTCGTTTGACAAGACGGCGCGGCTTTGGAATGCCGAGACGGGTGAGGAGGTGAAGAAATTCATCGGTCATAACTGGTGGGTGTGGGACGCGGCTTTTTCGCCCGATGAATCCCAAGTCGTCACCGTTGGACAAGACGGCGTAGCGTTGTTGTGGAACGTGGAGTCCGCGGAACACGGCCCTCCCTTCAACGCTCACCGCGGCCCCATCTACGCCGTCGCTTTTTCGCCGCAAGGCGATCAGATCGCCACGGGGGGTTATGACAAACGAGTGTTGCTGTGGAATCCGGCGGACCTCAAACCATTTGATTTCAAGTCCGCGCTGAAGGGTGAAACGCCGCCGCCAATCAAACACCGGGAATTGACGGGACATACGGCGGCCGTGCGTTCGGTCGACTTCGACGCGGACGGCAAGCGACTTCTCTCGGCGGGCCACGACAATACAGTTCGCCTGTGGGGAACCGCCAGTGGCCGCCGCATCAAGACTCTTCGCGGACACGGAAGCTGGGTCCGCTCCACCGTCTTTTCACCCGGTGGAGACCACGTGCTCTCCGGCGGCTACGACAATGTTGCGAAAGTCTGGAACATCGCCGGCTACGAAGAGGAGCGCGTGCTCCGCGGCAAAGTGCTCGACGGTCATTACGACGCGTTGCTGGGGGCCAGCATGTCGATTGACGGCAAACACATTCTCACCGCCAGCCGTGATCGCACGGCGAAGAAGTGGAGCACTGAGACGGGTCGTGAACTGGTCACCTTTCGCGAAGGTCATAGCTTCCTGGCCTCCGCCGTCCTCCTCTTCGACGAAGATCGCAAACTGGCCACCTCCGCGGTCGACAACACGACTCGCTTGTGGGATGTGGCCACGGGCGTCGAGTTGGCGAGACTTCCCCGCACAGGTCGCCGCGCCGTCGTCGCCATCTCCGCCGACAACAAGTGGCTCGCCACGGGCGGTCCGGGCGGCGTGACCCAGCTGTGGAATCTCACCGACGTGTTGGACAACAAGGTCACCACCCCAGCGAAGATTTTCGCTGGGCACAAGCGATCGATTTCGACGGCCGCGTTTTCTCCAGACGGGACGAAGCTCGTGACAGCCGATTCGGGAGGGCGCTGTCTGGTTTGGGATGTCGCCAACGGAAAGACGACGGGCGGATTGAAAGGACACACACAAGCCATCATCAGCGTCGCGTTTTCTCCCGACGGCTCGAAGATCATTACGGCCAGCCTCGACAAAACGGTCGCGCAGTGGAACGCTGCGACGTACGCCGAGTTGGACGCGGGCATCCTGAAACACCCGGCCGCCGTCATCGCCATGCAACTGACGCGAGACGGCCAGCGGGCGGTCACCAGTTGCGACGATGGCCTGGTTCGCGTTTGGAGTCTCAGTGAGGCCACCGAAGTGGCCGCCTGGAAACCTCCCCGGCTGGCCCAATCGTTGGCGACCAGTCCGGCGGACTTACTGGTAACCGTCGACCAAGAGCGAGTCGTCCAAGTCTGGAACCTGAAGACGGGTGACGAGATCCACACGGCCGCGGGTGAAGGCGCTGAGCCGGGGCCATTCCTCGACCCGGCCAAGCGCGGCGGAATCGTCTGGTCCGCCGCCTTCTCAACCGACGGCGACAGCATCGTTACCGTCGGCGGCGACAGCGCTCGAATGTGGGATCTGCAAACAGCTCGCGAGCTGATCAGCTTTAGTCCCCACGGCGCCGTGGCGTCGGCTTACTTCTCGCGCGACGGCAAGCGAGTTGTCACGGCCAGTTGGGACAATTCGGCCCGCGTGTGGGACGCGCTGACTGGTGTCGCCACCCTCAAACTCGGTCGCGAGCACGCCGGCGAGAAAGGTGAGCATCAAGGGAATATTAACTCGGCCGTTTTCTCTCCCGACGACCCCGGCAAGTGGGTGCTCACCGCCAGCGACGACGGCTCCGTCAAACTGTGGGACGCCGCCACCGGCGTCGTCCTGCGAACGTTCGCCGACCACGAAGGTCCCGTCTTGAGCGCTACGTTTTCCCATGACGCGGCGCTGATCCTGACCGCCAGCCGCGACAAGCGAGCGCGCGTGTTCAATCGCGAAACGGGCGAACTCGTCGCAACCCTTGAAGGACACGAATGGGGCGTCATGCACGCCGTCTTCTCGACGGACGCCAAACGAGCAGTGACCGGTAGTGAAGACAACTCGGCCATCGTCTGGGACCTCACCGACATCAAGGCTCCGAAGCAACTCTCCCACCTCCGGGGCCATACCGCGGCGATCCGTTCGGTCGCTTTGTCGCCTGAGGGAACGCGTGTCTTGACGGGTTGCGAGGACTTCACCGCCAAACTGTGGGACGCCGTCACCGGCAAGGAGATCCTCACGCTCGAGGGTCATACCCAGGAAGTCACCGCAGTCGCGTTCAGCGAAGATGGCCGGAACGCCCTGACTGGAAGCCGCGACGGCGTGGCCATCTTGTGGCTCGCTCGAGATTGGACAGACGTTCAAGGCGAGTAGTTCCAGCGCGTCCGACAAACTCGCTCAGCGGGAAAGACCACGACGGTCTGAGTAAGTCCGCGCCCTGCGCAGACAAGGGCCAAGTCGCCCTCGGCCGCGGAACGCGAGCGCATGGAACGCGAGCGCATGGCGCGGTTACGGCGATTGCGCCGGATGCGCCGCGCCTGGAGCGCGGATTCAAAGGTGCGGCGGACCACGTCGGGCGCAAATCGGTCAGCCGTTCGTGAGCTACACTTGCTGGACTACCAAACTGGGGCACCGCGGACTAGCGCCCGGATAAGGGAATTCGATCATGAATGAAACGCAAACCACCAGGGCCGAAAGCCAGCGACCGTGGTTTCGTTACGAGGACACCGCCGCGCTGCATGCTACTCAATTCGCCATCAATACGATGGACGAGACGATCGTCCTGGAATGCTCGACTGGTTTCGTCATGGACGATCAGACGGGCCGTCCGGTGCTGCCCATCGACGGCCGCATCGCCATGGAAGCGGAAACCGCCCGCGCGCTCGGCGAATTGCTGATCTCAGTCGCCGACGAATTGGAGTGCGTGGATCAGGAGTGCCGAGATGCTTTGCTCGGCGCCGTCGCCATGCACGACAAGGTGTCGCGAGCTACCCAGGGACTGCCCCGCTTTGACGACTGAGCGGCCGACGCTCACGGAAGGGGCTACCGCTCGGTGATCGCCCGTCCGCGGCCGTCGTTCGCGGCAATCCACTGAGAGCGGAATCGTCTAACGCGAATTGTCAGCGCTTCCTCGATCGTTTAGATTCACTTCAAATCGGGGAGCGTATCGAATCGCAGCCCGCATACCTGTGGCAACCCGTTCCTGGCCATGCGCAATTCCCTGACGGCAAACTATGGCGCGAGTCGCTCTGCACGATCTATCGAAACGGTTCGGCGACCACACGGCTGTGGATTCCTTTTCGCTGCAAATCGCCGACCGTGAATTCGTTGTGTTGGTCGGACCTTCGGGCTGCGGCAAGACGACCACGCTGAGAATGATCGCGGGATTTGAATCACCCGACAACGGCTCGATTGTGATCGGTGAGCGCGATGTCAGTCGCGTGGCGACCAAAGATCGCAACCTGGCGATGGTCTTTCAGAAGTACGCGCTCTACCCCCACATGAACGTGTTTCGCAACATGGCCTTTGGCCTAAAGTTGAGAAAGACGCCCAAGGCCGAAGTGCGGCGGCGAGTTGAACAGACCGCCGAGATGCTCGGCATCTCCCATTTGCTGACTCGCAAGCCGGCCGATTTGTCAGGCGGCGAGCAGCAACGCGTGGCGCTGGGGCGAGCCGTGGCGCGCGACGCCGACGTCTTCCTGTTCGACGAACCCCTCAGCAACCTCGACGCGAAGCTCCGCGTGCGAATGAGGTCGGAGATCGTCAAGCTGCACCGTAAACTGCAGGCCACCATGGTCTACGTCACGCACGACCAGGTTGAAGCGATGATGATGGGCGACCGAATTGTCGTCATGAACGAGGGGCGGATTCAACAAGTGGGAACTCCCCTCGACGTCTACAATTCGCCGCAGAACCGCTTCGTGGCTGAGTTCATTGGCAGTCCACCGATGAATGTGCTCGACGGCCAACTGACCAACGACAATGACCAACCCGCCGTCAAGATCGGCGATTGGACGGTCCCCATCTCGAAAGCGCGGGCCGGACGATACACGGAACTTGTGGGCAAGCCGATCGCCCTCGGAATTCGCCCGGAGGATATTCGGCTCACGCCACCTGGCGACGGCGAGAACTGGCTGGCGATTGAATCGGAGATTCAGGTGACCCAGCCGCTCGGAGCCGAATGGCTGATCGAATTGGAGGCGCACGGCCAGTCGTTCGTCGCCCGCTCACCCGCGTCAAGCGCGCCTTCCACGCCAACCGGGTCGATCACCTCCCATTGGAATCTCGCGCGATGCCACCTGTTTGACGGCCGCACTGGAGCCGCTGTGATGGGAGCCAAGGAGATTTGACCTGCCTGTTGGCGGCGTCCTCCAAACTCCGCCGACATGGAGAGACTGATGGACGTACTATTACCGAGTCGCGGCGCAGTTTCGGTGGGAGGACTTGGCGTTCAGCGAAGAAGGATCCGACACGACACCGTAGAGTCACTTCGCCAACTGGCTCGTTGAACGGTGCTGCGGCAACCGGTTGACGCGCGACTAGCGAGTTTCAATTACGCGCTGCTCAACTTGTCGCGTGCGACTTCGTCGGCGTCGCGGAACCAGATCGAGACGACCAGTTCCTGTGCTCCGGAGCCGCCGCCGGAGCTGAACGACTGGGCGACATTCACGACATCGATCGTGGGGTTGGCGTTGAGCCACACGTTGATCTCGGACTCCAATTCGTCCGTCTTCTTGCCGCGCTGCGACGTGGGGTTGCTCATGCTGAACAGCTTGACTCGCACGCGACAACTCCACTGAGGTGTTTGAGGGGAGTAGGGGAGTAGGGGCATGACCACAGAGCGGAAGCTCGTGTCAGCAGTCGCCATCACTTGCGTTATCGGCCGCCGTCCGCAGGCACTCCATGTGAATCCCAGTTGACGTCAGCTCTCAACGTCAATCGCCCCACCAAACGATACGAAGCGCAGAATCGAATCCGCTTCGCCGCTCACAAGACATCCGCGATCGAGGCGGCGATGATTTCGACAATGCGGTCGAGCTCCTCTTCGCTGCTGACGATGGGAGGTGCGAGGCAGAAGACGTCGCCGCGCATTCGGCTGAACAGCCCGCGTTGTTGGGCGGCCGCATGCACGCGGGCGCCGATGTTCTCGGCGGCGGGAAACTCTTCCTTCGACTCCCGATCGGCGACGATCTCGACCGCGCACATCAAACCCAGGCCGCGGACGTCGCCCACGTGCGGGTGATTCGATAGTGAGCCGCGTAGGTTTTCCAGAAAGCGAGCCCCCTTCGTTCCGGCCTGTGCCGGGAACTCTTCTTCTCGAATGATCTGCAGGTTGCGCAACGCCACCGCACAGCCGACCGGGTGGGCGGAATACGTGTAGGCGTGCATCCAGACGTCGTCGCCGTCGAACGTGGCGGCCACTCGGTCGCTGACGCCGACGCCCCCGAGCGGAAAATAGCCCGAAGTGATCGCTTTGGCGAATTGGATCATGTCGGGCTGAACTCCCCAATGTTCAAGACCGAACATCTTGCCGGTGCGTCCGAACCCGGTGATCACTTCATCGGCGACGAGCAACACTTCGTACTGGTCGCAGATTGCGCGGATGCGGGGAAAGTAGTCATCTTGAGGCACGATCACACCGCCGGCGCCCTGAACCGGCTCGGCGAAGAACATCGCGACCGTCTCGGGTCCCTCGCGGAGAATGGCCTGCTCCAATTCGTTGGCGGCCGCTTCACCCTGACTCTGTCCCGGCGGAGCCTCGTAGCGATAGGGGTACGGAGAGGGGATCTGCACAAAGCCGGGTACGCGCGGTTCGAACATCGGCCAGTAGGATGCGATTCCGGTCGCGCTCATCGCCGCCAGGGTCACGCCGTGGTAGCCCCACTGTCGCGAGATGACTTTTGTCTTTTCCGGCTTACCCAACACTTTCCAAAAGTAGCGCGCGATCTTGAAGCAAGTGTCGCTCGCCTCGCCGCCGCCGGAAGTGAAGAAGAACCGATTGATTTGTGGGTAGGTGATGGCGGCGAGCTGCTCGCCGAGTTCGATAGCCAGAGGATTGCTGCTGCCGGTGTAGCCCGAGCAATAGGCCAACTGCTCCATTTGCGCGGAGGCTGCGGCGGCAAGCTCTTGGCGACCGTGACCGGCAACGACATTCCACAATCCCGAGAGCGCGTCGATGTAGGGTTTGCCGTCGACGTCGTACAAGTAGATTCCCTCGCCCCGCGTCCAAACGTGGCCGTTTTCGTGACCCGCGCGATGGTGCAGCGGATGAATGAGATGATTCAAATCGCGTTGCAGAAGACTCTGTTTGTCCATCGATTGACGTTCCAGTCTCGAGGCTGTCGAGGTCGCCCGCCACTCCCGATATGGAGTTTGGCCGCGGTGCTCGCCGGCTCCATTTGTAGCCGTGGCGGCGCGAGTCGTCTATCGCGCGTTGGCGGATTCGACGACTTCTGAGACGAGCCACGGGGGTGGTTGACATGCCCCATTCGGCCCGGTCATAGTTCACCTCCATCGCGCCCGAGGCGCGGCACTCGTCCACCCCGGCCAATGGAACGCCAATGGAACGCCAATGGTATTCCAATGCGTCGCCAAGAGGCGCGGCCAACCGCCATCGGCACTCCGATCTCACCCCTCACCCCACATCCCATGTCCGCCATGCCGACATCTCCGACTTTAGGTTGCAGCAAAGCCGACCTCGACACTCCTGCGTTGTGCGTTGATCTAGACGCGATGGAGCACAATATCGACGCGGTAGCCGCCGCCTGCCGCGGCTTCAACGTATCCTGGCGTCCGCACGCCAAGTGCCACAAATCGCCGCTGATCGGCGCCAAGCTGACCGCCGCGGGGGCGATCGGTCTGACGTGCGCCAAGCTTGGCGAAGCGGAAGTGATGGCGACCGGCGGCATTCAAGATCTGCTGATCGCCAACATGCTCGTCGGCCCGCGGAAGGTCGCACGGCTGGTCGAACTGCGGAAGATCGCCGACCCGATCGCGACGGTCGATCACGTCGAGCAGGCCAGACCGATCGGCGACGCGATGGCGTCCGCCGGATTGCAAGTCCGAATGATCGTCGAAGTTGACATTGGGCTGGGACGAGTCGGCTCGGCTCCCGGAGCAGCGACACTTGAGTTGGCGAACTTCATTCACGGCCATCCGGGATTGGAGTTGGCGGGCGTGATGGGCTACGAGGGCCATCTGCTCACGATCGAAGACCTCGACGAAAAGAAACGGTGTATCAAAGATGCGTTGCAACTGCTGGTCGAGAACGCCAGTTTGCTACGCCAGGCCGGACTGCCCTGCCCCATCGTCTCTTGCGGGGGAACGGGGTCATTCGTTTATTCGGTTGAAGCGCCGGGCATTACCGAGTTGCAGGCCGGCGGGGCGATCTTCATGGACGAATTCTATCGCGAGAAGTGTCAGGTCACTCACCTGCGGCATGCATTGAGCGTCGTCGTCACGGTGGTCAGCACGCCGGCTGCGGATCGCGCGATTATCGACGCCGGCCGCAAGACGATGCACGGCGATTTTGTACCGCCTCGCGTGGTCGGCCGCGACGACCTCAAGTTCGACCGCCTCTCCGCCGAACACGGCGCGTTGACTGTCGACGCCAATGGACCGGGCGTGCGGATCGGCGACCGGCTGGAGGTCATCCCCGGTTACAGCGACATGACAAACGTGCTCCACAACCATTTCTACGGCTTTCGCCAAGACAGCCTCGAAGTCGTCTGGTCGCTGGACGCGCGGGGAAGGCTACAGTGATGGCCAGCAGGTATTCAAGCAAAAGGGGACAGCCCGGTGCGCACGAGTAAAACGCTGGCGAAGCTGCGAGACAACAAGGAAGTTCGCATTGCCGGATTGGGCCACTTCATTCCCGCGTTCATTAAACAAGCGGCGGATGCGGGCTACGACAATATCTGGCTCGACTTGGAACATCGATGCATGGACGTGCGGGAAGTCCAAGCGCTGCTCGCCTATTTCCATGCCTTCGACATCGATTGCATGCTTCGCGCGCCGACTTATGATCGGGGAGTCTTGTATCGATACTTGGAGGACGGCGCGACCGGTTTGATGCTGCCTCACGTCACGACGCGCGATGACGCGGAGCATCTGGTGAACGCCATCAAATTCCCCCCGATCGGGAATCGCGGGCTGGACGGGGCCGGATTCGATTGTCGCTTTGAGATCCGTCGAGATCCCGAGTACCCCGAGACGGTCAATCGCGAGACGTTCCTCGTCGTGCAGATCGAATCGCCGGAAGCGGTGTCGAATGTGGACGAAATCGCCTCCGTGCCCGGCGTCGACGGATTGTTTGTCGGACCGGGAGATTTGGGACTACGCCTCCGCGTGACCAATTCGAGCGATACGGTCGAGGCCTGTGAGGATCGAGTTGCAGCCGCGGCGGCGCAACACGGCAAGGCCTGGGGGCGACCAGTCGGGACGATTGAGCAAGCCCAAGATTTGCGCGCTCGAGGCGCTCAATTGCTCGCCTACGGTGGCGACTTCGGCTTCATGCTCGAAGGGCTCACTCGACTTGGCGGCCAGTTGGAAGACGCGTTTGGCGGCTAGGGCGCCAGTAGCCAGGAGTATTCCAACTCACCTAACTCGGACTCGCCGTCTCGCTTTCTGACAGCCGCCAGCAACCGCTGTTCAACTTTCTTCGTCCACTCTGGCCGGATCGACAAGCAGGCGACAACATCCCGCTTCGCCGCGGCTCCGTCGCCAAGTTGAATATAGAATTCCGCTCGCTTGAGATGAGCCGAGGCGACGTAGCCCCGGTTCGTCCGCATGACCTGTTCCAGATCGGCGAACGCGCCGCGCCACTGCCGGGATTCTCCCCACAGGCAAGCCCGTTGATAGAGGGCGGCGGCGCACCGCGGCTCGATGAACAAGGCCGTTGCGAAATCGTCGAGCGCGTCCTGTTTGCGGCCGAGCCGCGACCGCACTTGGCCCCGTTGAACCAGCGCATTCAAGTCCTGCCCGTTCAGCTGGAGACAAGCGTCGTAGCTGGCCTCGGCCCGCACATCGTCGCCCATCTGAGTGAGCAGGACGCCCCGTTCCAAATAGGCTCTCGTTAGTTTCGGCTTCTCCCGCACGACGTGATTGAGATCGGCCAACGCCTGCGTGAACTCGCGGCGCATGCGGTGCACAGTGGCTCGGTGCAGATAGGCCGGAATGTAGTCCGGTTGCAACTCCAGCACTTTGTTCAAGTCGGCCAACGCCCAAAGCCACTCTTTCTGCTCGATGGCGATCAGAGCCCGCCGGTAGTGAAACCCTTCGTCGTTCAACCGCAACTTGATCGCCCTGCTGATGTCGGCGAAAGCGTAGTCGAGTTTGCCCAGCAGTTGATACGTCCTACACCGCTCGCTGTAGCCGTCGGGGTGATTTGGATCCAAGGCGATAGCGTGGTTGATCCAATTCAGCGATTCGCGCGGTCTCCCGCACTCGCGTATCCACGTCGCGTGCTCGCGGCGGACCTTCGCTTCCACGACCTGCGCTTGCTCGTCGGCAAACGCTCCGTGACAGTTGACCGCACAGGCGATGGAGAGCCAAATTGTCAGCAAACCGCGTCGCATCGAGCCGACCTCTGCAGAGTAAGAGCCCGGCAAATATACGTCGCGAAATCCGCTGCAATC
>JASMLW010000365.1 GCA_030748485.1 Pirellulaceae bacterium
GGGGCGACGCGAGAATGGAACGCGGTGGCGCGGGGCGACGCGAGAATGGAACGTTGGTTGCAGCTGGAACGCCTGGTTCACCCGCCCTCAAGGGCGGGCCTATGCCGCCTGCGGCGGATGGGGGCGTAAACGCCCCTGGTCGTGCGCGGCGAGAATGGAACGCGGTGGCGCGGGGCGACGCGAGGGTGGAACGCCGTGGCGAGGGGCGACGCGAGAATGGAGCGTTGGTTGCAGCTGGAACGCCTGGTTCACCCGCCCTCAAGGGCGGGCCTATGCCGCCTGCGGCGGAATGGGGCGTAAACGCCCCTGGTCGTGCGCGGCGAGGGTGGAACGCGGTGGCGCGGGGCGACGCGAGAATGGAGCGTTGGTTGCAGCTGGAACGCCTGGTTCACCCGCCCTCAAGGGCGGGCCTATGCCGCCTGCGGCGGAATGGGGCGTAAACGCCCCTCTCTCTTTGACTCGCCGACGTCCTGCCTCCTTAGTCATTAGTCCTTCGTCATTCCTTAGCCATTAGTCCTTCGTCATTAGGCATTCCCCAAAGTCCTTCGTCATTAGGCATTCCAAGCCGGTTTGGCGCTGATTTGCGGTTTTCGCTGTGCGCCCCGAACCCGCGCTCGTTCGTGACCGTCAGTATCTGGCTTTCTATAATGACGGTGCGATTCAAATCCTCCCTGGGAACAAATCTTGATTCACTTCTCCCATCAACGGACCGCCCAACTGGCTCAGGTTGTCGAGTGCACACAGTCCGAGGGCCCTGGCCGCCGGTTCGCAATCTGGTTTCAGGGCTGCACGTTGCGTTGCCCTGGCTGCTGCAATCAGGAGATGTTGCCGTTCTCGGGCGGAACGCGGATGTCGCTCGACACCCTGCTGGCTCGAATCGAAAAAGCCCACCGCGAACAACAGATTGAAGGCATTACCTTGTTGGGCGGGGAGCCTTTCGCCCACGCGGCGTTCGCCACTGAGCTGGCGATTCAAGTGCAACGGCGGGGGCTGAGCGTCATGGCTTTCACCGGCTACACACTGGACCAGTTGCAAACGTCCATGCTGGAGGCGGCGAGCGAGTTGCTGAAGCGAGTCGACGTACTGGTCGACGGCCCGTACCGCGCCCACGAGCCCGAATCGCGTCGGCGGTGGATCGGGTCCACGAATCAGCGAGTTCATTTTTTGAGCGACCGCTATGGCGACACGGGGGAGTGGCGGAAAGCGAACACGGTTGAGATTCGCATGCAAGATGGCGAGATCTTTGTGTCCGGCTTCCCCACAAGCGGCATGCAAAAGGCTTTTGGCGGATTGCCGCAATGCGGTCCGGCCGGCGGCTCGACTGGCGGTGCGGCTAGCGGCGACGAGGCCGCTGCGGGGGCCGGCCCATGATGATTGTCAAGAACTCCGAAGGCCGCCTGTTGCGCTGGTTGAAAGATTTGCTCAATCCGTACTCGAACGTCGGGGTCTTCCGCGACCGCCAGCCGGTGGAGTCCGACGTTCCGCCCGAATCGTCGGGCGTCACGCGCGCTTGCGCCGACTTGGTCCAGGCGACACTGGCGAAAGGGATCACGCAGTGGCTGATCCGCGCAGGCGGCTGGCGAACCAACGAGACGATCCGCGAGGGTGAGCAACGTCGCGGGAACGTCTGGAGCCGTTGGCCCGCCGATTCCCTGGGTCTTGAATTCTCGGTCGATTCGCTGCGGTTGATCCACCACTTCGCCGGCAACTCCGTCGAGCAGGCGTTCCGATGGCGGGCCAGTCGTCGCGGCGAAGGACACATGCCGTTAGGAGATCAACTGCTGCTTTTCATCCTGTTCACGAGAACGCTCGACCTGAAAGCGAAACCGCCGCACTGGCAGCGCGTCTTCAACCGTTCGGCCCTCTGCCGGCTGGCTCGCCCCGATCTATTCTCGTCGGCGAAGCTGGACATCGAACCTTGGCTGGAGCAACCTGGTCTGTCCGTGTTGGAATCGATCCAGAACAAGTTGAGTTTGATCTGGGCGAAACTGGAATTCGAGCGGGGAAACATGTCGGTCGAGCGTTTGTTGGACGCCGGCGACCGCCAGCGGGCAACGTGGGACGCCTTGTTCAGCACGTGCCGCGACCGCAGTTGTGTCGATTTGACGATGTTCGCGATTAGCAGCGCGCGCCTGGTCCTGTTGGAGAAGCGGTTCCGAAACGCTGACGGAGTCCCCCAGCTTCGCGAATGGATGCGCTCCGCCCCCTACACGAGATTGCGATTGAACGATCGCCAGCGCGCGATCGACGCCGCCTTGACGCTCCAGGCGATCGCGGTCGCCCTGGGAGAATGGACTGAACGTGAACGCCACACAAGTTTCCTCGACGAAGACTACCAAGCCGCTCAACAGTGGTTGCTGAACTGGGAGTCCGCGGGTGCGGACTCGGTGGTCGAAGCCGCCGCGAAGCTGCTGGAGTCCTCTCGAGTTTTTTAGTCATTCGACTCTTTCCTCGCCGCTTACCGAGTAGGAGAAGAAGCATGAGCCGCCCATATCGAATCCGCATCAAAGAATCCGTCAGCCGAGTCATTCGCGCGCACGACCATGTGCGCACGGAACTGGACTTGTTGCCCGTGCTGTCGCCAGAACAGATGGCTTCATTGCTGGCTGACGAATTGGCCAAGCACGGGTTCCGCCGCGAAGGAGACAAGGCGGTGCGAAAAGAGGACGGCGTGACAGTGACGGTCGATCTGATGGACGGCTCCGTCGTCGTGGAGACAGAGGCGTCTCAACAGGAGGAGCGCACGCGCGAAGACTCACGATCATTCGTCGAGCAGCCGAATGAAGATCGCATCGCTGAGGCGCGGAAAGGCGTGCGCGACCGAATCAACCGCGAGATCGACGAGAAAGAACAGAAGCTCCAAAGAGCTGTCACGGATAAACTCGAACGCGCGCTGGCCGACGTCCGCGATGAACTGAACCAAAGCGTGAATCGAGCGACGGCGGGCGCGCTAAAAGTCAAAGCGGCTCAGCTAGGCGAGATCAAGGAGATCACGGAAGACGAGTCGGGATCGATGACGATCGTCGTCGAAGTCTAACTTGGCCGTTTCGTGAATCGGGAGCCGCTGCATTCATGACCATTCTCATCCCAGAAGACCAACTGCCGACCGACCTGTCGGTTGGGCAAGCGGTCGACGTCGCCTACGCCTCGGAACTGGCCGATACCGCGGCCGACCTGATCCGCGGCCTGCCCGTGCTGCTGGAGTGCGACAAGGACATGACACCCTTCGTGTTCATGAGTATTCGCAATCGACTCAAGGCGGCGAACCTGAAGTGCCTCTACCTCGACGGGCGCCCTCGCGAGGCGACCGGGGCCGGCGATATGAACTGCGGATTCGTGGCGACCATGCTAACTCAACTGCGCGAAGCCGTTCGCGGCGCGGTCGAAAGGCGCGTGGTCGTGCTGCCCTACCTGGATTTGATGACGACCAGTCAAGGAGGACTTACCGCCGAGGCTCGCGAATTCATCCCGTTGCTCTACGAGAACCCGGAACTCGTCTGGCTCGGCTTCAAGGATCCGTCGTTCGCGCTGCCGCGAGTGATCGAGAACTTGTTCCCTCACCGCAAATCGATGCTCGGCGTGCCTCGCAAACAGCTCGGCAAACTCGTGACGCGGCAGGAGTCTCGCAAGTTCGGCCGCCAGTTTAAACCGTGGGCGCTCGACAAGTTTGTCTCCGGCGTCAACGCGGTCCGCCTCCGCAAGCTGCTGGTCACGTTGGAGGGCGAAGACTACCCGTCTTCTCCAAAACGAGCGCACGCGCAAATCCGCCAGGCGACGACGAGCGGTCAACTGGAGATCCCCGACATCGACCTCGAGACCCAGGTCGGCGGTTACCCGCGAGTCAAGGAACGGTTGCGGAAAGAGATCCTGGACGTGCTGCAGATCAAAGACGAGCAAGACAGCCCGGCGGAAATCGCCAAACTCGAAGAACTTATCCCCAAGGGGATGATTTTCTGGGGCCCGCCCGGCACGGGCAAGACGCTGTTTGCCAAGGCGATGGCGACAGCTATCGGGGCCGCGATTACCGTCGTATCGGGGCCGGAGTTGAAGAGCCGGTGGGTTGGCGAGAGCGAGGAGAATCTGCGGCAAATCTTCCATCGCGCGCGCCAATCGGCGCCGTCGATTATCGTCTTCGACGAACTCGACTCCTTCGCCTCCGCTCGAGGAACGTATCAAGGTTCGGGAGTCGAGCATTCGATGGTCAACCAACTGCTGACCGAAATGGACGGCTTCCACAAAGAGGAGTTGGTGTTTGTCGTCGGCACGACCAACTTTGTCGACATCCTCGACCCCGCCTTGCTTCGTCCGGGACGCTTTGAGTTTCTTCTGCACATCCCCCATCCGGACGCGGATGATCGGCGCGCCATCCTGACCATCTACAACGACAAGATGCAACTCCAGATGACCGAGTCGGCGCTGGCGTACGCGGGACGCCGGACGGGCGAGTTTGTGGAGGGAGCCGCGGCGGGAACGCAGTTCACCGGTGACCACATCAACGCGCTTTGTCGAGCGATCGCCAGAATCCGTTTGCGGGAGTCGATCGAAGAACCCACAGACGAAAGACTGATCGATCGCGCATTGTCCGAGTGGAGCGAGCGGCCGCAACTGACGTCGAGCGAACTGCAGGTCGTCGCGACTCACGAGGCGGGGCACGCCGTCTGTGGTCTCTTCTGCCGACACGCGCCGCCGATCGAACGGATTTCCATTCGCGGCGACGTCGCCGGAGCGCTGGGGTATGTCGCCCATGGCGATCACGCTCATAAGTACATCGTCACTCGCAATCGATTGCTCGACGAGCTGTGCGTGTTGATGGGCGGCCGGGAAGGCGAGCAACTGTTGCTCGACGACTTGTCGATCGGTTCGGTCGGCGACTTGGAGCGGGCGACGGATGTGGCTCGTGCGCTCGTCGAAACATACGGCATGGGCGGCGATGAAGTCGGCGTGTCGTACGCCCCCACGATTCGACATGCGGGCGACCCGCAACGGACCTATTCACCCGATCAATTGGGCCGCTGCGACACCCGAGTCCGCGAGATTCTCGATGAGGCCAGTCGCCGCGCCCGCGACATTCTCACGGAGAACCGCGACCTGCTCGAGACTCTGCGCGACTTGCTGTTAGAGCACGAGGTGCTTGACGCCGCCGCACTCCGCCGCGCCGCGCCGCAGGCTCCGCCGGAAAAAATCGTCTCCGAGACTCAATGACGGCTCCCAATCATCCACCCGCCCAAACAAAGACGCACCTTCGCCAACGCAGGAGCACGACCGTGTCTGAAATGACAATCCGACTTCGCATCGACCCCGTGACAGGGAAAAAGGACATTGTCATCACGCTCAGCAGCGACGCGGATTCCCTGCCGCACGAGCACGAGCAACAACACCGCGAACTTGTCGACAAGGTGATCGAAGGTGGACTCGTCGCCGCCGCCGAAATCGGCAAAGTGATTGTCGAGCGCGAAGAGGAAGAGTCGACGGCGGCTCCGGAGGCAGCTCCGCCCGCGGAAGAGCGGCGGTCCCAAGCCGAGGGCTCCTAGAAACATCAGTCGAGACCATTCCGTGACTCACGCTTTTCGATTCCCCAACTTTGACACGTTGCACTACGCCGTCGCTTCGCAGACGGTCGCCGAAAAAACGTGCGCGGCTCCCTGCGCGGCGGCGCGGGAGGACGAGGCAATCTGGGTGAAACCGCAGGCTCGACCGACAAGAAGGTTGGCCAACGACCTGGAGCAGATCGGCGTCGAGTGGACGAAGACTCCGCAGCGACTGACGGCCAGCACATCTTGGTTGGAACTGTTCCCATTGGCCGGAGCCGATCCCGACAATTCCGGCGTGGTGCTGTTCCGCCTTGACGACGAGCGGGCGGCAGTCGACCTCTCGATCGAAATGCTCCGCCTGGGAAACGACCGCCAAGAGATCGCTTCCCTGCAGATCAGCGACGAGCAATCCCTGACGCTTCTCCGCGTGCACGAGCCGCCGTTTTATTCGCTGCTGGAGGCCTTGGAGCCTCAGCCCGATAGGACAATCCGCGCCTACGTCGAACAGTCGGCTCAGGTATTCGCGCCAGTCGGCAAAGCGCATCCGTTCGCAGACCGCATTCGCACCACCAAGCAGCAGTGGCTGCTGATCGACGACGCCTTGAAATGGACTTGGCTGAAGCCGCCAAGTTTCCGCGAAGTCTACGACTTGGTCGAATTCCAATTGCCCGGCGAAACTCGCACCGTCGTCGAGACGCCGCTGAATGAACCGTTCCATGTTCCCTTGTCGTTCGCGCCTGACAGCAGCGAGCAAGCGGCCGACCTGTGGGTGATCACTGCGGATCCGATGTCACAATTGGAGGAGTTTGTCTGCTCGGTCGACGATCGCCTCCTACAACGGCTGCTGTTCGCCGTCGGAAGCACCGATGACGGAGAGGTGGTTGTGTTAAAGACGAGGCCTTCGAAGGGCGCATCGCCCGTCGTCGTCATCGACGCGGACGCCTACCGATCCTACTTGCGGATCCCCCATCTGTTCGTACCTTGCGGCCGTCGAATCCATCCGCCGCTGCGGCGCGACGTGGTGGTTCGCCACCTGGCTGCGGACGCCAAGGTGGTGACTTGGTTGGCTCCGGACCACGACCGTTCGTTCAAACCGTACAAGATTCCCGAAAGCGCCTTTCGGCCGCTGTCCGACTGGGTCGATTACGTGATCGACCGCAACGGCGAATCGGTCGATGCCTGGGTCCAGTCTCATCGATTCGACTTTGATTCATTTGCGACTGAAGCCGACGTTGTGATTCAACAGCGCGATGCGGGAAAGTCGAAGCGAGATCGGAATCAAAGCGAGAAGCGAAAGACAAGAAGAGACCGTGGCCCCGCGCCGGAGCAGGCTCCCGCGGCCGCGCCCGAAGCAGAAATCGACGAGCCGGATTTCAATGGAGTAGACGCGGCCGAATCGACGGAGACATCCGTCGAAGATCGCCGGGCCGAATGGACCGCCGAACTGCTAGACCTGGAAGAGAAGTTCCTGGAGCAACGCGGAGACGACGAGGCGTCGAGGCGTCCACTCTGGATTCGCATGGCCGAGTTGCAATCCGTCCTTGCTCAGTCCCGTGACGCCACGCTCTGCTGGTCTCACGCGGTGTGGAATTCATCACCGCCGACGTCCGCGTGGCGCGACACCTGGCTGCGGGTCGTTTCCATCGGCATGGAACGCGATGGACTGGGCGACGACGCGATTCCGCAACTGATCAAGCCCGACCGCGTCTCCGACGCCCGACCCGACGTGGTCGCCGTCTTGATGATCCGCGCCGCCGGCGCCGAGCAAGCGGGCTCGCTGCGACCGCATCTCAACGAGATCCGCGAGTTTCTCGAAGCGAACGAAGCCACGCTGCCGGTTCGAGTCTGCTGGCTTGCCTGGGTCGCCTACGTCGAATGCGCCGACGATCCGCTCGCCTTGGCCCGCGCTCGCGATCGGCTGCTGGAGAGGCTGTTCCAGAATGGGCTGCGCCCGGAGACCGACCTACCGACGTTCTTGCTTTCCAGCGAAGTCGAGTCTCAGCAGGTTGCTCAAGTGCGCGAAGTGCTCGGCCGATTGTCGCCCGTCGTGCATCGTTGGATCGACCGACAGCCGAACGGCGTCGCGCCGCCGAGCACGAAGTCGATCGCCAACTTGCAGATCGCCTTCGGGCTGGCGCGGATGGGCGATGTCACATTGGCCGGCAAGCTTCAGGAAGAGGCGCTCTCGGAAATGACCGTCACCGATCCGGTGAACGACTGGATCTATCGAGCCTTTGCGCATCGCATCGAACAAGCGATGAACGGGGAACCGGCCCGCGACCCGCTGCCCGCCGAATTGCTCAACGAGCTGAATGAGCCGCGATTCAATCAGTCGGAGCTGGGGCGGACCTCTCCGCGGTATTTCATCGATCGGCTGCGTGGTGAGTCGAGGATCCTCGAACCACACGAACGAATCAACGCCTTTCGCCGGATCTACAGCGACGACTTCCAGGTGCGGCTGGTTGCCCTGTACGACACGCACGACCGCGCCGTGTTGAAAGATATGGCGACGCAACTTCTGAATTCAACGTTCGCCGGGAACGATGACGACGCCAAAGTGGCTGTTCTGGCCGCTTGCCTGGAGATATCGCCCCGCGTCGGCGAGAGCTTTGCGCTGCAGTTGCTCGAGTTGCTCGACCAAGCGCTGGCTGCCAACGAAGCCAATTCGGGCGGCCGAGCGAAACTGTACAAGCAGGCGTCGTTGGCCGCCGCTCACTTCGGACATCCCCAAGTCGTACGTCAGGTTCTCAACCGCTTCACGGAGGAGTTTCTGGCGGAACCGTCCGAGAATTCGCTCGACGCGCTCGACACGACGTTCTCGACTTTTTTCGACGGCATGCGGAAGCTGGGATTGCAAGCTGAGATGGAACATGTGTTTCAGGCAGTGCAAGCGATTGTCGGCGACTCGGCTGGGCGCAAGGACCGCAGGGCGTCGCCGCCTGCTCGTGCTCGCGACCTCAAATTGCTGATCCAAGTCGCCGCCTGGCGGTTTTACTTTGACCAGAACGAGTGGGGCGGACAGTTATTGAATCAAGCCCGCAAGCAGATTCTCGGACCTGAGTTCACAGACCCAAAGGCCAACCTCCGATCGCTGATCGGGATGATTGCGCCGGAGTACGTCAGCGCCCTGACTCACGCCCCGATGCAGACGGTCGTCGCGCGGCTGGAGGACTTCTTCAAGAGCTCCAAGCACGTTTGCGACGCCATGCACACGACGATTTACTACAGCCGCGCGCAACTAGGCGTGGTTGAAGCGGCCGTGCTGGCGCTGGTCACCGACGGCGCACTGCTTTCAGATGAGGGCCGCCGCTGGCTGGACGAGGACGAACACGCCATTCGTCGCCGAGTTCACGCGGACGTCCGGCAATTGCAGATCGGCGACTAGAGGATCTTAAGGAGTTGGAAATGGACACACCCACAGGCGCCGAAGAGCAGCGCGTCGACGCGCTGACTTTCGCGCAGTTGGAGCAAGACGCCGAGCAGTTGCGGCGGCGTTTGAATCTCTTTCGCACATCCTTGGGACGATTCTTCGTCGCCAAGCAGGAGCTCATCGACCTGATGCTGGTCGCCGCGGTTGCACAGGAACCGCTGCTGCTGGTCGGCCCGCCCGGGACGGCAAAGAGCGACCTCGTGCTGAAGTTCAAAGACGCGCTGGCGGTCGACGATGAAGATTACTTTGAGTACATGCTGACGAGGTTCACCGAGCCGTCCGAGATCGTTGGCCCGATCGACATCAATCAACTGCGGGACGGGCGCTATATTCGCCGCGAGCAGGGCAAGCTGCCCACCGCGCGGTTGGCGTTCCTC
>JASMLW010000366.1 GCA_030748485.1 Pirellulaceae bacterium
CGAACACTCACAAGTATGCGCCTTCCCAACGCGACCAATATCCTGATGGAGGCCATACCTCCGTCTACCGAATCATGCAAGAGGCCCGTGCTGGGCCCAAATAAACATGTTCACAGCAGCGGCCTTGGAAGGCCATCGTACAGCCTTCCGAGGCCGTCGAGAGAGAACGTTCCACTTACTCCAACGTGGCGATTCGAGGGCCGCGGTGAGGGCGAATCCGTTAGCTGATTTTCGGGACTAACCCGCTCTCGACGGCCTTGGAAGGCAGCGATCAGCTGATTCGTACAGGCACCTACTGCGGTGGCGAAATGGGCGGTCTAGCGACACAGCGGTCGATTGACCTTGGTGGGGTTTTCTCATTCATGTACGATCCCGCCCCGATCTAGTTTTGACCCACCGAATCGCGCTGCCGCGGCGCTCCCAAATGCGCCGTCTGCTCGCCACGGATGCGAGGCCAATTGATGAGTTCCGCCCACGTTCCCGCCACGGGTGTCACCGCGACGAACCTCCCTGCGACGAAGCCCCAGTTTCCGGTCATCTCGCGGGGGCCGATTCGCAAAACGTCTCAGCTAAAGGCGCTGCTGCTCTCCGAGCAGACCGAGTTCATCCTCGAAGCTCACAATGGACTGAGCGCGAAGATTGTCGAGGAGGCGGGCTTTGACGGGATCTGGGGTAGCGGTCTGTCCATCTCCGCACAGCTTGGCGTCCGCGACAACAACGAAGCCAGTTGGACGCAGGTGCTCGAGGTCGTCGAGTTCATGTCGGACAGCACGACGATTCCCATCTTGCTCGACGGAGATACAGGCTACGGCAACTTCAACAACATGCGGAGGCTCGTGCAGAAACTCGAGCAGCGCGGAGTCGGCGGCGTCTGCATCGAGGACAAGTTGTTTCCCAAGACTAATAGTTTCATCGCCGGCGAGACTCAGCCGCTCGCCGATGTCGACGAATTCTGTGGCAAGATCAAAGCCGGCAAGGACGCTCAAGCGGATGACGACTTCTGCATCATTGCGCGGGTGGAGGCATTCATCGCGGGTCACGGCTTGGCCGCAGCCCTCCGCCGCGCCGAAGCGTATCACGCGGCGGGAGCCGACGCGATTCTGATGCACAGCAAGATCAGCCGGCCCGACGAGATTCTGGCGTTTTGCGGCGAGTGGGCCAATCGCTCACCCGTTGTCATCGTACCGACAAAATACTACAGCACTCCGACCGATGTGTTTCGGCAGGCGAACGTCAGCCTGATCATCTGGGCCAACCACGTGTTGCGCGCTTCGTTGTCGGCGATGCAGCGCGTGGCGGCGACGATCAAGGACGAGCAATCGTTGGTCAATGTCGAGGACCGCGTCGCGCCGCTCGGCGATGTCTTTCGACTGCAAGGAGCCGAAGAGTTGCAGGAAGCTGAGAAGAAATATCTCACGACGCGATCCAAGGCGAATTGTGTCATTCTGGCGGCGTCACAGGGCGCCGCCCTCGGCGAACTGACCGCCGACATACCGAAGTGCATGGTGCCCGTAGCTGGAACGCCCGTGCTTCAACGCCTGGTCGAGGATTTCCGTCGGGCGGGAGTCGGCGATGTGCACGTGGTCGCCGGATACAAGGCCGATCAAGTAGCCGCCCCGGGAATTCAACGAATCGAAAACTCGGCCTTTGCTGTGACGGGCGAGTTAGCCTCATTGGATTGCGCCTTGTCGCGGCTCACCGGACCCACCGTCGTCTCCTATGGCGACGTACTGTTCCGTAGATACGTCATCAACGATCTGGTCGACGCGCGTGAAGAGATGGTTGTCGTCGTCGACTCAACCGCCGGCGAGTCGTCGCCCGACCGGCTTCGTTGTTCAAGCGCCGACTGCCAATCCGTTTTCGCCGAGTCGATTCTGCTCGAGAAGTTCACGGACGTGGAGCCACACGGAGCCTGGACTGGTCTCGCCAAAGTCGGAGCTCAAGGAGCCGAGTGGATTCGCGCTGCCATGGAAAGGCTTCGAACTCGGGAGGACTTCGATCAATTGGAGATGCACAACTTATTCGCCGAGATTATCGAGGCGGGCCACCCCATCCATGTCCTCTACGTTCGCGGGCATTGGATCAACATCAACCGGCTCGCCGATCTGGGCGACGCCACGACGTTTACCGCGGACATCTAGCTGATGATTGACACGACCCAGTTCATTCACTCGGCTCGCAAACACGGATTTGACTTCTACACCGGCGTGCCGTGTTCGTATTTGAAGCCGTTCATCAACTACGTCATCAACGGTGGCGATGAGTTGCAGTATGTGGCCGCCGCCAATGAAGGCGATGCGGTCGCGATCGCCAGCGGCGCGGCGCTGGAGGGCGGCCGCAGTGTCGCCATGTTTCAGAACTCAGGGCTCGGCAACGCCGTCAATCCGCTGACGTCCCTCAATCAAGTCTTTCAACTGCCCATCATGCTGATCGTCACCTGGCGGGGAGCACCGGGTCAGAAGGACGAGCCGCAGCACGAACTGATGGGACAGATTACAACCGACATGCTGGACGTGATGGAAATCCCCTGGGAGCTGTTTCCGCGGGAGGAGTCGGCAGTCGAGGGCGCGCTCCATCGCGCCGTGGCGTCGATGGATCGCGATCACAAGCCGTACGCGCTGGTGATGAAGAAAGGCAGTGTGGCTCCGGTCGAGCTAACTCGTCGACTCAACCGGGCGGCTTCCGCCCAACGGCCGGTCGTGGAGGGTTGGCGAGGATCTCAGCAAGATCGCGTCACTCGCAGCTCCGTCTTGCAGCAGGTCCTGGAAAATACTGATCCGCACGACAGCATTGTCGTCGCCACGACCGGCTTCACTGGTCGCGAGTTGTTCGCTCAACAGGATCGAGCCAATCACTTTTACATGGTGGGGTCGATGGGCTGCGCGTCAAGCTTCGGGCTCGGCGTGGCGCTGCGCCATCCGGACAAGAAGATCGTCGTGGTCGAAGGCGACGGAGCCGTTTTGATGCGGATGGGCGCGTTGGCGACAACCGGCTTCTATTCTCCAGAGAATCTCGTCCACGTTGTGCTGGACAACGAAGTGCACGAGTCGACCGGTGGGCAAGACACGATTTCGTCCGGCGTATCGTTCGCCGCCATCGCGCAAGGCTGCGGCTATTCGCACGTCTACACGGGCGATGATCCGAGATTCGTTGTGCGAGCCATCCACGACGCCGGCTCAACCGGCGGGACACAGTTCGTTCACCTCAAAACTCAACCGGGCGTTCCCGAAGGCCTTCCGCGGCCGACGGTCACACCGGTTGAAGTGCGCCGGCGACTCGCCCAGTTGTTGGCCAAGGCGGCGTAATGCAACGACATTTCATCTACAACGACATTCAAGACTGGTTCGACCAGCGCTACGAGCGCGGCGAGGAAGTGCTGGCGGAAAAAAAACAGTACGGCGTCGATCTCGTTCATCAACTTCGTCCGCCCACCGGCGGTGCAGTCCGCTGCCTGGACATCGGCTGCGGCACCGGACGGATCACTCAACAGTTCGTCGACCTCGGCTATGAGACGACGGGCGCGGATATCTCACCCGTCGCCATTGAACGCTTGCGAAGTCGCGGCATCGCCGGCTTTGTGCACAACGTCGCCGACCCGTTGCCGCTGGACGACGAGTCGCAAGACATTGTCTGGAACGGGGACATGCTGGAACTAGTGCCCGACATGTTTCGCTTCATGGCGGAGATGCATCGAGTGCTGCGGCCGGGCGGGTTGCTGGTCTTCACGACGCCGCACATGGGCTTCTGGTACTACCGGTTGGCTGCCTTGGTCGGCAAGTGTTCTTCCGACATGACGCCGCCGTCGCACGTACGGTTTTGGACCAAGCACGGAATCAACTACTTCTTCGAGAACGAGTTCTTCGAGCTCGACATGCTCGCCGGCGTCGCGCCGCTGCCATCGTGGCGCGGAAAGCGATACGTCCGCCGCCGCCGGCTCAGCCTCCTGTGCCGCGACATCGTCGGCGTGGCGCACAAGCGGCGGACCACTGCACGCGCAGCCAATCAACGAAATGCAGCTTGATCAGCGATTATGAAGCAACAGATAGACACCGCCGTCATACTCGCCGCCGGAATGGGCACGCGCCTCCGCTCCGTCGTGACCGAGCGGCCTAAGGCGTTTTTGAGTTTCGGGTGCAAACCGATCATCGCCGAGTCGATCGAACGGCTCGAGCGAGCGGGTGTGCGACGCATCATTCTCGTTACCGGCTACTTGCGTGAGTATTTCGACGATCTGGCCGCCGCGCGGGGAAACGTCGAGGTCGTTCACAACCCGGACTACGCCGACTCGGGAAGCATGTATTCACTGGCCTGCGCCGGCCATCTGATCGACGGCGATCTTCTGTTGCTCGAATCGGACCTGGTCTACGAGCAACGAGCGCTGGACGCCGTGTTGGAGTCTCCGGCCGACGACTGCATCCTGTTGTCCGGCCGCACGGACGCGGGCGATGAGGTCTACGTCTCCGGCGATGATCAGCGCATCGGGCGCATGTCAAAGGATCGAACTTCGCTCAACGCGCCCGTCATCGGCGAATTGGTGGGGATCTCACGAATCTCAAAACCGCTATTCGATCGCATGATGAAATGCGCGTCCGAGATGTTCCACGAGTCACTACACGTCGCGTACGAGACGGACTGTCTGGTCGCCGCCGCGCAGCAGGTCGCCGTCGGGTATCGAGTTGTCGACGACCTGCTGTGGGGAGAAGTGGACGACGAGAGCCAATACCTCCGAGTCCGCGACAATGTCTATCCGCAAATCAGCCGACAGGAGAAAAGCATGGCGGACACCGCAGGCGTCGAACGAAAAGTGCTGCTGAATCCTGGACCGGCGACGACTTCCGACACCGTCAAACTCGCCCAGGTCGTGCCCGACATCTGTCCTCGGGAAGACGAGTTCGTGCGGGTGTTGAGCGATGTCCGCCGCGACCTTTGCCAGATCGTGAACGGTTCCCCCGAACACACGTGTGTGCTGTTCGGCGGATCGGGCACGGCGGCCGTCGACGCCACGCTTAACTCCGTTGTGCCGTCGGGCGGCAAGTTGCTGATTCTCAACAACGGAGCCTACGGCAACCGCATGCGTCAGATCGCCGAGGCTTACCGCTTGCCTCATGAAGAGATGAAGTTTGCGTCGACGCAGGCTATCGATGTCTCCGCCGTGGATCGAGTGTTGCACGGCGATCGGTCCATCTCGCACGTCGCTTGCGTGCATCACGAGACGACGACCGGTTTGCTCAACCCACTGCCCGAGATACTGAACGCCGTCCACGGTCACGGCAA
>JASMLW010000367.1 GCA_030748485.1 Pirellulaceae bacterium
CGCAGACCAAAGACCTCGGTGGATTTTACGCGGTGATCGATTAATGGGAAAGGCGGATGTACCGGCCGTTACCGGTTCAAAAACGCGATTCAGATCGGCGGCGCGTTGCCGCCAACGAGCAGAGCACTAGCGCAGGAACACGGCAAGACGAACGCGCCCATCCCATCGACCGCCGCTCGACGAGCTAACCGCTCTTCGACGTAACGCCGTTCAACGCAATCGTTGGACAGCCGCCTAGGCGCACGCCTCATCGACGGCCTCATCGACGGCCGCATCGCCCATGGGAAGCGTGAAATGGACGGTCACTCCTCGGTCCGAGTTGGGCGTCATCCATAAGCGTCCCCCGTGCGTCTCGATGATGGTTCGGCTGATTGCCAGCCCCATTCCCATGCCGCCGGGCTTGCTGCTGTAGAACGGATCGAAGACGTGATCCGCCAATTCGTTAGGGACGCCCACACCCGCGTCGCGGACGGCGACTTCGATCATGGCATCTCTCGTCGCTGACGTGGAGATCTGCAGCGTGCGGCGGTCGCGCTCCGTGTCGCTCATGGCGTCCAACGCATTGCGAATGAGATTGACCAAGACCTGCTGAATCTGAACGTCATCGATCAGCGCAGCGCGGTTTGACTGTTCGAACTGTTCTTCATGGCGGACGTCGTTGTGACGAAATTCGGAATCAAACAACCGAAGCATCTGATCGACCAGTTTGGTCACATCGGTCGACGAGCGAACGGGCTTTGATTTGCGAACAAAATCCCTCAGCCGCCGAATGATCTCGCCTGCGCGCATCGCCTGCTCAATCGACTTTTCGAACAACCCGCGCAACCGTTCAGTGTCCGTCGAACCTGCATCGTCCAAAGCGCATTTGCCGGCAGTACAGAAATTCGAAATCGCGGCGAGCGGCTGATTGAGTTCGTGTGCGAGGCCAGTGGCCATCTCACCCATCGTGCTAAGCCGCGCTACATGAGCGAGTCGTTCGCGCTGCTCGTGAGCCTCGACTTCCAGTTGCTTGCGGTCGGCGATCTCTTCTTGGAGTCGTTGCTGAGTCTCGTCTAGCTCTCGAACCATCTCCTGAAGTTGCTGGTTGGTTGATTCAGTTTCCCGCCTTGACTCTTCAAGTTGCCGGATCGATTCCACCGACTTGGAATGAGTAGCTTGCACCACTCGAATAGATTTGTACGCAATGAAAAAAATCACCATCATCCAGCAGCTTGCCAGCGCCGGTTCCAATGCGCGACGAACTTGGCTGTTCTTTCCGACAATTGGAGCGTCATCGAGTTCTGCCACGTCCTCCGTGTAGCTCAGCACAAACTCAGCCAGAACGGTGACGCATCCGACAAGTACGAGAACTCGAAAGAGCAGCGACCACGGCGCCCGAATTGCCAACACGGCCAAGGGGATGGTCACAGCAGTGCCGATGATGAGTCGAACCAGGCCTTCAGTGTGCTGGCTAATCCACCGCTGCTCTTCCAGACAGCCCAAGAGCCCGACCGCGATCATTCCAATTGCGAAGAGAGCAACCGCTCTGGCGGCAATTCTCGTCTTGTCGTCGAACGGCAGCGCCATTTGAGATGCTCCGTTGCCCCAACGGTCGAACAATCTTCGCGCATTGACGATCTTGTTGCAACATCGTTCCCCGTTTGATGAAGTGCGACGGATGTCGACCTCACGATTTCAGGGGACGTCGAGATGCCCCTATTCTCTCCTTGATGGACTGACTGACCTCGAATCTGCGAGCGACTTCGATCGCGTTCCGCCCGCCCGTGTCCAAAAGCTCGAGCTGGCTAACAAGGAGATTCTCGGCGAATGGCGCATGCGTTCTCAGGATCGCATCCGCGAATCAACGGAGACATCCGATCGTTCATCGAGCCGGAGCCGGAGCCGAACACGGCCGGTCGACGTGAATGACTCGCCGGCTGCAGTGTGTCCGGCGATCTTTGCGCGACGGCAGTTTGATTGCGACACCGCCCGAATGCGTCCGTCTTCCCGCCGATGAACTGCGGTGAACCGCCAGTCGTCGCCACCTGCCCGACAGCGGACGGCGATCGATTGTATTCCTTGCAACCAATTGCCTCAACGCGTGCGCCGACCCTGCCGCAAGGCGGCGCCGATCGGGCCATTCCGCCCGCAACACACAGATCAAAGCCCGTCACCGAGACACAGTTTTGTACTCGGCGATCCCTGTCACTCGCCAACGTCATTTACTAGAGTCTTAGGTTTGAGGCGAAACACGACCGTTTTCAAGAACCGCTCGCATGAAACACACTCGGAACTTCTGCATCATCGCCCATATTGACCACGGCAAGTCGACGCTGGCCGATCGACTGATCCAGGTCTGTGGCGGCGTTACGCAAAGAGAGTTTCGCGACCAGATGCTCGACTCGATGGATATCGAGCGGGAACGGGGCATCACCATCAAGAGCAATACGATTACGCTCTCCTACCGCGCCCCAGACGGTCAGGAATATTTGCTGAACCTCATCGATACGCCTGGCCACGTTGATTTTTCGCACGAAGTACGGCGTTCATTGATGGCTTGCGACGGCGCGTTGATTGTTGTCGATGCTTCTCAGGGAGTTGAGGCTCAGACAGTCGCCAACCTGTATCAGGCCCTGGAACATGACCTGGAACTTCTGCCGGTGATCAACAAAATCGATCTCCCGGCCGCGGACGTCGACCGTGTGCGCGAAGAGATCGAAGCGGATCTAGGACTCGATCCGTTTGCGGCGATCCCGGTTTCCGCAAAGACTGGCGAGGGCATTGAGGACGTGCTTGCGGGCATTGTCGCCAAGTTGCCAAGTCCCATCGGCGACCCGAACGCGCCGCTGAAATCCTTGGTCTTCGACGCGCATTTCGATAAGTATCGAGGAGTGATCCTCCAGTGTCGCGTAGTGGAAGGCACGCTAAGAACTCGCGATACGATCCATTTCATGCACGCGGACCGCGATTTTACGGTGGAAGAGTTGGGCTACAATCAGTTAGATCTCAATCCAAGAAAACAGCTCAGCGCCGGCGAAGTCGGTTACATTGTCGCCGGCGCGAAGAGCGTTCAGGACATTGAGATCGGCGATACGATCACGCTCGCTGACCGCCCCGCGGCCGAGCCGATTCCCGGCTATCGGGAAGCCAAACAGGTTGTCTTTTCCTCCATATATCCGATGAGCACGGAGGATTATCTGGACCTCACGAAGGCTCTCGACAAACTGGCGATCAACGACGCGGCGCTCACCTACGAAAAAGACAGTTCGGCCGCCCTCGGCTTCGGATTTCGCTGTGGGTTCCTCGGCCTGCTGCACCTGGACGTAATCCAGGAGCGATTGCAGCGCGAGTTTGACATCGGCCTGGTCATCTCGGCGCCGTCGGTGAAATACAGTCTGACCCTGAAAGACGGCGCGACGATCGATGTCGACAACCCCACCTACTGGCCCGATCCGTCGAGCATCGCATCGGCGAGCGAGCCCTACATCAAGGCGTCTATTCTCACCCCCGAGGAG
>JASMLW010000368.1 GCA_030748485.1 Pirellulaceae bacterium
GTGGCTCGCTAATGTGCGTCCGTTACCTTAGCGTCGCAGACAGCCCGTTCCCTTTGACGGGCCTGGAGACCCGTCCTACGTCGAAGCACGAGTCCAATAGGTGACACACACACACCTTCCAATCAGCTGCTTGGCGGGAATCTGAAAGCCGCGCTGAGCACGATTGCGGCGGTTGTTCGAAGGCTCAGCACGCATTCGACGGCCTTGGAAGGCCATCGTACGTGGTGGCTCGCTAGATTGCTTACGTAGCCTAAACGTCGCAGACAGCTCGTTCCATTTGACGGGCCTGGAGACCCGTCCGGCAGGCAGGACCTAGTGGTGAGCTATTGTCTTGGCTCACCCGCTTTTTCGAGTTGTTCGAGCCGCTTTTTGAGGTCGCGAATCTGATCCTGCTGGTAAATGATCACATTGCGGTAGCCGTCCAGCGCCTGCTCAAGCAACTCAATTTGCCGCTGTGGCGTCGTGACCACGGGCTTTTTACGCGGGTCATCGGGATGGACCAGTTCGCGTTTGCGATCGCCCGCCTCACTGCGATAGCCACCAGGCGTCGTAACGACATCTAGTTTTGGAGCTCGCAAGGGACCCTTCGCCAACACGGCTTGTTGGTCGCCCAGGGCGACTTGAATTTCGCGCTCGGGCTGTTCGTCTCCCGCGCGACGAATTCGATACGTGACTTGCTCACCCGGCTGTTTGAACAGCAACGGGCGGACCGCTTGGTAGACGGAACGGATATGGACGCCGTCGACAGCGACGATTCGATCGCCAGGTTTCAAGCCTGCGGACGCGGCCGGACTGTTTGCGTGAACGCGACCAACGACAATCAGCGCGCCCTCCTGATCGAGCACCAAACCGACGACGGGTCGCCGGCGTTTGAGGACCAGCAGCTCTTGGTTCTGGTCTTGTTTGTCGCCCCGTTCCTTCCACTCGCGAAGAATGCGGCTGACGTGACTAGCCGGGGCGGCGTACGTCCAGCCCGCCCGCTTATTGCCGTCGTCGACAGCGATCACAACCGACAGCAGCCGCCCGCCGCGATCAACGATGGGGCCGCCGCTGGAGGTGTTTGTGGTGCGCAAATCACACTGCATCAGGGGCGGCAAGGCTCCGCCGCCAATCATCCGATTCGCGCCGCCGATGACTCCGAGTGAAACGGCCGCCGGTTCGCCGCCGTACGCCGAACCGCTCATCACCCAGCTTCCGACAGCGGGCGCTTGAGAAGCGACTTCGAGCGGTGGCAACTTGGCGTTTGTCAGCCGCAGTAACGCCAGCCCGGAGACTTCATCGACGACCAACACCTTGGCCTGCGCTTGAGCGCCGCCAGGGAGCGTGATTCGGGGTGAGCCGACAGCCGCGTCCGCCGTCGTGATGATCAAGTCGGGTCCCACTGCCGCTCCGCTCAACAACGTGATCTTCGGCGGCGTTTCGGCAGATCGCGCACGGATCAGCACCACGCTTTGTTGCAGCTGTTTCGCGGTGGACTCCCAACCCTCATCGGCCTCGGCGCGAGGTGAAATCGAGACAGCCAGCGCGACCAGAACGGCCAGCGTTATCTTCGCGACTCTCGTTTGTGCGTTCTTCATTTGTCGATCGGTGGAACGGCGTTTCGGTTGGTGAACTGCTCAGATGGAGATGGTGGCTGGCGGCGGCGTGTCGTCATCGTCGAGCAGGTCGAGAACGGCTTCCAGTTCGGGACCTGTCGCTTCGATAACAGACGGCGGCGCGTCGTTTCGCCAAATCTCGTCCCCGCCGGTTGACTCGAGATTGACGAGCGCCGTCGGCTCATCCGCTCGCTCGGGGGGCAACTGTGTGTCGCCGACTCGCACGTGCGGAGCGCCGGCCGTTTGCGGACGCGAGTTCCATTGCGCCACGAGGGCGACGAGCACGACGAGCGCCGCGGCGGAAGAAACGACCGCGGCGATCGTGGATGTCGTCCCACGCGCGGCTCGCTGCGCCAGCGGTTCGATCGCCTCCGGCGTCAATTGAGACGGATGAGCAACGACAAGCTGATCGGCTTCGCGCTGCAGACGCTCCCCCAATCGGTTCAACATGTCGGTTTCGCGAGCAGCCGAGTTGTCAGGTTTTTCATTCATGATGTCAGGGTGATTCCAACGCATGACGTACGTCTTTGAGTGAGTACTTGGGCGGTGAAAACGCAGCGTGGTCCGATCCTTGCATATTCTTGCGGAGCGCTCGCAGACCGTGGTGCACGCGCGACTTGGCCGTTCCCAGTGGGATATCCATCGCGTCGGCGATCTCGTCGTACTGCAAGTTCTCGCTAAACCTCAGCACCAGCGCCTGTCGCTGTCCGTCGGGCAAGTCCGCCACCCGTTCCCAGAGGCTCCCCTGCCATTCTCGGACTTCGAGTGGGGCCGACGCCGACGGCTCAACCGTCTCCTCGTGATTCTGCCGCAAGACTTGCAGCTTGCGGCGACGAATGCCCGCCCGCCGCCGCTCGCGCCGCTCGAGATTGATCAAGATCCCGTACAGCCAAGTGTAGACGTGGCTGCGTCCGGCGAAATTGTCGGGAGCTCGGGCGAAGGTGAGCAGAGTCTCTTGGGTGAGATCGTCGGCGTCCCACGGATTACCCGTCATCACCAACGCGGCGCGGTAGATGCGCGCGAGGTTGTCGCGGATGACCGAATTGACGTCGAGGTGAGGCATCCCGGCAGCCTGGGGATGGAATTAGGAGCATCGATTCGCATTGTACACGCCGATGCGCCGCCAGACGGGCCCAATTTGGGTGGCCATCCGTGCGGGTCGAATGTGCGAACGCGAGCGCTGATGTTAGTGCCAGATCGACCGGAATTGGTTTAACCAGTTGAGAATCGCTGGGAAAAACGGCGCCAGCCGCGCGATCGCGCGAGCAGCCATATCCCCTAGATCCCCTGACATGCAACTTTCCCGCCACCCATTCAACCCAACCAAACGCCGGCGCCGAATGCGAAGTACGGTGGCTGCGATCGGGCGAGAATTCCGCAACCACACGGAATTGCCCGAGCCACCGGCGCGCCAGGAGGGCAAGACGCCGATTCCCACCTCGCGAGGGTTCCTCGCGGGCGGGGAGAAATCGTTTTACAATTACCGCCAAATCGTGGAAAACCGCCGGGCGAGGTGGTCTTCCACGGCCTCCTCGGACCCAAGGCGCCCCGCCGTGAATATCCTCATCGCCACCAGTGAGATCGCCCCGTTCGCCAAGACGGGTGGGCTGGCCGACGTCTGCGGATCGTTGCCTCAAGCGCTCCGCGAATTGGGCGTCAACGTCTCGCTCATCATGCCCGCATTTCGCAGCGCATTGCATTCGGGCGCGACGATCGAATCGACCGGTTTGCAATTCGACATCCCGATCGGCGGCAGCAAGATCGTCTCCGGCGAGTTGCTCAAGACTCAGCTCCCGGATTCCGACGTGCCGGTCTATCTGGTTGCTCAAGGCGATTACTTCGACCGACCTGAGTTGTATGGCGAGGACGGCCAGGACTACGCGGACAACTGCGAGCGGTTCGTCTTCTTCTCCCGCGCCGTGATGGACTCGATCCGCCTGCTCGAATTGCCGGTGGATGTGATGCACTGCAACGACTGGCAATCGGGATTGATCCCCGCCTATTTGAACATCGAATACCAGGGAGCGCGAGGATACGAGAACATCGCCTCGCTGCTGACAATTCACAACATGGCCTACCAGGGTTCGTTTTGGCACTGGGACATGCTGCTAACGGGTCTCGACTGGCGATACTTCAACTGGCGTCAGATGGAGTGCTGGGGTCAGCTCAACTTCTTGAAAACAGGCCTCGTATTCTGCGACTCAATCAACACGGTCAGTCCGCGTTACGCTGAGGAGATTCAGGAGTCGCCGTTGGGTTGTGGACTGGACGGCGTGTTGTCGGAGCGGTCGGCGGTCGTCACGGGAATCATCAACGGCGTGCACTACACCGATTGGAGCCCCCGGACCGATCCGTTTTTAGCCGCCCAGTTCGACGAACAGGATTGGCGTCAGGGCAAACCACAATGCAAAGCGGCGCTGCAACAGGAAGCCGGTTTGCCGGTCAGGTCGGACACTCCGCTAATCGGTTTGGTGGGGCGCCTGGCGGATCAAAAAGGATGGGATCTGGTCGCTCAGGTGATGCAATGGTGGTTGCCGTCGGAAGACGTTCAGTGGGTTGTCTTGGGAACGGGCGACCCGAGCTACCACGACCTGTTGTCTCAACTGGCTAACGACTGGCCGGAGAAGATGTCGGCGATGCTGACGTTTTCCAACGACTTAGCGCACCGCATTGAAGCCGGCTCAGACATGTTCCTGATGCCCAGCCGCTACGAGCCGTGCGGACTGAACCAGCTCTACAGTCTCAAGTACGGCACGCCGCCGATCGTCCGCGAGACGGGCGGATTGGCGGACACCATCGTCGACGCGACCGTCGGGGGAGATCGAGCCAACGGTTTCACATTTCACGACTACCGCGGCGAGGAACTCGAGCGGACGCTCCGCCGCGCATGTGATTTGTGGCGCGGCGACCCGCAGGCATGGGGGCGACTAGTCGACGCGGGAATGAGGCAGGATTGGTCCTGGGGCCAGAGCGCTCGTCAATACGAACAGCTCTATCGTGAGACCGTTGAACGTCGAGCGTCGCTACAGACCAGATCGCATTCAACATGATTCCGCGCCCCACCTTTGATCGATAACGACATCGGATGTCCGAACGCCGCCACGACCCTGTCTTCCGCCGCACGGTGATCGTGGCGGAGAACCGCGCCGCCCGGCCGGTCGAATTCCCCCCGTTGGCGACCAAGCGGATCGACGGCGATTGCCCGTTCTGCAGCGGCAACGAAGCGGCGACGCCGCGCGAGGTGGACCGGATTGTCAATGGCTCGGAAGCGTGGGCCGTCCGCGCGGTTCCCAACAAGTTTCCCGCGGTCGAACCTGTTGAGTCCACAAGCACTATGGAGTCCGCGGCGACCGCCAACGAGTTCTTCGCGTCGTCGTCGGCCGTCGGCGGTCACGAGGTGATCATCGAGTCTCCCGATCACCGCACGACGGTGTCACAGCTCAGCGATGCTGAATCTGACTCCGTCTGGCTGATGTACACCAGGCGATTGGAGTGGTGGAGCCGCCGCGCCGGATTCGCTCAGCTCTTCAAAAACTGCGGTCCCGCGGCGGGCGCATCGATCGAGCACATGCACAGCCAGTTGATCGCGCTCGCCGAACCGCCGGCAACCGTCGCTGCTGATCTCGCGTCGCTCGCAGACTACGCGGAGAACCACAAGCAGTGCGGAGTCTGCGCGCTGATTGAACAAGAGCGCCGAGCGGCTAAGCGGATCGTCCACGCCGATGACGACTGGATCGCATTCTGCCCATTCGCCAGTCGGTTCCCCTACGAGGTTTGGATCGCGCCGCGCCGTTGTGAACCGCGCTTCGAACGGATGGCCGCCGATTGCCGCGACGTGGGGCGATTGGTCAAACGTCTTGTCCGCCAGATCGAACACGTGTTGGACTTTCCCGCCTACAACTACCTCGTCCAAACTGCTCCCTTTGACAGTTCTCCCTGCGACCACTATCACTGGCATATAGTTCTTTTCCCGCGCATCTCGACCCAGGCAGGCTTTGAATGGGGAACCGGCTGTTTCATCAACCCGGTCAGCCCCGAACAGGCGGCGACCAGGCTCTCCATCCGTCCCGATTGACGGAATCGTTTCCGATGAGAAACCGTTCCGACTGCGGAAGATATTTCGATTGGGAAAGGCGAGCTGATTTGCCGAAGATTCTTGAGTGCTTTGCGTAATGGAAATTCGGCGCGAGCGGTGGAGCGTCCTCCCCGATCGTTCTCGCCGAGCGCCCTCGACTACTGAGAGAGTTTTGCGATGACGAGTCCAGTTCGACTTTGCCTGGTCCTGCACAATCACCAACCGGTCGGAAACTTCGACCGTGTATTCGAAGACGCTTACAACGACAGTTACCTGCCGTTCTTGGACGTCTTTGAATCGTACGAGGATCTCCGCATCTCGTTGCATACGAGCGGTCCCTTAATGGAGTGGTTGGATCGGCGGCGTGGTGAGTATCTAGACCGAGTGGCCGATTTGGTCTCGCGCGGCCGGATCGAGATCGTTGGCGGACCTTTTGCCGAACCGATCCTGACGATGATCCCGCCCCGCGATCGCCGCGGTCAGATCCGTCGTTACACCGAGTGCCTGCAGCACCGGTTCGGCGCCGCCGTCCGCGGCATGTGGGTGCCCGAGCGCGTTTGGGAACAGTCGGTCACAGCCGATCTGGTGGACGCCGGCATCGAATACACCGTGCTCGACGATTTCCACTTCCGCAACGCCGGCTGCAGCAGCGATCTGCTGCACGGCTACTTCGTCACCGAAGACAACGGCCGCTTGCTCAAGGTGTTTCCCGGCAGCGAACGGCTGCGATACCTCATCCCCTTCGGCAAACCCGAGGAGACGATCGAGGACCTCCGCGAGATGGGCGAACGCCACCCGGGGGCCGTCGCCGTGTTTGGCGACGACGGCGAGAAGTTCGGGACCTGGCCCGAGACGAAGCAACATGTGTACGACGACGGCTGGCTCCGCAGTTTCTTCGACGCGCTCGTCGAAAACGGCGACTGGCTGGAGACGGCCACGCTGAGTTCGGCCGTCGACCAGACTGCACCACTCGACAAGATCTATCTGCCCGACGCCAGCTACCGCGAGATGACGGAATGGGTGTTGCCCGTCGATCGCCACTTGGATTACGAAACCACCAAACACGAATTTCAAGAGTCGGGACACTGGCGGCAAGTCGAGCAGTTTGTCCGGGGCGGGTTCTGGCGCAACTTCAAAGTTCGATACCCCGAAGCGGACGAGATGTATGCGCGGATGATGATGGTCAGCCAGCGACTCGAACGACTTGAACAAGACGGGCTGGGCGGCGGAGATCTCGAGCAAGCGCGGGCGGCGCTCTACCGCGGCCAATGCAACTGCAGTTACTGGCACGGAGCCTTCGGTGGGATCTACCTGCCCCATCTTCGCAACGCGGTCTACGCGAACTTGATCGAAGCCGACAACTTGCTCGATCAGTTTGAAGGCAAGTCGAAGTGGGTCGAGGCGCGGGCGGACGACTTCAACTTCGACGGCCGCCCCGAGGTTCGACTCGAGAACGATCGCTTCGTCTGTCTCCTCGCTCCCGCGGCCGGCGGGCGGATGTACGAGTTCGATATTCGCCGCAGTCGACACAATCTGCTCGCGACCTTGACTCGCCAACCCGAAGCCTATCATCGCAAGGTGTTGGCCGGCGCCACAGACAGCGAGGCGGAAGACGTCGCCAGCATCCACGATCGAGTTGTCTTTAAGCAGGACGGACTCGATCAGCGACTGCAGTACGACCGCCATTTGCGGAAGAGCCTGGTCGACCACTTCTACGACAACGACGCCACGCTCGAATCGGTCGCCAATGGCCAGGCGCTGGAGCGGGGTGACTTTGTCGACGGCGCTTTTGAAACGACCATTCGGCGCAACGACGATCGCGTGCAGGTCATGATGACTCGACCGGGCAACGCTTGGGGCCGGCCGCTCACGATTACCAAAGGCGTGACGCTTGAATCCGGGTCCAGCGAGCTGGAGGTCGCCTATCGCATCGACGGCCTGGCGCCCGATGAGTTCTTTCATTTTGCCGTCGAATTCAATTTCGCCGGCCTGCCTTCAGGAGCCGACGACCGCTATTTCTACGCCGCCGATCGACAACGGCTCGGACACCTCGGAGCCATGCTCGATCTGTACGATCAATCACAGCTGGGTATGGTCGACCAGTGGCTGGGCGTCGACGCCCAATTGGGAGCCGATCGACCAACTCACTTCTGGACGTTCCCGATTGAATCGGTTAGCCAATCAGAAGGCGGGTTCGAGCTGGTTCACCAGTCGCTCGTCGTCATGCCGCATTGGCTCGTCAAAGGCGACGCTGACGGGCGGTGGGGAGTGACCATGCGGTTGCAGGTTGAGACCGAGGAGAACTCCGGCAGCGCCAGACAATACGAACACGAAAACCAGTCGCCGTTCACCTCGAGCGACCGAGCCGCTAATGAACTCGAGTGCTCGATGTTCCGCAGCGAAGTCTCCCGCCGACATTGAGATTCGTGTCACATTCATTCATGACGGGTAATGAGGGATCGATGAGCGGTGCGGTTCGTTGGCGGACCGCTATTTCTTTTCCTCCGAACTCGACCAGGCTTTCAAGGCGTCTTCGCCGAGCACGCCCCAGTAGACGCGGGGATCGGCGATCTGTCCGGCGAAGACTTGCGCGTCTTCGTATTCACCGACGAACGACCCCGTATCGGCTCCGAGCGAGAAGCCGTCGGCCGGAGCAGAGCTCACGAATCCCAGCTTTCGAGCTCGTCGCTGAGGCCGGCCGTCGACGATCAAGCGACCGCGGCCGTCGGCGTCCAGCACGGCCACGACGTGTGACCACTCGTTCAGTTCGAGCTCGCGAGACTTGACTTCTTTGAGTTGTCCACCGGCGCGGATCGCGAATGTCGGAGTTCCGTCTTTGAGGTAGAGAGCATAGCCGAGGCTGACTCCGCCTTGCGCCATGATGACTCCGTCCTTCGCCGTCGGTTTGATCCACGCTCCAATCGTCATCGGCTTGTAGGCGGGATCCAGCGCGGGCGATGTTTCCCGGCGGAGCACGGGACTGGCGGCGGGCTGAATAGCGGGGCCGTGCGGGCCGGCGGTCAGCTCTCCTTTGGCGTCGCCGCTGTCGTGCAACTTGGCCAGGTCGAACTTGCCGACCTGCTGGAGTTTCACCTTCTTGGCGCGATCTTCGCCGAAGTCGACGACTGAATCATTGTCGCCGTATCGCTCGCGGGCTTTCTCGAGCCGCGCTTTCATCATATTGACCGTGTCCGCGTACGCCGGATCCGCGTAGACGCTTTTCATTTCATACGGATCGTTCCGCAGATCGAACAACTCCCACTCATCGATTCTGTAGAAGTAGATCAGCTTATAGCGGTCGGTCCGCACGCCGTAGTGGCGGCGCACGCTGTGGGCTCCGGGAAACTCGTAGTAGTGGTAGTAGACATCGTCGCGCCAATCTTCGGGCGTCTTACCGGAGAGGACGCCGCGGAGGCTGCGGCCCTGCATGTCGGCGGGAATCTCGACGCCGGCGATATCTAAAAACGTCTCCGCGAAGTCCAGATTCATGACCAGGTCTTCACTGACGGATCCCGCCTTGGTCTTGCCGGGCCAGCGGACCAGCAGCGGAGTGCGGAACGACTCTTCGTACATCCACCGCTTGTCGTACCAACCGTGTTCACCGAGATACCAGCCCTGGTCGGACGTGTAAAAGACGATCGTGTTTTCGGCGAGTCCGGTTTCGTCCAAGTAGTCGAGAACTCGGCCGACGTTTTCGTCAACTGAATCGACGCAGCGCAAATAGTCTTTGACGTAACGCTGGTATTTCCAGCGCACCAGGTCGTCGCCTTCGAGCTTTGCTTTGGCGAACTGCTTGTTCTTGTCGCCGTACGCCTTGTTCCAAAGGGCGAGTTGTTCGGGGGTCAAACCGCGAGGCGTAGTGAGCTTGAGGTCGTTGGGGTTGAGATGTTTGGCGACGGTCATCGCCTGAGTCTTCGCCGGCGTTCCCCGTCCGCTGTAGTCGTCAAACAGCGTCGGCGGCTCAGCGATCGTGTCGCCGTCGTACTTGTTGAGGTACTTGGGTCCCGGCTGCCAATTGCGATGCGGAGCCTTGTGCTGATAGATCAGAAAGAACGGCTTCTCGGGGTCGCGATTCTCTTTCAACCACGACAGCGCCTCATCGGTGATAATGTCGGTTGTGTAACCCGTGTGTGCGACGCGGCCGGCCGACGTCAGCATGGGCGGATTGTAGTAAGGCCCCTGGCCGATCAATACGTGGTAGTGATTGAACCCAGTGGGCGTGCTGCGCAGGTGCCATTTGCCGACAACGGCCGTTTGGTAACCCGCTTTCTGCAGCAGTTTGGCGACCGTCTGTTGCCCGCCGTTGAACGTGTTGCCGTTGCGGACGAAGCCGTTCAGGTGGCTGTACTTGCCCGTCAGGATGACTGCTCGCGCCGGTCCGCAGATCGAATTGGTGACGAAACAACGGTCGAAACGCATCCCATCGCGCGCGATACGATCGAGGTTGGGTGTCTTGTTAACGCGACTGCCGTAGGCCCCGATCGCCTGGTAGCCGTGGTCGTCGGACATGATGAACAAGATGTTCGGCCGCGCGTCTCGCTCGGCCGCGGAGCCGAATTGACAGACGGCGGTAAGCATGACTGAACATGTCGCCAACAGGGCAAAACGCATGGGTGTCTCCTCAGTGAGATATCGCTCAACAACTGAGCGCAGGCGGCCGACAGTGGGGGTCGAGATCGAATGCGAGCCACCAGTATCATTTCGCCGGCGGCGGCGGTCAATCGGCGCAGGGTCTCGATCGTCCGCAGAGAACGCGTTGAACGGGCGTTGAGCAGTCCGGCGCGGCTACTTTGTAGCTACGTTCGCCAGAACGTGGAGGCGGTTCGTTTGATCGCTAGATCACTCGCGATGTCCCAACTCGATGTGGCGATGACCTGTTTCCCATCTCCCGAAAGTAACTCACCGACCACCGCCAGTCCCCATTGCTGCAGGGGAAGGTCGGTCGGCGTCAAAACGCCGATTTCAACCTCATTCGTTTTTTCGTCGAGCATGGGTGAGCCAACCAGTTGGAGGGCTCGTTCCACACCGTTGATCTCTTCGATCTTGTTTCCCTCTTTCACTTTTTTGCGAGGCATCTTCGGTGTCGTCATCAGGCGAAACCGAACTTTGCCCTGTACGCCATCGCGGCGAGCAACTTGAACGCGCGCCATCTTGAACGCGCGCCATCAAGGGAAGCCCCAGATAGAGTTTGGCGTCGTCGACCGCTTGCCATTCGACTCGAATCGCCGACAGCTCTTTCGTCACGCCAACTCCGATCTCTTGCCCGAGGTGAGGAGCGGCCGCAGCAGTCGGCGCGCCGGCGGCGACCAACGAACGCACCATTGGGCGGTCGGTTCGCGAAGAACCGGTAACTGAGATCACCGCGCTGGTGGGCTTGTCTTCGGCCGTCAAAGTCAACAGACCTATCGCGCCGCCGGCGGGTATAGACAGACCGCCGGTTCTCTCAGGGAGAAGAAGACGCGGCGAACATCGGGACGGTCCGTGGTTGGTTGCGGCGCGCGCTACGGGTCGGTAGCGGAGTTGTGGGCATAAACAACGACACCGTCGCCAAAAGGGCGACGGTGTCGCAATGATCGAGTTCGATTGTGCCGGTCGTTACTTCGGCGGATCGTCAGCGAACGGATCGTTGTTCGGATCGGACTTGCCCGGTGCGAAGGGATCGTCGCCTGCGGGAGGCGCCGGTTTGGCTGCTCCGCCCTTGGGCGCGAACGGGTCGTCGCCTGCGGGAGGCGCCGACTTGCCCGGTGCGAAGGGATCGTCGCCCGGCGCGGCCGGTTTGGCTGCTCCGCCCTTGGGCGCGAAGGGATCGTCGCCGGCGGGAGCGGCCGGCTTGCCGGGATCGGCGCCCGGAGCGGCTGGCTTGGGTGCGCCGCCCGGCGCGAACGGGTCGCCGCCCGCGGGCGGAGCTTTGCCCTCACCTGGCCCGAATGGGTTGACGCCCTGCTCGCCATCGCCAAAGGGGCTGGCTCCGGCGGCGCCGCCACCGAACGGCGTTTTCAGTTTGGAAACGTCGCCGACAGTTGCTTTGCCCAGCGCGCGGAACAGCGATCCGACAGCACCTTTCGGAGCGGCTTTCGCAGCGGCGCCGTCGCCGTCGCCGGCTGCCGGTTTCTCGGGCGTCGCAAACGGGTCGTTCGCGGGTGGCGGAGTATTGTCAGCGGGAGGCGGAGTATTGTCAGCGGGTGGCGGAGTATTCGCCGGCGCGAAGGGGTCGTTGTCAGCCGGTTTGGCTGGATCAACCGTCTTGGCCGGACCTGCACCTGGCGCGGCTCCTGGCGCGGCTCCCGCTGCGCCAAACGGATCAGTTGAATCGGGAGCGCTTTCTTTTGGGTCAGGAGCGGGCGCGGACGGGCGGTCGGGATCGACCAGAACTTCTTTCTCGGCGTTTTGCAACTTTTGGTAGCGAATCTCGCGCTTTGTCAATTCGCGCTTGCGCCGTTCGAGACGCGCGCGGCGACGGATCGATTCGATCTCCAAACGAGTTGTACCTTGAACTCGTTGCAGGGCGCGGCCGATGTTGTACGGCTGCTCTTGATTGTTGGCTTCCAGATCGGCGCCTTTCGCGAAATCGGCGGTGGCCGCGTCGCTGTCGCCATTGGCCGCGGAAACCAAACCACGGAAGTAGAAGACACGGGGATCCGAGTTTCCGGTCGCCGCTTCGTCCAGGAATGTCATGGCCTCTTCCAAGTTCCCGGCGAAGAAGGCATGGACCCCTCGCCCATACAATTCGGAGAGCAACGCATCTTGTGCAGTTGCACTGCCCACGCCAGCCCCGCAGAGGAGTAGCGCCACGAAGAGTGGGACGATCGGTTTCGACATCGAACTACGCTCCTAAAAACAATGTCTGAAGTGAATTGCTCATCGATTCTCACGGACAATGAGAATCGACTCAAGGCGTTTCTGGTAAAAGTTTTATGGTAATTTCCACGCACCCACCTCGCAAGCGGAAAAAGTAGTGATTCCATTCCTGCTCGACAGGGCGAGTTGGAGTCAGCGTCGTGGGCTTCGCTATTATGGCGACTGTCAGGCGGCGGACCGGAACTCGTTTCGCACAACACCTTTGTGAAGACAACGGACGAATGAATGAGCGATCTACCTCGTTATCGATGGGACCAATCGTACGAGTGGAACTACCAGCATGTGCCCGATCCGGTTTTGGATGAGCCCGTCCCCGAGATGTCCGGTTCGTGGGATTTTTGCGGCTTGCCAGTCGATTCGCCGTTGGGTTTGCCGGCCGGCCCGCTGTTGAACGGCC